>CALMBF010000052.1 GCA_937860145.1 uncultured Geobacter sp.
GAAGCATAAAAACAAGACGTTAAAACCAAGAGGAGTAGATTTCTTTCATAGGAGGTAGGTATGGCTGAGTGGAAATGCACGACCTGCGGCTTCACCAAGGAGGGGCGCTGCAAGCCGCAGAAATGTCCCCAGTGTCAGGAAAAAGGGGCGTTCGAGAAGGTTGGGTAGGAACGGGGGCGGCAGCCGGTTACGGCTGCCGCCCCTTCGTTTTCGGGGGAGATCAGCGCACCAGTTTCGAGAGCTTTTTGAAGGAGTCGGTCCCGGCGACCTTGAGGAGCTGGAACAGGGCCGCCTCGGTGGAGGTGATCACCGCGCCGGCCTCCCGCGCGGTCTCCAGGCCGACGAACCAGTTGTCCTTGCGCCGGCTCATCACCGCGTCGCGCACCAGGTGGACGCAGTAGCCGGCATCGAGCAGCTCGATCACCGTCTGCAGCACGCAGACATGGGTCTCCATGCCGACGACGATCACCTGCCGGCGCCCGAGCTCTTTCAGCCGGTCGAGGAATGCCCGGTCGCCGCAGCAGCTGAAGGTCATCTTCTCCAGAGCCGGTCCGGTCAGGTGCTCCTTCAGCGCCGGCAGGGTCTCTCCGAGCCCCTTCACGTACTGCTCCGTTGCCACCACGGGTATGGCCAGCTCCCGGGCGCTCTCCATGAGGATGCCCGCGTTGTGTACCAGCCGCTCCAGCACCTTCTCGTCCATTGCCCGGCAGAGCTTTTCCTGTACATCGATGACCACCAGGACGGCATCGCTGCTCTCCAGGAAAAATTTATCCTTTATCCCCATCTGCGTCTCCTTCGTAGTTCGGTTGACATCGTGGCGAAAATCATAGCAGGATGGCGCGGGGAAAGCAATCAGCCGGAACGGCCATGCGGTTCGGGGAGGGGGGCGCTGCCGCAACGATGGCGGATTCCGGATCGTCAAAAAATTCTCAAAAAAATGAAAAATAGCTATTGACAAAATGCATGCTGAGGCTTATATCCTTTCTGTTGCTAAACACACTGCCCTGTTTTCGGACAGAGGTTAATTACAAAGGAAAGAGGAATCGAACCAATGAAAAAAATGATCTCGCTCGCTCTCTGCCTCACCATGGCTCTTGCTTTCGCTGCTGGCTGCAAGAAAAAAGAAGAAGTAAAGCCGGTTGAAGCTCCGGCCGCTGCTCCTGCTCCTGCAGCTCCGGTTCAGGGCCAGGCTACTTCCAAGCAGGCTCCTGCCGCTCCGGCTGAGAAAGCTCCTGCTGCTCCGGCTGAGAAGGCACCTGCTGCTCCTGCTAAGCACTAATCCAGCATCAGGCATCACGCAGTGGAATGGCCCGCAGTTTTTCTGCGGGCCATTTTTTTAGACTCTATGGGGGGGCGGGGTTCCCCCTAATTATCGGGAGGTATCACCATGGAAAGAACATTTGCAATCATCAAGCCCGATGCCGTCGAGCGCAATCTCATCGGCAAGGTTCTGGACAAGATCGAGACCGCAGGCTTCAGGATCGTCGGTATGAAGAAGATGCAGCTCAGCCGCGCCCAGGCGGAAGGGTTCTACTACGTCCACAAGGAGCGCCCCTTCTTCGGCGATCTCTGTTCCTTCATGTCCCGCAGCCCCGTGGTCGTTCTCTGCCTGGAGAAGGAAAACGCCATCGCCGACTGGCGTACCCTGATGGGTGCGACCAACCCGGCCAACGCCGAGGCAGGGACCATCCGCAAGGAGTTTGCCAAGAACATCGAGGAGAACACCGTGCACGGCTCCGACGCGCCGGAAACCGCTGCCTTCGAAATCCCCTACTTCTTCAGCGCCCTCGAGCTGGCTTAACAGTTAGCCGCGCCATACACGAAAAAAGCCCTCCCGCAATGCCGCGGGAGGGCTTTTTTTATACGGCGCGGCTGCGTCGTCTGTTACAGGGCGTCGAAGTGGGTCATGGCCTTGAAGCTCCGGTAGCGGGCCTCGATCTGGCCGTAGTCCAGGCTCTTCAGCCGGTTGAGGCTGAAGTCCTCGACCGTGAATGATGCCATGACGCTGCCGTAGACGATGGCCTGCCTGATCCCCTCCTCCGAGAGGTTGCCGGTGTTGGCCAGGTACCCCATGAACCCCCCGGCGAAGGTGTCCCCTGCCCCGGTGGGGTCGAAGACGCTCTCCAGGGGATAGGCCGGGGCGGCGAAGATGGAGCTCCCGGAGAAGAAGAGCACGCCGTACTCCCCCCGTTTGATGATCAGGTTCTTTGCCCCGATCCCCTGGATTGCCCGGGCGGCCTTGACCAGGTTGGTCTCCCCGGTCAGTTGCCGCGCCTCACCCTCGTTGATGATGAGGAAGTCGACCCGGGAGATCACCTTTTTCAGTGCCTCGGGCTTGGAGGAGATCCAGAAATTCATCGTGTCGCAGGCGGTCACCCGGGGGGACCTGACCTGCTCCAGGACTTCGAGCTGCAGGTCCGGGTCGATGTTCGCCAGGATGAGGTAGTCGGCATCGGCATACTGGGACGGTATGCGGGGACGGAAGGTCTGGAACACGTTCAGCTGGGTGTCGAGGGTGTGTGCCTCGTTCAGGTCGTAGCCGTAGCGCCCCTTCCACTGGAACGTCCTGCCGCTCTCCCGAGAGAGTCCGGACAGGTCGATGTTGCGCGACGTGAGAAAGTCGATATGTTCCTGGGGGAAGTCTTCACCCACCACGGCGACCAGGTTGACCCCGGTGAAAAAGCTGGCCGACGTGGCAAAGTAGGTGGCCGAGCCCCCGAGAACGTTTTCTCCCTTGCCGAAGGGGGTCTCCACAGAGTCGATTGCAACCGACCCGACAACCAGTATACTCATGATATCTCCCGTTTCCTTGGTATGAGTGCAGAATAATGGGAATTACTTACCTCCCCCGCACGTGGGAGTCAATACGAAATATGTTTGTTGGCTGTAATTAATTGTAGTAAAGTCGTCTGCATGGAGACGTCGTGCCCCCTGTCGCGGTCGGCGCCCGTTGCCACGAACCGATTCCGCGGCGAATCCCGTCCCGTATCCGGAGAGTCTCAATGGCCCCTCGTTCAGCCCTGCTCCTCCTGTTCACCCTTTTCCTGGCGTTCCTTGGCAGCTGCAGCTGCGACCTCGACAAGGCGATCAAGATCGGCTTCGTCGGCAGCATCACGGGGAAGAACTCGGATCTCGGCGTCGCCGAGCGGGATGCGGTGCAACTGGCCGTGGAAAACGTCAACAGCAGTGGGGGGATCAACGGCCGGATGCTCTCCTTGATCGTACGGGATGACGCCTTCACCCCCGAACGTGCAGCCGAGGCGGTGGAGAGCCTGGCCAGGGAGAAGGTGGCGGCGATCATCGGACCGACGGGGAGCTCCATGGCGAAAGTCGCTCTCCCCGTGGCCGCAAGGAACAATATTGTCCTGGTGAGTCCCACCTCCTCGACCAACGAACTGAGCGGCAAGGACGACCATTTTTTCAGGGTCATGGAACCGAACCAGCTCTTTGCCCGTCATCTGGCCGAGACCTGCATCAAGCTGAAGATCAGGCGGGTGGCGGCCATTTATGACCTGCAGAACAGGACCTACACCGTGGAGATATTCCAGGAGTTCAGGGACGAATTCACCCGCCGGGGGGGGACCATCGCCGGGGTGCAGAGTTTCGACTCCACCACGGCGCCGGTGTTCATGCCCCTGGTGGAGAAGCTCGGCCTGGCGAAGGCGGACGGGGTCATGGTCCTTGCCAGCAGCGTGGACTCCATCAACATCGGCCAGCAGATCAGGAAGATCGACCCCCGCATCCCGATCATCTCCGGCGCCTGCGGCATTGCCCAGCGCGACCTGGTCCAGCAGGCCGGCAAGTCCATCAACAACATCATCTTCACCCTGCCGGTCAACTCCCGGTGCGCGAAGCCGAGTTACACCACCTTCCACGACGCCTTTGCCAAACGGTTCAACTACCAGCCCACCTTCGCCGCTGTCCTTGCCTACGATGCCGCCCAGGCGGTGATGGCCGGGCTGCGGAAGAACCCCGACCCCCAGCGGTTCAGGGAGACGATGAAGGGGATCAGGTCCTTCCCCGGCCTGCAGGGTGAGGTGGAGCTCGACCCGTTCGGCGATCCCCACAGGAATCTCTATATTCTCCGCTATGCCGAGGGACGGGAAGAGGTCATCGAGTGATGCCATGAAGTTCGACCTGAAACGTCTCTTCCTGCTGAACAACCTGACCACCGCGCTGTTGCCGATCATCTGCATCGGCGTCATCTCCATAGCAGCGGTCAAGTCGCACGTCGTCGCCGATCATGACCATAACAGCGCCCTGCTGGCCAGGAGCATCGCCGGCCAGATAACCACCTACCTGCGCGAACCGGTCGGCACCTTCAACCTCCTGACGAACCACCTGAGAACCCACGGCTACACACCCCGGGAACAGAGCCAGCTCCTCACCCTGCTGGCGGACTCCTACGACTATTTCGATGCCATCTATCTCCTCGATGGCCGGGGTACCGTGCGGCAGGCCGGGCTGAAGAGCACGCGGCTCAAGGAGAGGGGGGATTACCTGGGGATGGATTTCTCCGGGGTGGAGATCTGCCGCGAAGCCCGTGCCACCGGACGCCTCCACTGGGCTCCCTCCGTCTCCATGGCCAGCGGAGAACCGACCATGTCGTTCTGCGCCCCTCTCGGCGATGGTGCCATGCTGGCCGACCTGAAACTGTCGGACCTGGGGAAGATCATCAACGAATCCAGTTCCACGAGGGCCTTCACCGCCTTCGTCGTCGACAAGGGCGGCCGGATCATCGCCCACCCCGACCAGGAGACGGTCGACCGGAAGGAGAATCTCGGCAACCTCCCCCTGTTCCGCTCCGCCTTGAACGGCACGGTGGTGACGGCAAACTTCTCCCTGCACAACACCGAGTACCGGGGAACGGCGCTTCTCATCCCGGGGCTCGGGTGGGTCCTGGTGGTGGCCCAGGAGATCAAGCTGGCCATGGCGCCGATCCACGTCCTGCAGCGGATCCTCGTCTCGGGTCTTCTGGCAACGGTGTTCCTGGCCATGGTCCTCGGCCAGATCGGCAGCCGCATGCTCCGCCGCCCCTTTGACGAGTTGACGGAGATCGCCCACCGGGTCATCCGCGAGGATTACGCCTCCGTGCGGAGCGTCCCTTCCTGGTGCGAGGAGATCCGCATCCTCTCCGATACCCTCTGCCGTATGGTTGATGCCATCAGCGCCCGCCAGACGGCTCTCAACGAGCAGACCGAGGAGCTCATGGCCACGGAGGAGAGGCTGCGGGAGCTGAACGCGCTCCTGGAGGAGAAGGTGGCCGAGCGGACCGCCAGCCTGGAGAAGGCCGGGGAGTCCATGGCGGCCCTCAATCTCGACCTCATGCAGCGCTCGTCGGCCCTGGAGGATGCCAACAGGCAACTGGAAGCCTTTGCCTACACCGTCTCCCACGACCTGCGGGCCCCCCTCCGGCACGCGGGGAGCTTTGCCGCCCTGTTGCTGGAGGAGCAGGGGGAGAAGATGGACGAAGAGGGGCGGCAGCTTGCCCGGCGGATCGTTGCCAGTTGCGGACAGATGGAGCAGCTGATCTCCTCCCTGCTGCAGTTTTCCCGGGTGGCCCTCAGCCCGGTCAACAAGACCGTCGTTCACCCCGGCACGCTGGTGGCGGAGGTCATGGCCGAGCTCCAGGGGGAGCTGGAGGGGCGGGAGATCGAGCTGGTCGTCGGCGACCTGCCGCCGTGCCTGGCGGACGTCATCCTGCTGCGCCAGGTCTGGGCAAACCTCCTGGGGAACGCGGTCAAGTACACGAAGAACGCGCCGGTCGCCCGCATCGAGGTCGGTGCCGTCAGGGGCGACGACGGCACCACGTATTTTGTGAAGGACAACGGTGCAGGTTTCGACATGGCCGGCTACGACCGGCTCTTCGGCGTCTTCCAGCGGCTCCACTCCCCCCGGGAGTTTGCCGGCACCGGGGTCGGCCTTGCCATTGTCGCGAACATCGTCAAGCGCCACGGTGGACGGATCTGGGCGGACGCCAGGGTCGGGGAGGGGGCGGAATTCCGCTTCACTCTGCCGGCAGGGCCGGATGATGCAGCCGATGGGGGGGCGGCCGGATCGGCGGTTGACAGCGACCCTGCGCGACAGGTATAACACCCCATGCTCACCTACACAATCACAGGCGGCGACCACTGCCGCTCCGTCGACAGCTACCTGCGCAACCTCCTCCCCACGGCCACGGCCGGCTACCTGCACAAGCTCCTCAAGAGCGGCCACCTCTCCCTGAACGGCGTCGCGGCAGCTGGGGACGACCTCCTCCGCCTGGGTGACACCCTGGCCATGAAGGAGAGCGCCAAGACCGCCTCCCTCATGCAGAAGCGGCTGGATGGCCTGGACATCCTCTACGAGGACGACCAGATCCTCGTGGCCAACAAGGAGCCTGGTCTGGCGGTGCACAAGGCGGCGGAGGACGGTGAGCGGAACCTGGTGGCCCTTGCCGGCCGCCATCTCCTGCTCCGCGGCGTGGTCTGCAAGCTCCGCCCCGTGAACCGGATCGACCGGGGGACCAGCGGCGGGGTGATCCTGGCCAAGAGCTCCACCGCCGCGGGGATGTTCGGCCGCTACGTCAGGGAGACCGGCCTGGGGAAGGTCTACCTGGCCGCGGTGACCGGCCGGCTGGACGACCGGGGGAGCATCGACCTCCCCCTCGACGGCAAGGAGTCCCTCACCCGCTACCGCACCCTTTGCCGCGGCGGGCGGTCCTCCATCGTCGCCGTCTACCCGGTCAGCGGCCGGATGCACCAGATCCGCCGCCACCTGGCGGCGACCGGCCACCCCATCATCGGCGACCGCCGCTACGGAGGCCCGCTCCTGGAGCAGTACCCCGGCCACTGCCTGCACGCCTTTGCCGTGACCCTGCACCACCCTGAGGAGAACCGGGAGATCTCGGTCCGCGCCCCCCTCCCCGCAGGTCTTCTCCCACTTCTGGAGCAGATCGCCGGCCCTCGGTGGACTACGCTGTTTGCCGATCTCCCCGACCTCTCCCTGCGCTGCCCCGATGATTGAGGCTGGGTGGCCGGATTGCCGTGAGGTAGAATAAAAAATCCATGGCAGCGTGGTAGCAAAATGCATGCAAAAAAAGCCCCTGACGGATGATCGCCAGGGGCTTTCTCATGATGGGGATGTTTCATTGTCTAGAGGTACTTGCCCACGAGGAGGTCCAGGTCGGCCCGGGCCTTGACCGGGATGGCGGCACGGTCGGTGATGATGGCGTACTGCATGGCCGTCGGGCAGTGGCAGCTCCGCTCCGCCGCGATGTTCCCCACCGCGTGGCGGATGATGTTCCTGGCGGTGGCCACGTTCTGGTGGATGATCTTGACGATCGATTCCACGGTGACGTCGTCGTGCCCCGGATGCCAGCAGTCGTAGTCGGTGGAGAGGGCGATGATGCCGTAGCAGATCTCCGCCTCCCGGGCCAGCTTGGCCTCGGTGAGGTTGGTCATGCCGATGATCGCCGCCCCCAGGTCGCGGTACATGTAGGACTCGGCCCGGGTGGAGAAGGCCGGCCCCTCCATGCAGATGTAGGTCCCCCCCCGGTGGACGGTGGCGCCGGCTGCCAGGGCGGCGTCGAAGAGGACCGAGGAGAGGGCGGGGCAGACCGGGTCGGCAAAGCCGGCGTGGGCGACGATCCCCCCCCCGAAGAAGGTGTCCTTCCTGGTCCCCTTGGTCCGGTCGATGAACTGGTCGGGGATGACGATGTGGCCGGGGACGATCTCCTCCCGGAGGCTCCCCACGGCGGAGACGGAGATGATCTGGCCGACGCCGAGCTTCTTCATACCGTAGATGTTGGCCCGGTAGTTGACCTCCGAGGGGAGGAGGCGGTGCCCCCTGCCGTGGCGGGGGAGAAAGACCATCCTGATGCCGTTCAGCACGCCGGTGACGTACTCGTCGGACGGGTCGCCGAAGGGGGTCTCCACCCGCTCGTGCCGGATATCTTCAAGTCCTTCCATCTCGTACAGGCCGCTGCCGCCGATGACGCCGATTACCTGTTCTGCCATATGTACTCCTTGATTGGATTTGTTCGATAAATCATATTCGGGACCACGAAGGTACACGAAGAGATAACCCGGTTACAGGGGGGCAGAAGACACGCACCGTCATTTTCTTCTGAAAGGTCCCCCGAGATTTTCTTGCCGTTTATTCGTGTACTTCGTGGTTAACAGCTTCTTGGGGATTGCATTTCTTCTCCATCCGCCCCTTCAGCTGGCCGCAGGCCGCCGAGATGTCGCCACCCCGGCTGTCCCGGGTGATGACCGTGACGTTGCGGTCGATGAGGTACTTGTGGAACGCGTCGATCGCCCCCCGGGCGGGGGACTTGAAGCCGCACCCCTCGTGCTCGTTGAAGGGGATCAGGTTGACCTTGTTGGGGATGTCGCTGGTGAGGCGCAGGAGCCGCCTGGCGTCTTCCAGGGTGTCGTTCAGGCCGCCAATCATGACGTATTCGAAGGTGATCTTCCGCCGGGAGGGGAGGGGGAACTCCCGACAGGCCCTGAGGAGCTCCTTCAGGGGGTAGCGGCGGTTGACCGGCATGATCCGGTCCCGCAGTTCGTCGGTGGTAGCGTTGAGGGAGACGGCCAGGTTGACCGTGACCAGTTTCCCCAGCTCGGCCATCTCCGGCACCAGGCCGCTGGTGGAGACGGTGACCCGGCGGTTGGAGAACTGCAGGCCGTTGCCGTCCAGGAGGATCTGGATGGCGCGGACCACGTTGTCCAGGTTGTGCAGGGGCTCTCCCATCCCCATGAAGACGATGTTGCGGATATCGGCGTCCTTCCGGACGGCGCAGACCTGGTTGACGATCTCGGCGGTGGTCAGGTTGCGGGTCAGCCTGAAGGTGCCGGTAAGGCAGAACTCGCACGCCATGGCGCAGCCGACCTGGGAGGAGATGCAGAGGGTGTTGCGCCCCTCGTCGGGGATGAGCACCGACTCAACCGCCTCGCCGTCATCCAGGGTGAAGAGGTACTTGCGGGTGCCGTCGCTCCCCTCCTCCACCGTAGCGGGGGTGAAGCTGCTGATGCGGGCGATCTCCTCCAGCTCTTCCCGCAGCGCCTTGGAGAGGTTGGTCATCTCGCCGAAGGTGGTGGCACCGAGCTGGTAGACCCATTTGAAGATCTGGGTGGCGCGGAAGCGCTCCTTCCCCTTGCCGGAGAGGAACTGTTCCAGTTCCGCGAGGTTGAAGTTCTTGATGTCTATTTTGGCCATGCCGTTCCCGTTTTGCGTCATATCCGAATCATAGTAAGGGAAACCGTCGCCGGCATCAAGTAAAACGAGCGGCCCGGAGAGCCGCGCAGATTGACAACCTACGGATATTCTGCTACTTATCCGGTATGTGCGTAAAAAAAGATTTTTCCTGCGGGCGGGGCACCCGTGCCCGGCGGGCGGCAAGGTGATAATGATGTTCCCGAGACTCTTTCTGCTGATCATGATGGGTAGCATCATCGGAGGCTGCGCCCTGGGGGCGGCATCCCAGAAACAGGCCTCCTACCACTACCAGATGGGGCTTTCCTACCTGGGTGAGAACAACGTCACCGGCGCCCTGGTCGAGTTGACCAGCGCGGAAAAGATCGACCCGGACAACCACGAACTGATGAACTACCTGGGATTGGCCTATTTCCGCAAGAACAAGCTGGAGATCGCCGAGAAGAAGTTCCTGCGCGCCATTGCCCTCAAGCCGGACTACTCCGATGCACGCAACAACCTGGCGGTTACCTACCTGGAGATGAAACGCTGGGACGATGCCATCTACCAGCTGAAGCTGGTGAGTGACGACATCTTCTACCAGAACCAGGCGGCCGCCGGCATCAACCTGTCCCTGGCATACTACGGCAAGGGGGACTTCACCCAGGCGCTGGCCACCCTCCGGCCGCTGGCAGCCAACAATCCCACCAACCCCATCATCCGCTTCACCATGGGGAGAGTCTACTATGCCATGGAGAAGATGGACCTCGCCGTGGGGGAATACCGCAAGTCGATCGAGATGTATGCCGATTATGCCCAGGCCCACTACAATCTCGCCCTGGCGACCATGAAGCAGGGTGACAGGAGGGGGGCCGCCAAGTCGTTCCGTGAGGTGGTGCGGATCGCCCCCGACACGGAGATCGGGCAGCTCTCCAAGGAGTATCTCCAGCTGCTTAAATAGGCAGTCAGGGACTTGTGATCAGGTGAGGTCGTGTGACTGCTTCCATGGATAATAACGCTGATATCGGCGCCGTCGGAGCCTGGCTCAGGGGGGCCAGGGAGAGCCGCGGGGAGAGCCTCGACGATGTCGCCCGGGTCACCCGCATCGGCAAGGGGTACCTGGAGGCCATCGAACTGGGGGAGATGCACAAACTCCCCAGCGAAGCCTACGCCAGGGGGTTTGTCCGCCTTTACGCAACCCACCTGGGGCTCTCAGGTGACGAGGCCGTTGCCAGGCTGAAGGGGAAGGGTGAGCAGCCTTCCGTTGTGCACGCTGCCGAAGATGCCCCGGTCACGACCCGTGACGAAGGGAGGATTCGACCGGTCAACGGTACCTCCCGCCGCTGGGCCATCCCTCTTGCCCTTTTTGTTGTCCTGCTGGGCTTTGCCCTCGTTTCCCGCATGAACAGCAGAGGCACCGTACCGGTAGCTCCCGCACCGCCGGCGCCGTCCCCGCAGATCCCCGACGCTGGCCGCGTGCCGGCCGCGCCCGTGCCCCAGGGTGAGCAGGTGCGGCAGGCGGCGCCAACGGAGGGTGCCGAACCTGCTCCCGTGCCGGCGGAGGCGGCACCGTCCGAAGGGATCATCCTGCGCCTCAAGGCAGTCCAGACCGGCAAGCTGCATATTACCATCGACGGAGCCGTTTCCCAGGAGTATGACCTCAACGTGGGCGACCTGGTGGAGTGGAAGGCCGAGAAGATGTTCCTCCTGGAGTTGGACAATGCCGGGTCGGTGGAGGGTGACCTGAACGGCCGGCCGCTCCAGCCCCTGGGGGAGCCGGGCCGGGCCGCCCATCTCGTCATCGGCGCTGACGGGGTCCGGCAGCAGTAGGGCTGAGCCGCACCGTCTCTTCCGCTGGACGGTTCCCGGCCGGCGGGACGTAACGGTGCCGCCGTCCTCCTTCACACCGGTCCCGCTGTCTTGACAGGCAGCAACTTCATGATAGAGTTAACCCATTCTGCGTGATGGGTGGCCCGGTGGCGCCTTTCCCCGGTGCCGGTCAAGGAAAGCCGCCATAGTCACCGCCCCGTTAAACTCATTTCCCTGGAGTGTTTGTTGTCAAAACAGGCCAAGCGCATACTTCTCGTCGACGATGAAGAAAATGCCCGGATCGCCCTCTCGCTGCTCCTGTCCCGGGAGGGGTACATCGTGGATACGGTGTCGAACGGGTTCGAGGCACTGGAACACCTGCGGGAGCACGAGGTGAATCTCATCGTCACGGACATCAACATGCCGGAAATGGATGGCATCTGTTTTCTCCGCGAGGTCAACCGGTGCTTTCCGGGGAGCAACGTCATCATGATGACCGCCTATGGCGGTGTTGAGTCCTACATCGAGGCGATCAACCTCGGTGCGTTCGAATACATCAACAAGCCGGTGAAAATCGAGGAGCTGAAGTCGATCATGACCAAGATTTTCCAGGAACCTGTCCACTAGGGGGTATGCCATGCAGCCGTTCGCCACGATCCTGTTTGCCGTCGATTTTTCCGAGAGTTCCGACTTCGCCTTCTCCTATGCCTACGAGCTGGCGCAGAAGTTCTCGTCGCGACTGGTGATTATTCATGTCATCAACGAACCCGTGGACCTGCGCGGCTTCTACGTGCCCCACATCTCCTTCGACAACCTGGAGAAGGAGATCGCCGAAGGGGCGGAGAAGATGATGGACCGTTTCTGCGCGGACAAGCTGCAGGGCTTTACCAACTATGAGAGAGCGGTCGTTTCCGGGGTCCCCTCGGAGGAGATCGTCCGCAAGGCCGAAGAGGTGAAGGCGGACCTGATCATCATGGGGACTCACGGCCGCAAGGGTCTGGACCACATGCTCTTCGGCAGCACCGCCGAGCGCGTGGTGCGGACGTCCCGCTGCCCGGTGATGACGGTCCGGCTCGGTTGACCCAGTCGGCTCTCTTCGCCCGGCAGGATCAATGAACGCCGGTCCGGATCCCGGATGCTGCGGCGGGTGGCTACCACAACAATCGATAATCGGGGGGCAGCAGGTTACTGCTGCCTTTTTTTCGGGAACTTATGGATACTCTGAGCGAACAGGCCAGGCCGACGATCCTGGTCATTGACGATGAAAAGAGCGTTCGGGACCTCGTCTCCATCATCATCGCGAGCCGCGGCTACCACGTTGCCAGTGCCGAGGATGCGGTCGAGGGGATGAAGCTCATCGACTCTCTCCGGCCGGACCTGGTCCTGATGGACTACATGATGCCGGGGGTGGATGGCCTCACCGCCCTCGGACAGATCCGGGCCGGGTTCCCCGATACGTACGTGATCATGTTTACCGGCAAGGGGAGCGAAGAGATCGCCGTTGCCCTGATGAAGGGGGGGGCTTCGGACTACATCCTCAAGCCGTTCAACAACCAGAACCTGGTGGAGCGGATCGAAAACGTCCTGAAGATCAGGGGGGTGGAGCTTAAAAACAGGGAGCTGCTTGAGGAGAGGGAGAAGCTGTTGGAGGAGATCAAGGCCTGGAACCGGGAGCTGGAGCAGCGGATCCAGAAGGAGTCCGAGGACCTGCGCAAGGCCCATGCCGAAGTGGTGCAGTCCCAGAAACTGGCGACTCTCGGCTACCTGGCGGCAGGCATGGCCCACGAGATACGCAACCCCCTCAACACCATCTCCCTTTTTGTGCAGCTGCTTCGCGAAGGCCTGGACGACCCGGAAAAGCTGGAGTACGTGGAAAAGATTCTCCGGGAGGTCGACCGTGTCGATGATACCCTGCGCAAGCTTCTCCACACCGCCCAACGGCCGATGTACGAGCTCTCCGATGTGAACGTGGCGGAAATCATCCGCACCACCCTCGACTCGTTCCGGCCCCAGGCAACGGCCCACAGGATTGCGGTGGAGTTCACCACCATAGGCTCTCCCCCGCTGCTGAAGGCCGATCCGGAGGAGCTGAAACAGATTTTCACCAACCTCTTTCTCAACGCCATTCATGAAATGCACGGGGGGGGGAGGCTCGGCGTGGAACTGTATCACGACGGCACGAACGTCACCGTGCTGGTGAGCGACACCGGCAGGGGGATCCCCCGGGAGAATCTCACCAGCATCTTCGACCCGTTCTTCACCACCAAGAGCAGGGGGACCGGCATGGGGCTCGCGGTGGTGCTGCGGATCGTGAAGAATTACGGTGGGCGGATCGAGGTGGCCAACACGGGCGACAGCGGCACCGTTTTCCTGGTCAGCCTCCCCATCAAGGCGGCCGTGGATGACGGGGGCGGGGAGGCGGTCCAACCCGTGGAAAAAAGCGGCACGGGGTGAAAGCCGCTCTTTCAATTTTGAGCCAAATTGGCTACTATGAGCCCCGACACATCCAGACGAGGTTTTGATGGGGCCATCAGCTGCGACAATTCTCCTGATCGACGACGACGCATTCTTCCTCAAGGTCCTTTCCGAGGCGTTCTCAGGGAGTGGTTTCACCGTCTTTACCGCGTCAGACGGCAACGCGGGAGTCAAGGCGTATCTTGAGAACAGGCCCCAGGTGGTTGTCTGCGACCTTGTCATGCCGGGAATGGGAGGGGTCAGCACCTGCATGACCATCCGCAAGCTTGCCGGCGACAACGAGCCGATCATCGCGCTCCTGACCTCCATGTTCAAAGGCCCCCCCCGCATGCTTGAATCGCCGGAAATGGGGGCACGCATTCACATCCCCAAGTCAACCCATCCCCTCAACGTCGTTGTCCTTGTCGAGCAGCTTCTTGCCAGGCAGAGTGGTGGTTCCCCCCGTGTCGACTGACAGGCCGGTGTTCCTGCTCCGTAATCTTCTGCTCTCCCTTGACGACGACGAAGCGCTCCTCCCCCGTCGTCTCGCCGAGCGGTGCGCCCTCCGCGAAGCCGACATCGTCTCCTGGAGGATCGTGCGCAAGGGGATCGATGCCCGGAAAAAATCGGCCATCAAGCAGGTGTACACGGTGGAGTTCACCGTGGCCGAGCCGGAGCCTTTCTGGCGAAAATCCGGCGGGGACCGGGACCTGGAGCGGGTTTCCCCCGTGGCGCCGGAAGTCTTCTCCCCGGTTGTCTCCCCGTCGCGGATCATCATCGTGGGGAGCGGCCCTGCCGGTCTCTTTGCCGCCCTGCGGCTCGCCGAGTACGGTCTGAAACCCCTGCTGCTAGAGCGGGGCCGGGAGATGGCCGCCCGGGTCAGGGACGTGGAGCGCTTCTGGCAGAGCGGCGCGCTGGACGAGGAGAGCAATATCCAGTTCGGCGAGGGGGGGGCGGGGACCTTTTCCGACGGCAAGCTGACCACCAGGGTGAGGGATCCCCATGGCGGTTACGTGCTGGCCAGACTGGTGGAGTTCGGCGCCCCGGAGGAGATCGCCTGGCTGGCCAAGCCCCACATCGGTACCGACAGGCTCCGGGGGGTGGTTGTCAACATCCGTCGTTTCCTGGCCTCCCGGGGGGTGGAGATCCGCTTCGACGCGAGGCTGACCGACCTGCAGGCCGACGCTGGCCGTCTGCGCGCCGTGGTGATCAACGACCGTGAAGAGGTGCCGTGCGACCGGCTCGTCCTGGCCCCGGGGCACAGTGCCCGTGATACCTATGTCATGCTCCACGAACGGGGGGTTCCCCTCGAGTCCAAGCCGTTCGCCGTGGGGGTGAGGGTGGAGCACCCCCAGGAGCTGATCAACCGGATCCAGTACGGACTCCCCTCCCACCACCGGCTCCCGCCGGCCGACTATGCCCTGGCCTGGAACGACCCGGCGAGCGGCAGGTCGGCCTACTCCTTCTGCATGTGCCCCGGCGGGGTCGTCGTGGCCTGCTCGTCGGAGAGCAAGGGGGTGGTGACCAACGGCATGAGCAGTTACGGCAGGAACACCTCCTGGGCCAACAGCGCCCTGGTTGCCACCGTGGGGCGCGGGGATTTCCCGAGCAGTTCCCCCCTCGCAGGGGTGGCGTTCCAGCGGGAGCTCGAACGACTCGCCTTCGTCCGTGGCGGAGGGGGTTACCATGCCCCGGCACAGAACCTCCTCGCCTTCCTCGGCAGGAAAGGGGGGGAGGGGGTACGCTCCACCTACCGCCCCGGGGTACGGGAGGCCGACCTGGCGGAACTGCTCCCCGATTACGTGACCAGGACGCTGCGGGACGGCATCGTTGCCTTTGACCGGAAGATGCGCGGCTTCATCACGGCCGAGGCGACCCTGGTGGGGGTCGAGAGCCGGACGTCGGCCCCCCTGCGCATCCTGCGGGGGGAGGATTGCCAGTCAGTCGGCCTGGAGGGGCTCTACCCCTGCGGCGAGGGTGCCGGCTACGCGGGGGGGATCATGAGTGCCGCCCTGGACGGCATCAGGGTGGCGGATTCCCTGGCCGGTCAGGCGGGAGGGGAGTGAGGTCATGAAGCTGACAGTCGTCATCCCGGTGTACAACGAGAGGGATACGGTTCTCCGGGTGGTTGACGCGGTCAAGGAGGTCGACCTGGAGAAGGAGATCATCATCGTGGATGATGGCTCCACCGACGGAACCCGCGAAATCCTTGCCGCCATTGCCGATCCGGAGGTCAGGGTGATCCTCCACGACAGGAACCGGGGCAAGGGGGCTGCCCTGCGTACCGGTTTCGCCGCGGCGGAGGGGGATGCGGTCATCGTCCAGGACGCTGACCTTGAATACGATCCCCGGGAATACCCCCGCCTCCTCAGGCCGATCATGGAGGGGAAGGCGGACGTCGTCTACGGCTCCCGGTTCATCGGCGGCGAGCAGCACCGGGTCCTCTTCTTCTGGCACATGATAGGGAACAAGGTGCTCACCCTGCTCTCCAACATGATGACCGACCTCAACCTCACCGACATGGAGTCCTGCTACAAGGTGTTCCGCCGCGACGTGCTCCGGCGGATCACCATCGAAGAGAACCGTTTCGGCTTCGAGCCGGAGATCACCGCCAAGATTGCCAAGCTGCGGGTGCGGATCTACGAGGTCGGCATATCCTATGCCGGACGGACCTATCGGGAGGGGAAGAAGATCGGCTGGAAAGACGGCATCTCCGCGCTGCGGTGCATTTTCAAGTACTCCCTCCTCCGGCGCTAGCCGCGGGAGAGGCATAAGGAGCCCATGAGAACCCTATTTGTCAAGGATATCAAGGACCGCGACCACGTCAGCGAGGTCTTCCTGGTCAAGGAGAAGATCACCGCCATGGCGAAGAACGGCAAGCCCTACCTGACCATCAGGCTGATGGACAGGAGCGGCGAGGTGGATGCCAAGGTGTGGGACAACGCCGACCAGGTCGCCGCCCGGTTCGAGCGCAATGATTTCCTTGCCATCACCGCCAAGGCGTCGGTCTACCTGGGGAAGCTGCAACTGGTGGTGTCCGAGCTGCGCCGGCTCCCGGAGGAGCAGGTGGAGCTGGCCGATTTCCTTCCCGAGACCGAGAGCGATATCCGGCAGATGGAGAGCGAGCTGCACTCCCTGGTGGCAACCCTGGAGAACGACTGGCTGCGCCGGTTGCTGGAAAGCTTCCTGGCCGACCCCGCCTTCCTGGCCCGCTACCGGATGGCACCCGCGGCCAAGGGGATGCACCACGTCTACCTCGGCGGCCTCCTGGAGCACTCCCTGGCGGTCGCCCGGCTGGTGGATGCGATGGTGCCGCTCTACAACGGGCTGGACCGGGACCTGCTGGTCGCCGGCGCCCTGCTCCACGACGTGGGGAAGGTGCGGGAGATGGCCTACAGCCGCAGTTTCGACTACACGGACGAAGGGAAGCTGCTGGGGCACATCACCATCGGGGTGGAGATGGTCCACGAGCGGATCATGGGGATTCCCGGGTTCCCCCCGGAGCTGGCGATGCTGCTGAAGCACATGCTCCTTTCCCACCACGGCCAGTACGAATACGGCTCCCCCAAGAGGCCCAAGACCGTCGAGGCCACGGTCCTCAGCTACCTGGACGACCTTGACTCCAAGATCAACGGCATCAGGACCCATATCCGCAGGGAGGGTGAGCCCCAGGGGAACTGGACCTCCTACCACCGCCTGTATGACCGCTACTACTACCTGGATGGGAGGAACGGGGCGGAGGGGGGAGACGCTCCGGAGCCGGCGGCAGTGCCGGAACCGGAGGCGGCAGCCGCTCCCGAGCCGCCCCGGGAGCAGGCGCAGCGCAGGAGTTTTCACAACAACCCCTTCGAGAAACTGAAGGGGAGCGCATCGTAGCCCGCCGGGGACCGACGTGACCGGGAAGGGTTCAAACTACCGAATGCTGCCGCTGCTGGCCGTGGTGGTGCTGATGGCACTCCTGGCAGGATGCAGCAAGCAAGGGACAAAGAGGATGCCGATGATTTTCGAGACACTTGTGGTGGGACAGCTGGGGGTCAACTGCTTCATTCTTGCCGACCCGGAGACGAAGGAGGGGATCGTGGTGGACCCGGGGGACGACACCGGTGAAATCCTGGCCCTGGTGAGGAAGCAGGGGGTCCGGGTGAAGTATATCCTCAACACCCACGGGCATTTCGACCACGTCGGCGGGAACCGGCGCATGGTGGAGGAGACCGGCGCGACCCTGATGATCCACCAGGGGGACGAGCCGTTCCTGGCCCGGGCGTCCCGCTCCGCAACCATGTACGGCCTGAAGGCCGAGGATTCACCGGCGCCGGCCGCACACTTGGCCGATGGCCAGACCCTGACCTTCGGGAGCATCGAGCTGAAGGTGATCCATACGCCGGGCCACTCCCCCGGGGGGAGCTGTTTCTACCTCCCCGCCGACGGGAGGCTGATCAGCGGCGATACCCTCTTTGCCGAATCCATCGGCCGTACCGACCTGACCGGAGGTTCCCATGAGCAGCTGGTACACTCCATCACAACGAAGCTCCTGGTCCTTCCCGACGAGACCCGGGTCTATCCCGGCCACGGACCGGCCACCACCATCGGCCACGAACGGCGCCACAACCCCTACCTGGGGCACTGACGAGGTGATGCCATGCTGAAGGGAAAAACGATCGTGCTCGGGGTGAGCGGCGGGATCGCCGCCTACAAGGCGGTGGAACTGCTTCGCCTGCTGGTCAAGGGGGGGGCAGAGGTCCACGTGGTCATGACGAAGGGGGCGACGGAGTTCGTCACCCCCCTGACGTTCCAGACCCTCTCCGGCAATCCGGTCCATACCGAACTCTTCAACCTCATCACCGAGCAGGAGATCGGCCACATCTCCCTTGCCGACCGGGCGGACCTGTTCATCATCGCCCCGGCGACGGCCAATGTCATCGGCAAGATAGCGGGGGGGATTGCCGATGACCTTCTCACCACGACGGTCATGGCGACGAAAGCCCCCGTCCTCCTTGCCCCGGCGATGAACGTGAACATGTACGAAAACCCGCTGTACCGGGAGAACGAGGAGAAACTCCGCCGTCACGGCTATCTCTTTGCCGAGCCGGTCAGCGGTTTCCTTGCCTGCGGCTGGGAAGGGAAGGGGAAGATGCAGGAACCGGCCCTGGTCATGGAGGCGGCGGTCGCCGCCCTGACCGTGCAGGACCTGGCCGGGGTGACGGTCATGGTGACGGCCGGTCCGACCCGGGAAGAGGTCGATCCGGTCCGCTTCGTCAGCAACCACTCCTCCGGCAAGATGGGGTATGCCCTGGCCCGGGCCGCCTGGCGACGGGGGGCGAAGGTGGTGCTGGTCAGCGGCCCCACGGCGCTTCCGCCACCCTTCGGGGTGAAGTTCGTAGCGGTGGAGAGCGCCCGGGAGATGCGGGACAGGGTGCTGGAGAGTTCCGGGGAGTGCGACGTGATCATCAAGGCGGCAGCGGTTGCGGACTACCGTCCGCGGGAGCGGGCCGGCGACAAGCTGAAGAAGGTCGGGGACGAGATGGTCGTCACGCTGGTGAAAAACCCTGACATCCTGCGGGAGCTCGGTGCCGCCAAGCGGCCGGGGCAGCTGCTGGTCGGCTTTGCCGCCGAGACCGTTGACCTGGAGAAGAACGCCACGGTCAAGCTGCGGGAGAAGAACCTCGACATGATCGTGGCCAACGATGTCTCCGCTCCCGGTGCCGGCTTCGGCGTGGACACCAACATCGTCCGGCTCCTCTACCGGGACGGGACGAAGGAGGAGCTCCCGCTCCTTGCCAAGGAGGAGGTCGCCTCGGCCATCCTGGACAGGATCGTCGCCCTGCGCGCGGGGTCAGACTGAGAGGATCCGCCTGATCTGCTCCGGTTGGCGGATGGCCCCCCGCAGCTTCATGCGCAGCGCCTCCAGCTCCCCGTTGGCGTCGGCCTTGCTGATCTTGCCGCTCTGGTAGAGCAGACGGAGGTTCTTGCGGACCTTCTCCGCCGCATCGAGGGCCCGTTCGCCGGTGGGGTCGGCAGCGAGCCAGGGGGAGGTGCGGCAGTCGGCCAGGATGGAAAAGACCGCGTCGGTGGCCAGGTCGACCAGGTCGGTGCGCTCCTCGTCATCCAGCTGGAAACGGGAGACGTCGTTCATGGTCTGGATCAGCTGCTGCCACTTCTCCAGCCGGCCGACCATGAGGATGGAGTTAAAGATCTTCTTGTTCGTGCCGAAGGAGAAGAGGGTGTTGGCAATGACCCGGCGGAGGAGGGCGTCGTTGTCCTCGAAGTGATTGACGGCAACCGTCCGCCCGGTCTCCCACATGGCGGGATCGACGAAGCTGTCGAAGCGGACCTCCCAGTAGGCATGCTTGAGGATCAGGGTCTGGTAACTGCGCATGATGTTGATCGGCACGTAATAGCCGTGGGATACGGTGTCGGCCGCCAGGTGGGAGAGGTAGCCCCAGGCGCATGACCTTCGGGAGCCGCTGTCGGCCTCGTCCAGCAGCTTCAGCCCGACATTCCAGCGGTGGCAGTGGGAGAGGTAGTGGGTGTATTTCTTGCCGAGGGTTATGTCGGCGGCGATGCAGCCGTAGAGGAAATCGTTCGGGTGGGCGCCGATGACCGCGGCGACTGCGGCCGGCAGGTTCTGCAGGTTGCCGAGCACCGCGGTGCCGAGCTGGAGGTGGAAGCCGGGGCCCCAGGCGAAGGACGGGTCGGGAACGAGCAGGAGGGCGGCAGTGACGAGCAGGACGAGTGACATGGGGTCTATCTTATGGCTGTAACTCTGAAATGTAAAGGGGATAGGTCCGATGCAGAGGCATGAGCGGCAGGAGCTCCTGGGGGCCCTGCGCGGGTACCTTGAGGAGCTGGCTGACAGCGGCGTTGACGGGCTCCCCCTGGAGCCGGCAGGGGCGTCTGCACCTCCTGCTGGCGTCACGGCGACGGCGCCAGTCTCCGCGGCATCCCCTGGGGGGGCGACCGCTCCGGCCGCCGCCGGCCCGGCAGGAGGAGACCGGTCGCAGCGGGAGAGCCTGGAGGATATCCGGTCCGACCTGGGGGAGTGCCGGCGCTGTGGCCTGGCGGACGGTCGCACCAACCTGGTGTTCGGGGTGGGTAACCCCCATGCGCGGCTCGTTTTCGTCGGCGAAGGTCCGGGCCGTGACGAGGACCTCCAGGGGGAACCGTTCGTCGGCGAGGCGGGGAAGCTCCTGACCAAGATCATCGAGGCCATGGGGTTCACCCGGAGCGACGTCTACATCTGCAACGTGGTCAAGTGCCGCCCCCCCCAGAACCGGGACCCCCAGGCGCCGGAGGTTGAGGCGTGCTCGACCTTCATGCTCCGCCAGGTCATGGCGATCAACCCCCGGGTGATCGTCGCCCTCGGCAAGTTCGCCGCCCAGACGCTCCTTGCCACTAAGGCCCCCATCACCCGGCTCAGGGGGAGTTTCCACGATTTCCACGGCATACCGCTCATGCCGACCTTCCACCCCGCCGCCCTGCTGCGGGACGCATCCCTGAAGCGCCATGTCTGGGAGGACATGAAGCAGGTCATGAAGCTGTTGGCCGACGAGACGCAGTAACAATTCCACTTTCAGGAGGGGCAGATGTACAACAGCAATCCGGAACGCAACACCCTGGCGATGGTCCTGGCCGGCGGCAAGGGGGAACGTCTCAGCCCCCTCACCCTGAACCGTCCCAAGCCGGGGGTCCCCTTCGGCGGGAAGTACAAGATCATCGACTTCGTCCTGAGCAACCTCTTCAACTCCGGCATCCGCCAGATCTACATCCTCACCCAGTACCGGGCCTACTCCCTGATGCGCCACATCCGCGAATCGTGGGGGAAGTGGACCGGCCTGAACGAGTTCATCGTCGCCATCTCCCCGGAGACGCGGAGCGAATCGGAGGAGTGGTTCAAGGGGACGGCGGACGCCATCTACCAGTACATCCGTTTCATCGAGAACTCCGACGCCGAGTACGTGGCGATCTTCGGCGGCGACCACATCTACAAGATGGACGTGAGCCAGATGATCAGCTTCCACCGGATGAACCGGGCCGACATCACCGTTTCCGCCATCGAGGTGCCGATGGACGAGGCGTCCCGCTTCGGGGTGGTGGTGGTGGACGACGACAACCGGGTGATCGGTTTCGAGGAAAAACCGAAGCAGCCGACCCCGGTGCCGGGGAAGGAGGTCTGCTTTGCCTCCATGGGGAACTACATCTTCTCCACCCGCAAGCTGATCGAGGTGCTCCAGGAGGGGAAGAAGAAGCATGCGGACCTGGACTTCGGCAAGCATGTCATCCCGGCCATGCTCGCCGCCGGGGACCGGGTCTTCGCCTACAACTTCAACGACAACCTGATCCCGGGGATGAAGGCGGAGGAGCGGGGGTACTGGAAGGACGTGGGGACCATCGAGTCGTACTACGAGGCCAACATGGACCTGATCAACGTCTCCCCCCAGCTGAACCTGTACAACTACAAGTGGCCGGTGCTGACCAACCAGGGGAACCTGCCGCCGGCCAAGACCGTGTTCGACGACGAGGAGCGCCGCGGCCTGAACATCGACTCCTATGTCTGTGCCGGCTGCATCACCAGTGGCGGCATCGTGCGCCGCTCCATCATCGGCCCCCGGACCAGGATCAACAGCTACAGCCTTGTGGAGGACTCCATCATCTTCGAGAATGTCACCGTCGGCCGCCACGCGAAGATCAGGAAGGCGATCATCGACAAGAACATCGTCATCCGCGACAACGCCGTCATCGGCTACGACCATAAGGATGATGTCCGCAACGGCTACACGGTGACCGAGTCGGGGATCGTGGTTGTGACGAAATAGGGGGGACGGCCGGGATGATTTCCTATGTTGACATCGTGAAGTTTCACGGCCACGAGTGCCCCGGCCTCGCCATCGGCTACCGGATGTCCCTGGCTGCCATGGCTGCGCTGGGGGCGGCTCCCGCCGGCGACGAGGAGCTCGTGGCCATCGTGGAGAACGACGCCTGCGGGGTCGATGCCCTGCAGATGGTCTCCGGCTGCACCTTCGGCAAGGGGAACCTGGTGTTCCGCGACCACGGCAAGCAGGTCTACACCCTCTTCTCCCGGACCTCCGGCCGGAGCGTCCGGGTGCTCTTCCACGGCCGGGGGATGCCGGCAGAGGTGAAGGATGACCGGCTGGCGCGGGCCGCCTGGATCCTGTCCGCACCGGAGGAGGCGATCGTCTCCACCGGACCGGCGCTCCTGGAGCTGCCGGCGGCTGCCCGGGTGAGCAGTTCGGTACCGTGCGCCATCTGCGGGGAACCGGTCATGGAGGGGCGCCTGCGGCAGGTGGACGGCCAGGGGGTCTGCATCCCCTGTGCCGGGGAAGCACCCTGCCCGGAGTGACCTCGGGCACCTATTCCAGCGGCACCAGCGGGGCAAGGAACATGAGACACACGGTGGTCGGAAAACAGCACAACTCGAAGCTCTGTTTCGTCTGCGGACTGAAGAACCGCGCCGGACTGCATGCCTCCTTCTACACAACCGACAGCGGAACGCTGGTCGCCCTCTTTACCCCGCGGGAGGAGCACCAGAGCTATCCGGGGAGGCTCCACGGGGGGGTCGCGTCGGCCATCCTGGACGAGACCATCGGCCGGGCCATCAACGCCGGGTCGGGGGAAGAGGTCTGGGGGGTCACCCTGGAGCTCTCGGTTGCCTACAAGAAGCCGATCCCCCTGGGGGTCCCCCTGCGCGTCGTCGGCCGGATCACCGAGGACAAGAGCCGTTTCTACACGGGGACGGGGGAGATCCTCCTCCCCGACGGCGAGGTGGCGGTTACCGCCGTGGGGAAGTACCTCAAGGCGCCGCTGGAGAAGATCGCCGATTTCGACCCGGTGGTGAACGAGTGGAGCGTCATCCGGAGGGATGACGACCCGGACCATTTCGAGATCTAGGGGGAACCGTGTACGAAGCGTGCTACGAACAGGAGATGACCGGGACACAGACGCTCCCCTTTGCCCTGCCGGGGTGGATCGCCTGCGCCCCCTTCGAGGAGTACCTGGGGATGAGGATCGAGGCGGCCGCGGGGGGGAAGGCGACCCTGACCATGCCGTTCCGGGTGAAGCATGCCCAGGGGAAGGGGCTGATGCACGGTGGCGCCGTCACCGCCCTGGCGGATACGGCCGTGGCCATGGCGGTCAAGAGCCTCCTGCCGGAAGGGACGCACTTCGTGACCACCGAGTTCTGCCTCACGTTCCACGCCCCGGTCCTCGGTGGCCCGGTCCGTGCCGAGGCCGAGACATCCTGGCGCGACGAGCGGAACCTGGACGGCACCGCCGTGGTCTACGCAGCCGACGGCACGAAGGTCGCCACCTTTGTGGCGAAGTTCCGGGTGAAGCGTGGGTAGGCTCCGATGCGGAGGCCGCAGAGCTTGATAAAGCCTCGGGGGATGATCCCTTCGGGGCTTTGTCATAAAGAAGTGGTAAGGGGGCATGTGCCAAATGGAGTCAGTGCTCAACGGCCTGTTGCCCAAATCAAAACATTCATGGCGCTAACTAGCTGAATATG
>CALMBF010000053.1 GCA_937860145.1 uncultured Geobacter sp.
GTGGGTCAAAAAACACGCCTATGGTGGGTCAAAATTCAATGCCGATTGACAGTCTGTTGACCTCAGATAGTCGATGATATCTCTCGGCAGTTCATCACAGAAAGTTCGAATGTGGTCCACCAAGGGGAGCCAGACAAATAAAGGGAGTTAGCTTACTTGCTAACTCCCTTTTTTCTTTCCGTGTGGTCTCTGGCGTACTCCCCGCCTCCTGTTTCTCCGGCAGACGTGCATCTTTTTCCTGATCAGACCCTTGAGCACCCTGCTTTCTCGAACCATGTCGGCGTGCCAGCACGTAAGGCGTACCCGGTTTCAGAACGGAGCAATAACGTCACCCTAGTCTGACGCATCCCCAAGGACTGTTCGGATTGTCGCGAGCAGGGTATCGGGAGCAACGGGCTTTATGAGGATATGTTCCGTGTTCTCCGTTCCCTCCTTCGGTTCCCCATGTTCTGCATCGTAACCGGTCAGAAAGATAACCCTGGTCTCCGGTGCCAGCTGCCGGATCTCTTCCATGGCCTCCCTGCCGTTTTTTTTCGGCATCACGATATCCATGATGACAAGACTGATGGTGTCGGCGTGTTCACGGAAGAGTGCCACCGCCTCCTCACCGTCGGTAGCCTCGAGTACCCTGTAATTGAAGCGCGTCAGGACCGTCCGCACAGCGAGGCGCACTTTCTCCTCATCCTCCACCAGCAGAATCGTCTCATTACCCTGGCGCGAATGGACCGCCATATCCTTCACCTGGCCAGTACCCTCTTTGTCAACGAGGTGGAGATATATCTTGAAGGTTGTCCCTTCCCCTGACGCAGAATCGACCTCGATGATCCCCTGGTGCTGCTGCACGATACCGTACGTGATGGCAAGCCCCAGCCCCGTCCCGTGGCCCACCTCCTTCGTGGTATAGAACGGCTCGAAAATGTGGCCGATAGTATCCTCGTCCATTCCGATTCCCGTATCGGCACAGGCAAGCAGGGCAAAGGGGTCGGAGGCGTTGCAACCGTGCCGGGCCACGAATGCACTGTCTGGGTCGAACCGCGAGGTGGCTATGCTCAGCTTTCCACCCTGGGGCATGGCATCACAGGCATTTGTTGCGAGATTCATGAGAACCTGATGGATCTGTCCTTCGTCCACCCAGACGGTCAGCGCACCCGGTGCCGGGCTCACTTCGATCACGATATCTTCCCTGATGAGACGTCGCAGCAGTTTGCGCGCATCCCGGACGATCAGGTTGAGGTCGTGCGGCTTTGGGTTCATGATCTGCCTGCGGCTGAAGGAGAGCAGAGCCTCTGTCAGTTCGGAAGCCCTTTTGATAACGACATGCTGCTCTTCGGCAAACTGAACCGGGAGGGCATTTTCCTCAAGCTGCATCCGCATCAGAAAACCGAACGTGCTGATTGCCTGGAGCAGGTTGTTGAAGTCATGGGCAACCCCGCCCGCCAGAAGGCCTATCGCCTCCATTCTCTGCGCCTGCCGGAGCTGTTCCTCCAACTGCTTGCGCTCGGTAATATCCCGTGTTACGCCGAGCAGGGCCTTGACCTTGGTGCTATCCGCAGGGTCCCACAGGGGGACGCTGGTGGTTTCCAGGGTAAGGTGCCGACCTTTCAGGCCGACCATGTCGAAGACGATCCGCCGGGTTTCACCGCGGAATACAGCGGCAACCATCTCCTCGAACGCGGGACGGTCCTTTTCCACAACCAGCGCGACAGCCCGCTCCCCCTTCACATCGACGCTGCCAGCCTGGATCATTGCCAGCCCGGCAGGGTTCATCTCCAGCAAGCGCCCCTCCCGGTCGAGCAGCTTTACGCATTCCGGTTCATGCTCTACAATGGATCGCCAGCGCTCCTCGCTTTCGCCGAGAGCGTCTATTGCCTGCTGCCGTTCGTCCATCCGGCGCCTGAGCAGTTGCAAGGTCGACGATATGGCAATGAGCCCCACCAGCCAGACAATTGATATCCGCTCTGCGTCGAAAACCGTCTCCTCGCGAATCAGCGTCCTGTATGTCTTCATGGGTACGGCGACACTGATGCCCCCCCTCAGGTCTCCGAGGCGATACCCCTGGGCGGCGTGACACTTGAGGCAGGATGCCTCTATGCGCATCGGTTGCAACAGCCGGTACATCTCCGCGCCGTTAACCGTCGCCAGACTGAAGACCTCCCCCGAACCACTCTCGATGGATCTGAGCGCCTCCGTCTCCCATGCATCGGGTGCGTTTTTAGGGTTACGTGGATTGAGACTGACAAGATGACTCGTCTCTTCACCTTGACTGGCGGCCAGTTCATACACCTGGCGTGTCATGTACGCCGGATTCACCAGGGTGAGCTGCCGTCCCGAAGGGGTCGAGATATCGCGTTCCTTGATGTCGACGAGATAGGGATTCGAGCGGGTCGTGTCCGTGACGGGGACATAGACGCCGCCATGGCCTGCCGCCCAGCGCCGGTAGAGCAGATCTTTTCTCGTGCTCTCCATCGCGATCTGCCGCACCACGGTGAGCATGCTCCGTTTCGTTTCAAAGTAATGCCAGACAAACACAAGCAGGATGAGTAGCGTCCAGAGGCACCACGACACAATGGATGCCACCTTGAAATCTATTGGCTTCACGTTGCTGAACTTCGCCATAACACTCTCTCTACCGATAGATAGTTCGTGACCGTGGACACAACTTGACCTGTGTCCCCCTTGTCATTGGGGCTCAAACGTAGCCGCGGGTTGGTGACCAAGGCGGGCCAGTTGTCTCAGCCGTCTGCAGAATATCTCGATGTACCTTTCCATCTTAGCCATAATAACGTTTAATGTGATACAAAAAAAACCGGCCTCCCTCTCATGGGAAGCCGGAATTTTCCTCCACCGGGGCAGGGGATGGATCAACCACCCGCCGTATCTTTCCACACTCCACTCCTGGCATGCATCAAACAACAGGCGTCGGACCGGGATGGGTGAAACCGTTTAAAATCTATCAACAAGTATGATGACGCCAGGAATCGCAAGGATACACGCATACGCTAGTAATAACATAATGCACCTCCCCTTGATTACATTAAACAATTATCACACATATGCTCGATTGCAAGGTACTCCTGATCATGTGTTTGCAATGAAAAGGGTCGTTTCCCCCACGGAAAACCACCCTTTTTGTTTGTACCCACGGCGTGCCTTTGCAAGGCAATCGAAACGCGAGGTGCTGTTGACCACCCTTACAATCCGGGCACGAGAAAGCCATCTGCCGCAGCTTCGTGATGTGCGTAGCAGCGTCGCTGAAGGCCGGGTAGCGCGAACACCGCAGAGGACGCGGAACAATCACACCAGCCCCTTGCTCCAGAACCGCATGGGGTGGTCCCGTCTGACGCCATCGGTCTCACGCCAGATGAAGCGGGTAGTCACCCCGGGGAGCAGGGAAAAGCCGGTGCGGGCAAGGAAACGGGTGATGGGGATGTAGCCAGGCGGGCGCAAGGGGTGGTCGGCGGGGCGTTCGACCGTGGCGCAGATGAGCCTGGAGTAGCGGCCCAGGGAACGGGGGTGGCTTTCCAGCCGGGCAAGGAGCTTCCCCCCCAGTCCGCAGTTGCGGTAGTCCGGAAGGAAGAGGAGTTCCCCCACGTAATACAGTTCGTCGAGCGGTTGTGTTGTCCCGGCAAAGGCGCCACGCAGCTGGGCGTCTTCGTGGACAAGTGGCATGCCGGTAACCGCCCCGACGACGGTCGATCCGTCGCGGACGAGGATGACACAGGCATCATCTGCCGCGGCATAGCTTCCCAGGTACGCGAGTTCATCGTCCCGGCGTCCCTGGTACAGGTAGGGGTACTCCCGGAAGATGTCGAGCCGGAGCGTCGCCAGATCGTCCAGGACATCTGCGATGGCAGCCCCGGCCAGCAGCTGCTCCCTCATTGCCTTGCCATGGTTCATGTCACCCTCCCGGTAATCCCCCTTCGCCCTGTCAGCCCATGGGCAAGGCGATGTTTCAGTCCGTCGCTCTCCGTTGCCGCACAGCACCCCATCACGGTCTCTCGTCACTGTATTTACACGGATTTTCGCCTTTTTTCCAAGGTTTCTACACTCTCAGTCCCTGCCGTCCGTACAACATGGGCCATGGGTCCCATCGTTTTTCAACCTGCCTGCCCGTCCCGGGCATCACCGTAACATGTCAATATCATTAAATTCAAAACAACCGTCTCGCCAGCCCGGGGGTCAGAGATGACCATGCTCCATCACGACCCTGCAGCCGGGGGATCTTTTCTCCGGTGACTGACGGATGAGTCCCGTCACTGACGCGTTATTTTTCAAGCAATGTGCAAATTAAGTGTTAAATTTTATAAAAATGCCGAAGGAGCCCGGCAGGACGGGTCATGCCAGGCATGCATGGTGAAGAATTCATCCGAACCGGGAGGTGTGGCAATGGATGTGACGCGAAGGCAGTTTTTCAAGATGTGTGCCGGCGGAGTGGGGGGCTCCAGCGCCGTGGCGCTCGGCTTTGCACCTGCCGATGCGCTGGCGGAGGTGCGGCCGTTCAAGCTGGCCCGCAGTACCGAGACCCGCAACACCTGCCCCTACTGCTCGGTGAGCTGCGGCCTGATCATGCACAGCCTGGGTGACAGGGCAAAGAACGCCGAGTCGTCCATCTTCCACATCGAGGGTGACCCGGACCACCCGGTGAACCGGGGGACCCTCTGTCCCAAGGGGGCGGGGTTGGTGGACTTCATCCACAGCCCGAGCCGCCTCAAGTACCCGGAATACCGCGCCCCCGGATCACGGGAGTGGAAGCGCATCTCCTGGGACGAAGCCTTCACCAGGGTGGCCCGGCTGATGAAGGACGACCGGGACAAGAACTTCGTCGCCACAAACGACGCCGGCGCCACGGTCAACCGCTGGCTGACCACCGGCTTCCTGGCGGCCTCCGCCTCCAGCAACGAATCGGGGTACATCACCCACAAGACGATCCGGAGCACCGGCCTCCTGGCCTTCGACAACCAGGCCCGGGTCTGACACGGCCCCACGGTGGCCAGTTTGGCCCCCACATTCGGTCGCGGTGCCATGACCAATCACTGGGTCGACATCAAGAACGCCAACGTCATCATCGTCATGGGGGGTAATGCCGCCGAGGCCCACCCCTGCGGCTTCAAATGGGTGACCGAGGCGAAGGCGCACAACAAGGCCACCTTCATCGTGGTCGACCCCCGCTTTACCCGTTCGGCATCCGTGGCGGACCTCTACGCGCCGCTGCGCACCGGCACGGACATCGCCTTCCTGGGGGGGGTGATCAACTACCTCCTCTCCAGCGACAAGATCCAGCACGACTACGTCAAGGCCTACACCAACGCCCCGTTCATCGTGGCCGCGGGGTACGGCTTCGACGACGGCCTCTTCTCGGGGTACGACGCCGCCGGCCGGAAGTACGACAAGGCGTCCTGGGCCTACGAAATGGGGCTCGACGGCTACGCCCGGGTGGACGAGACCCTGCAGCACCCCCGCTGCGTGCTGCAGCTGCTGAAAACTCACTACTCCCGCTACACCCCGGAGATGGTCAGCGCCATCTGCGGCACCCCGAAGGAGACCTTCCTCAAGGTGTGCGAGGCCATCGCCACCACCTCGGTCCCCAACCGCACCCTGACCTTCATGTACGCCCTCGGCTGGACCCAGCACTCGGTGGGGTCCCAGATGATCCGGACCGCCGCCATGGTGCAGCTCCTGCTCGGGAACATGGGGATGGCCGGCGGCGGCATGAACGCCCTGCGGGGGCACTCCAACATCCAGGGCCTCACCGACCTGGGGCTCCTCTCCGACCTCCTCCCCGGCTACCTCACCATGCCCCGGGAGCAGGAGACCGACTACCAGGGGTACATCGACAAGCGGGCCCTGAAGCCCCTGCGCCCCGGCCAGATGTCCTACTGGCAGAACTACGCCAAGTTCCACGTCAGCCTGATGAAGGCATGGTTCGGCGACGCCGCCACCAGGGAGAACAACTGGTGCTACGACTGGCTCCCCAAGCTGGACAAGGTCTACGACGTGCTCCAGGTGTTCGAGCTGATGCACCAGGGGAAACTGAACGGCTACTTCTGCCAGGGATTCAACCCCCTGGCCGCCTTCCCCCACAAGGCCAAGATCGGCGCGGCCCTGGCCAAGCTCAAATACCTGGTGGTCATCGACCCCCTGGCCACGGAGACCTCCTGTTTCTGGGAAAATTACGGCGACCTCAACGACGTGAACCCCGCCACGATCCAGACCGAGGTCATCCGCCTCCCCTCCACCTGCTTCGCCGAGGAGAACGGCTCCCTCACCAACTCGGGGCGCTGGCTCCAGTGGCACTACAAGGGGGCCGAACCGCCCGGCGAGGCCAAGCCCGATGCCGACATCATCGCCGGCATCTTCCTGAAGCTCCGGGAGCTGTACCAGAAGGAGGGGGGGGTCTTCCCCGACCCGATCCTGAACCTCACCTGGAACTACAGGATCCCCCGCTCGCCGTCGGCCCAGGAGCTGGCCATGGAGTACAACGGCAGGGCCATTGCGGACCTCCCCGACCCCAAGGACCCGACCAAGGTCCTCGTGCAGAAGGGGCAGCAGCTGGATGGCTTCGCCCAGCTCCGGGACGACGGCACCACAGCCTGTGGCTGCTGGATCTATTCCGGCGCCTGGACGGAGAAGGGAAACATGATGGCCAGGCGGGACAATTCGGACCCGTCGGGCCTGGGGAACACCCTGGGATGGGCCTTTGCCTGGCCGGCCAACCGGCGCATCCTCTACAACCGCGCCTCCTGCGATCCTTCCGGCAAGCCGTGGGACCCGAAACGGAGGCTCATCGGCTGGGACGGCAGCAAGTGGAGCGGGGTCGATGTTCCGGACTTCAAGCCGGACGTCCCCCCCGGTGACGCCATGGATCCCTTCATCATGCTGCCGGAAGGGGTGGGGCGGCTGTTCGCTCTGGACAAGATGGCCGAGGGGCCGTTCCCCGAGCACTACGAGCCGTTCGAGACCCCCATCGACACCAACCTCCTCCACCCGAAGGTCATCAGCAATCCGGCGGCCCGGGTCTTCAAGGGTGACCTGGAGGCCTTCGGCAAGGGGACGGCCTTCCCCTACGCCGCCACCACCTACCGCCTGACGGAGCACTTCCACTTCTGGACCAAGCACACGGGACTGGCGGCCATCATGCAGCCGGAGCAGTTTGTGGAGATCAGCGAGGAACTGGCCCGGGAGAAAGGGATCAAGGTCGGTGACAAGGTCAAGGTCTCGTCTCCCCGGGGCTTCATCAAGGCGGTGGCAGTGGTCACCAGGCGGATCAGGCCGCTCCAGGTGGGGGGAAAGACGGTCCATCACGTGGGGATCCCCCTCCACTGGGGGTTCACGGGGGTTGCCCGGCGCGGCTACCTGGCCAACATCCTGACCCCCTTCGTGGGGGACGCCAATACCCAGACGCCGGAATTCAAGTCGTTCCTGGTGAATATCGAGAAGATTTCATAACCCCACCTGTCCTCCCCTTAATTAAGGGGAGGAACGCGGGTTCAAGGTTCCCCCTCTTAGGCTAAGAGGGGGACAGGGGGAGTTAAGGAGAATAACCATGGCACTGCAATCGCTGGACATTATCCGCCGCTCCGCCACCACCACCCCCTCGCCGGGTCAGCGGAAGACCCCGGAGGTGGCCAAGCTGATCGACGTCACCAAGTGCATCGGCTGCAAGGCCTGCCAGGTGGCCTGCATGGAGTGGAACGACACCCGGGACAGGATCGGCACCAACCACGGGGTCCTGGATAACCCGGTCGACCTGACCGCCGACTCCTGGACCGTGATGCGCTTTGCCGAGGTGGTGACCGAGCGGGGACTGGAGTGGCTGATCCGCAAGGACGGCTGCATGCACTGCGCCGACCCCGGCTGTCTCAAGGCCTGTCCGGCTCCGGGGGCGGTCGTGCAGTACGCAAGCGGTATCGTCGACTTCCACGAGGAGAACTGCATCGGCTGCGGCTACTGCATTACCGGCTGTCCCTTCAACATCCCCCGGCTTTCCCCGAAGGACAGCAAGGTCTACAAGTGCACCCTCTGCTCCGATCGGGTGGTTGCCGGTGTGGAACCGGCCTGTGCCAAGACCTGTCCCACCGGTGCCATCGTCTTCGGCACCAAGGAGGATATGCTCCGGCACGCCGAAGAGCGGATCGGGGAGCTGAAAGAGCGGGGCTTTGCCAGGGCCGGTCTCTACGACCCCAAGGGGGTCGGCGGCACCCATGTCATGTACGTCCTCCACCACGCCGACAAGCCCGAACTCTACAGCGGCCTGCCGAAAGACCCTGCCATCGGTCCGGCGGTCGAACTCTGGAAAGGGGCCGCCAAGCCGCTGGCAGCCCTGGGGTTGGCCCTGGTCGGGGCCGGCGCCTTCTTCCACTACGTGACCAAAGGGCCCAACGAGGTATCCGGGGAGATCGAGAAGGAGTTCGACGATGAAAAATGATCCCAAGAGGATTCTCCGCTATACCCCCATCGAGCGGGCCAACCACTGGTTGTCGGCACTCACCTTCATCCTCCTGGCCCTTTCGGGGCTCGCCTTTTTCCACCCCGCCTTCTATCCCCTGACCCAACTGTTCGGCGGCGGGGTCTGGGCCCGCATCCTCCACCCCTTTATCGGTGTGGTGATGGCCCTTTCCTTCGGCATCATGTTTTTCCATTACCGGCGGGACAACGGGATCACCGCGGCCGACCGGGAGTGGCTGGGCCATGTCCGCGAGATGGTGGATGGGGACGACCGGAACATGCCGGAAGCGGGCAAGTTCAACGGGGGGCAGAAACTCCTGTTCTGGCTGCTGGTGGCGAGCATGGTCCTGTTGATCCTGTCCGGCATCGTCATCTGGCGCGCCTACTTCACGTTCCTCTTTCCGGCCTGGATCATCCGCCTCTCCTCCGTTGTCCACGCCGTGGCGGCAACGGTCATGATCGCCCTGATCATCTTCCACATCTACGCAGCCATCTGGACCAGGGAGAGCATGGATGCCATGCTGTACGGCTGGGTCAGGCGGGCGTGGGCGAAGCAGCATCACCCGGCATGGTTCCGGCAGATAACGGGAGGGGATAGATGAGTGACGGGGAACGCAGTCCCGAAGCGGCAGAATGGGGAGCTCCGACCGGCAGCGCTCCCCTTCTCTGCCTTCCCGAGCATGATCTCTTCAGCCGCCGCGCCGCGCGCTTCCGGTTCCTCGCCGCGGACAGCCACCTGGGCGCTTACCTGGATTTCCTCGCCCTGCTTGCCGAGGCACAGCAGGAGGCGCTGACCCGCCTCAATCCGCCCCCCCTCCCTGCCCCCGGCGAGCAGGGACTCTGCCGGGGGCAGGGAGGGGGGGCGGATTGAGGCGGGTCAGCGCCTCCTGCTG
>CALMBF010000054.1 GCA_937860145.1 uncultured Geobacter sp.
CCGCCTTGCCGCCGGCCAGCTGCACCTTCGCTTTCCCCCCCACCTCTCCCACCTCCCCGAGCGCTTCGGTCTCTTCACCATCATCGTCATCGGCGAGGCGGTGGCGAGCGTGGTGTTCGGCATCGGCCGGTCCGGGCTGACCTTCGTGACGGCCACGGCCGGACTCATGGGGATGCTGATCTCCTTTGCCCTCTGGTGGGGGTACTTCGAAGGGGCACGGGGGGCGATGACCCGCCGTCTCAAGGAAAGGGTTCATGTGATGCAGTACCAGCGGTGGCTCTATGCCCATCTCCCGCTGCTCATGGGGATAACCGCCGTGGCGGTAGGGATCCGCCACGTCTTCACCCTGAAGCCGAACGAGACCCTCCCGCCGGCGGAAGGGTGGCTTCTCTGCAGTTCGGTCGGGGTTGCCATCCTGGCCCTGAGCGCCATTTTCCTCGCCTCGACCCACGAGCAGGGGGAGTGGCTGAGGCACCGCCTCACCCGCTGGTACTCCCTGATCGCCCTCCTCGGCATCGTCACCGGCGGGCTCAGCAGCAGGCTGCCGGGGCTGGTCATCCTCGGCATCCTGACGCTGCTCGGCATTGCCCAGATTGTCGTCTCCCTCTGGACGCTTGCCGGGGAGGAGTGACGAAGGGCGTGGCACGACGTTAGACCCATTCTATCCATCGGAACGGAGGTAACCATGTCAAAGACAACCATTCGGGAGCGGGCGGCCGGCGCCGTCATGGGTGCATTCATCGGCGATGCCATGGGCCTGGGGCCGCACTGGTATTACGATCTTGCCGAAATGCGCCGCGACTACGGCGACTGGATAACCGGGTACACAGACCCCAAACCGGGCCGCTACCACGCCGGGCTCAAGGCCGGCCAGCTTTCCCAGGCCGGCTTCATCCTCCGCCTGACCCTGGAATCCCTGGTGGCCTGCGGCGGCTACGACAAGGCCGACTTCTGCCGTCGGATGGACGAAGAACTCCTCCCCCTGCTGAACGGCACGCCGGTCTCCGGGCCGGGGGGGTACACCAGCCAGTCGATCCGGGAGCTGTGGCGCCAGCGGGTGCAGCAGAACGTGCCGTGGAGCGCGACCGGCGGCCCTGCCGACGATACCGAGGCGATCGAGCGTACCCTCGCACTGGCGGTCCGGTACGCCCTCCAGCCGGCGCGTCTTGCCACCACCATCACTGCCAACACCCTCCTGACCCAGAACGACCCGGCGGTCGTAGCCATGACCGTGGCCTACGGGGCGGTGCTGGGGATGCTGGTGCAGGGTCATGCCCTGAACCCCCAGCTGTCGGGCAAGCTGATGCGGCTGGTGAACAAGGGGGAGCTTCCCTTTCATCACATCACCGGCGACAATCTCCAGCCACCCCGCCCCGGTGACCCGACCCGTCCCGGGCCGGGCTGTTCGCCTCCCCCGACGCCCTGCTGACCCCCTCCTACATGGCTGCCGCGGCCGCTGATCCGGATATCCGCATCGAGCCGGCATGGAAGGTCTCCATCGTCTATGGGATGCCCTGCGCCATCTACCACCAACTTCCCGCTGCCTACTATCTGGCCGCCCGTTTCCATGACGACTTCGAATCCGCCATCCTCCACGCCGTCAACGGCGGCGGCCAGAACCAGGCCCGCGCCACCCTGGCCGGAGCCCTGGTCGGTGCCCAGGTCGGTCTGGAGGGGATTCCGCAGCGCTTCATCGACGGGCTGGAACATGCCGAGGCCCTGTGCGGGCTCGCGCGGGAGCTGGCGACACGCGTGGCGGACACGGCCTGAGGGTACGGGGAGGGGGGGGGAGCACCGTTTTGACATCGGGACACCGGCTGCTACCCTTGGAGCACGGCCTTCGTTCAGACGATCATGGGGAGAGGGGGATTTTCATGGACACCTACCTTGTCACCTGCAGCGCCTGCGGCGCTGAGAACAGGATCCCGGCGGAGATGGAAGGGAAAAGGGGACGCTGCGGCAGCTGCCGTGCCCCTCTTCCCCCCCTGTTCCGTCGGCCGCAGCAACTTTCCGAACGTAGTTTCGACGCGTTCCTCGCCGACTACCCGGGACCGGTGCTGGCCGAGTTCTGGGCCCCCTGGTGACCGCACTGCGTCTCATTCGCACCGGCGGTGCGGACAGTTGCAGAACGGTTGGCAGGGAGGGGGGCGGTGGTTCAGATCAATACGGAGGACAATCCCTCCCTGGCGGAGCGTTTCGGCGTGCGCGGCATCCCCGTGCTCATGCTCCTCAAGGGGGGGAGGGTCGCCGGTCAACTGGCGGGGGCACAGACGGCGGAAGCGGTCCTTGCCTGGTTCGACCGGCAGCAGTAGGTACCGTGCTCACGACGAACGGAGCCGGTGCAGGTACGAGCGGATCCGCGTGGCATTGGTCCCCACGTCGCTCTTTCCCACCCGCGACACGGAACGGATATCCAGCAGGGTCCGTTCGCCGGCCGGTGCCACGCGGATGACGACGTCATCGACAAAGCCGAACCAGAACGTGGTGTCACTAGCCTCGATCCGGTTCGCGGCAGGGTCGGCAGAGACGATGCGCCATCCCATCGCCCGTGCCGCAGCCAGGGCACGCTCGAACGCACGGTCAGCGGGGAGGTCCAGCACCTCGGTACGGAGGTCGGGGTAGGCCCGTTTCTGCTCCCCGGCGACGGCCGGTCCACCATAGACCGCCGGGTTCGGCGCATCCCTGCGCAGGGGAAGGAGCGCCACGAACTGGGGCGGATTCACCGTATCGGTCGTGATATCGTGGATGGCCGGAACCTGCCTGGCGTGCAGCCGCCAGGAGACCGGCACGGCCGCCACGGCGAGCCCCCCGGCCATGGCCAGGAGTGCCAGGACGACCCCTGCTCCCCGCCGCCTGCGGGCGGCCATAATACCCCCCGCGATACCCAGCAGAACTGCGCCGGTCCCGCCATACACAGCGTAACCGAGCAGGGTGAACCCCGTGCGGAACTGCCACACGCCGAAACGACTGCCGAGCCCGGCCACCGTGGCGAGAAGGGCAGCGGCGCAGGCCACCCCCACTGCCAAAGCGGGCAACCAGGGCATCCGAGCCTCGCCCCGTGCCGGCTCCCCTCTCCGTGCCATGTCGCTCACCCCTTTCGGTGCCGCCCCCTGACAAGCGCTCATCACGCACTTTCGGGATAATCCGGGTTCATCTGCCACAGGGCAAGGGTCGCGCCGGTCGGATCGGTCATGATGCTGAACCAGCCGATACCCGGGATCTCGGTAACCTCCTTGCGGATCGTCGCGCCGAGGCTCCGGGCCCTGTCCGTGGAGACGACCGCGTCATCCACCAGCACGTAGGCTATCCAGCAGGACGGGGAGTCGGGGAGCGGGTTTTTCATCATGCCGCCACCGGTTCCCTCCCCTACCTTGATGAGGGTGTACTCCATCCCCGCTATCTCCTCAAGCTTCCAGTCGAACAGGCTGCCGTAGAACTCCTTCGCCTTGTCCAGGTCGCTTGTCACCAATTCGACATGTACGAACGGATTTGCCATGACACGCTCTCCTTTCCCCACGCGCTGTCTACTTGTGTTTATTATACGCCCGGAAGCAAACGGGGGACCACGGTAATCGGGGCAGCCGTGGAATCAGTCGCCACGCGGACTTTAAACAAAAAAGACCTTTTATATCTTTTTACTTGACGCGGCTCCCCCATGACGGGTATAAAGAAGGAGAGCTGACAGATCCCGGGAGTGAAAGGAGATTGAGCCAATGTGGACCGAGAAATTTCGTATTCGCCCTGTTTCACACTGCAAGGAAGGTTGCAGTAGATAGCCCGCCAATGACCTTGGCGGGCGGCCCCGAAAGCCCCCGTAGAGATACGGGGGCTTTTTCATTTTCAGGGGTCGTGTCGTCCCCCACTGGGGCAGGTCGATCAAGGGGTGGCGGGCCGTCTTCACCCCTCACTCGCTGAGTTTCTGCTAATTTCTGTTGTAATCGGATGCTCTTTCACTATAATCAGCCGATACCGTATACACCTGCTGCCGGCTGTGCCGTCATGCCGATCCCGGCAGGGGGCAAGGAGAATTCATCCGATGAGCGAACGACGAGCATCGTGCAAACCGGACTTTCCCATCCTGATCGCCGATGACAATGACCTGCAACGCAACGTCCTGGAGTACGTGCTGCGCAAGGAGGGCCATGAGGTCGCGGTTGCCAGGGACGGCCGCCAGGCGATCGAACTGTTCACCAGCGGCTACTTCCCCATCGTCATCACCGACTGGATGATGCCGCACATGACCGGCCTGGAGCTCTGCCGCGCCATCCGGGAGAGTCACCAGGACCAGTTTACCTACGTCATTCTCCACTCCTCCCGCGACGGCCGGGATGATGTGCAGACCGCCATGCAGGCAGGTATCGACGAATACCTGATCAAGCCGGTGGCCCCGGAGAAGCTGTCCCTCAGGCTGGCAACCGCCCATCGAGTCCTGAAACTGGAACAGGCCCTCAAGCGGAAACTGGAGGAGGCCCGCCAGCTTGCCACCACCGACTCGCTGACCCGCCTGTACAACCGCGTCTTCCTGGACGAGAGGCTCCCCCTGGAGGTGAAACGCGCCATCAGGTATGACCGCCCCCTCTCCATCATCTTTTCCGATATCGACCATTTCAAGACGATCAACGACTCCTACGGCCACCAGGCCGGTGACGAGGTGCTGAAAAACTTCGCCAGGCGCATGAAGGAAAACGTCCGGGACGAGGTGGACTGGCTGGCCCGCTACGGCGGCGAGGAATTCGTGCTGATCCTACCGGAAACGGACATCGACGGGGCGATGATCGTCGCCAACCGCCTGCAGCGCGTCGTCGCTGGCACCCCCATTTCCGTGGACAACCGGGAGATCGGCGTCACCGCCAGTTTCGGTGCTGCCAGCTTCTCCCCCAGGAGTGACATCGATGCGGCCACAATGGCCATGGAGCTTCTTGGCAGAGCAGACCGCTGCCTCTATGCCGCGAAGGAGGGGGGGCGCAACCGCTGCGAAGGCGAGCGCCTCAATTGAACGATGTCACCAGGAACCGGAGCGGCTCCGCTCAGCCATGATCAGCGCGCCGACACCACGAGCCGTGGCACCCGGCTACGGGGTGCCACCCTCTCCCTGAACATCCTGTCCCTCTTCCTTGTCCTGGTCGCGCTGCTGACACTCCCCGTCCCCGCCGGAGCCGCCACCCTGCAGCTCACCCCCGAAGAACAGGCATGGCTCCATGCCCACCCGGTCGTCAGGCTCGGGTTCGACCCGGAGTACCCCCCCTTTGAATTCACTGCCCAGAACAACTACCAGGGGATGGCGAGCGACTACGTCTGGTTGCTTGCCGAACGGCTGGGGATACGCATCGAACCGGTGTTCGGGCTCTCCTGGAAGGAGACCCTTGAGAAGCTCAGGACCCGCACGGGGGTCGATGCGGTCGCGCTCATCACACGGGATGCGAGCCGGGAAGAGTTCATGGAGTTTACCCGGGACTACATCTCTTTCCCGGCGGTGCTGTTCACCCGCAAGGACAGCCGCTTCATCTCGGGACTCCGGGACCTGAACGGCGCGGTCATTGCCAGCGAGAGGTCCTATATCGGTACCGACTGGCTGCGGAGGGATGTCCCCCGGGCGAAGATCCTCGAAACCGCCACCACCGTTGAAGCGCTGGAGAGCGTGGCAACGGGCAGGGCCGATGCCTACCTGGGCAACCTTGCCGTGGTGAGCTATCTCATCGACAAGAGGGGTCTCGTCGACCTCAAGGTTGCGGCCCCCTCCCCCTACCCCGACGACGCCTACGCCATGGGGGTGCGCAAGGACTGGCCGGAACTCGCCCGCCTCCTCGACAAGGCCCTGGAATCCGTGAGCGAGGAGGAACATCGCCAGATCCGCCAGAAGTGGCTCTCCGTCCGCTACGAGCACGGCCTGCGCCCCCGCGACATTGTCCTGTGGGTGGCACTGGTTGCCGGCATCCTGGCCCTCTTCATCGTGCAGCTGCGGCGCATGGTACGACAGAAGACGGCAGAGTTGCGGAAGAGTCTCCTCCACCTGGAAGATGCCCACCGCAAGCTCGGGGACATCATCGAGTTCCTTCCCGACGCGACGTTCGTCCTGGACCGGGAGGGTCGCGTGCTGGCCTGGAACCGCGCCATTGAGGAGATGACCGGCATCCGCAAGGACGAGATGATCGGCAGGGGTGACCAGGCATACGCCATCCCCTTCTTCGGCGTACCCCGCCCCGCTCTTGCCGACATGATACTCGGCCGCCTCGACCTGAGTGACTACCAATATAAATCGTTCCGCAAGCGGGGAGAGAACCTTGCCGCGATCGTCGAGGCGCCGGCGCTGTACGGCGGTCGCGGCGCCTGTCTCTCCGTCACGGCATCGCCGCTGACCGACCATGCCGGCAACCTTGTCGGTGCGATCGAATCATTGCGGGAGGTGACGTCCACGGCGGAGGCTCCCTGAGCAAGGGGCCAGGTGGCTCCTTTTTTTCAATCACCTCCAAAAAAATCCGCGCATGTTTCAGCAAAAGTAAACATAACCACCCCCCTCACCTCTCCCGCTTTTTCATTTATGCAAATGCAAACCACTTTTTGCATTATTGCAAAAGCATCCCCGCAGGCCCCATTTCACGGGTAACTGCCGGTAATTACGGCGTTACCGCTCCCGGAAGCCAGCCCCACTTCCGGAGAAGCCTTTTGCAAATCTACAAAAACGCGCCACGGGCCGTTTTTCCCGCCATCCGGCTCCACAGCCATAACCAACTGAAATACAATGACATTTTTTGATATACGTAATTTCAAAACATTGGTATGCATATTGCTCCTTCACTTTCCAGATTCGGTTAATCACTCTGGAGGTGAGAGATAATGTCAACGACATCAACCAAAAAGGGCTGGCAGGTAACCATGGCCGGTCTCGGCATCAACCTGGCGCTGGGCGTGCTCTACGCATGGAGTATCTTCAAGGGTGCCATCAAGTCATCCATCGAGAAAGGCGGCGAGGGGGCCTTCGACTGGAGCCTCTCCTCCATCAATGACCCCTACGCCGTCTGCTGTCTCACGTTCGCCTTCGCCATGATCATTGCCGGCAAGTGCCAGGACAAGCTCGGCCCGGCACGCACCGCACTGATCGGCGGCCTCCTCGTCGGGTCCGGCTTTACCCTGATGTCCTTCTCCAACAGCTATGCCGCCTGGGTCGTCGGCTTCGGCATCCTCTCCGGAGCCGGTTTCGGCTTCGGCTATGCCGCAGCCACCCCGCCGGCCCTCAAGTGGTTCCACTCTTCCAAGACGGGGGTCATCGCCGGTACGGTCGTCGCCGGGTTCGGTCTCGCCCCGGTCTACATCGCCCCCCTCTCCAGCTACCTGCTGGGCTCCTTCGGCATTCCGAAATCCATGCTGTTCCTCGGCATCGGCTTCACCGCCCTGGTCTGCGGCCTCTCCTTCTTCCTGGTCAACCCCCCCCAGGGGTACGTCCCTGCGGAACCGGCCACCAAGGGTGACGCCAAACCCGCTGCCAAAAAGGATGTGTACAACGCAAACGTCATGGAAATGATCAAGTCTCCCAAGTTCTACATGCTCTGGACCAACTTCTTCATCGGCGCCGGTGCCGGCCTCATGGTCATCGGCAGCGTTGCCGGCCTGGCCAAGAAGAGCATGGGGAGCATGGCCTTCCTCGCCGTTGCCATCATGGCGATCGGTAACGCCGGCGGCCGGGTCATCGCCGGGATCCTCTCCGACAAGATCGGCCGCAAGGCGACCCTCGCCATCATGCTCGGCTTCCAGGCCCTGCTGATGTTCGCCGCCATCCCGGTCGTCGGTTCGGGGAGCGCCACCCTGCTGGTCATCCTGGCAACCTTCATCGGCTTCAACTACGGCTCCAACCTCGCCCTGTTCCCCTCCTTTGCCAAGGACTACTGGGGCTTCAAGAACTACGGCCTCAACTATGGCGTCCTCTTCAGCGCCTGGGGCGTGGGGGGCTTCGTCATGGGCCGTGTTTCCGAAATGCTCAACGCCCAGCCCGGCGGCCTGAACAAGTCCTTCATCCTTGCCGGGACCCTCTGTGCCACCGGCACCGTCCTCACCTTCTTCCTCCGCGATAAGGTTGCCGCCGACGTCAAGGCACCCGTGGTCGTGGCAGAGCCGGTACCGGTCATGGAGAAGGCCTCCTGATCCCTGCCGGAGTCGCCGCAGCAGTTACCCGCGCATAACAGAAGGGCCATGCCTGCCAGCATGGCCCTTAATTTGTGCCAAAATCGTGAAAACCGGCTATACTCCGGTCAACCGTGCTTGTGAGGAGTGTTCATGGATAACCACTACGTAGGCATCATGCTCGTCGTATTCCTTGTGGTTGCGGCCCTGGCCATCAACATCGATTACATGTATGTCAACGAGGATGACCTGCACAGTGCGGCCGAGATGTCGGCACTGGCCGGGGCGCGGGAGATCAAGTCCCGGATCATGGAACAGATCCGCACCGATGCGACCAGGCTGGGGAACATTACCGGCGACACCGTCCAGACCGCTGCCCGCGGGGTGGCGGTCACCCATGCCATGGGAAAACACCAGGAAGCGGCGCTCATCCATGCCCTGAACAACGGCACCAACACCCTCACCACGTCGAACGACCTGACGGTCGGCTTCTGGAATGCCAGCACCCACACCTACACCCCGGGGAGCACGCCGGTCAATGCGATGCAGGTGCGGACGCGCCGGACATCGGAAAGCGAATCGGTCGGCATCGGCAATATCGGCAACTTCCTCGGCATCCTGACCGGGGTGCAGAAGTTCAACTACACCCCCGACGCCATTGCCGCCCTCCCCCCGCGGGCGAATGCGAATTTTGCCGTCTGCAGCGACGCCTGCGGCAGCGGCTGCACCTTCCCCAGCATCTGCTCGATCCCGGAGAGGAAGATGGTCAGCGAACCCTCCCCCATGGGGAAAGGCTCGGCCGCGGACCGCTACGCGACCACCCCCCTCACGAACCAGATCGGTCCCGCCATCAAGCTCTCGGACATGATCTGCATGGACATGCCCCCCCAGGAGGTCTGCGGCAAGCAGATCCTGACCATCCTCGACTCCCGCCACCAGGCCCTGAGCGACATGGAGTCGATGATGTACAACCCGAACGTCGATGTTTCCAACAAGGAGTACGACAAGGCAACGGGAGAGCTGAAGGGGTGGTGGGTCATCGCACCGGTGACCGACTGCCCCCCCGCGCGGCAGGACGGCACCTTCGAGTCCCACACGGTCACGAAGTACGCCCTGATACGTATCAGCAGGATCTGCGCCCCCGGAGCGACCGGCTGCAAGCAGAACAACACGGCCTTCGACGCCCCGGCATCGACCTGCGGCAACGACAGGGGGCTCTACATCGACCGGATCTCCTGCGTGAACTGCGGCAGCGCGGCGATGCTCGCCCTCCCCGGCCTGCGCCCGGTCCTGGTCAAATAGCCCCCTGCCACCTCTCAGACATAATCGTTCACGTCGAGGACCGCCCCCTTCATGTCACCGGTAACGCTGGCGACATAGGCACGGGCCACCAGGGAGGCGGGCATCCCCTCCGCCGTGCTCCGCCCCATGGCAAGGAGCGTCTCCTGGACCCAGACCGGGCTCACCACGTTCACCCGCACACCCCGCTCCAGCTCCAGCTGTGCCGCCCTGGCAAAGCCCTCCAGCCCGGCATTCACCATGCTGACGGCGCTGCTGCCGGGCATCGGCTCCCTGGCCAGCACCCCGCTGGTGAGGGTGAACGACCCGTTGTCGTTGATGTAGTTCCGGCCGATACGGACCAGGTTCACCTGCCCCATCAGCTTGTTCCTGCAGCTGAACAGGAAATCGTCGTACCCCAGGTCGTCCAGAGGGCCGAAACGGGCCGACCCTGCCGTTGAAACCACGGCATCGAAGCTCCCCGCCCCCTTGAACATCGCCTCAACGCTGGCCGGCTCCACGATGTCCACCTGGAGCTCCGCGCCACTTCTCGCGGCGATCAGCACCTCATGGTGAGTCCCCAATGCCCTGGCCACCTCCCGGCCGATGGTGCCGGTCCCCCCCACCAGAATCACGCGCATGACATCCTCCTCTCTCGGGTCAAGCCCTTCCCGTCGCACACCCCGGCAGCCCGTGGCGCCGCCCCGTCCCCCTGTTCAGGGGGTCTTGACGATCTTGGTAAACAGGTAGTCGTTGCCTGCCACGGGCGTGTGGCAGCCGAAACACTCGCGGACGAATCCGGCATCCTTGCCGTAGGGCGTCAGGTCGTTCCCCACGAAACGGGCAAAACCCCAGCCGCCGGTATCCTTGTACTTCCGCGCGTCCTTGACCATGAACTCGACCTGCACGAAGGCACCCGGCTCGGTTGCGACGGGGAAGGAGGGGTGTTTTTCGGCCTTCCAGGCGACCTTTGCCAGCACGCTGCCGTCGGGCAGGGGTTTCGTGCCGCTGCGCAGGGCTGCAACGGCAATCTCGTTGCCGGTGATGACCCGGATATGGCCCTTGTCCTCCCGGTACGAGGGGGCAACCACTTTCCAGCTCATATACTCCGGGTACAGGCCGATGCCGTTGGGGGCAACGGGTTTTCCTGCCGCACCCACTGTCCCGGCGGTGCAGAGCAGCAGGAAGCTCGCAATGAGGACCTTTCGCATACCTACCTCCCTAAGATATTTTTTACAAGCATATCACATGGAAAGGGTTCTGCCCGTTCCAGCCTCCCCGCGCCGTTCTCCTAGCTCTGCGACGGATAATTGCACCCCACATTTCCCCGCCATCTGCTATAGTGCGGTCAGGGAGACCCCTCCCGGGAAAGGAGAGAAGCGATGAAAACGTACCTGCGTCTTGTCACGGTCCTGGCGATAGTGACCGTGCTCTTCGGCTGCAGCAAACTGACGGTGGAGAACTACAGGAAACTCAAGGTGGGGCTCGGCTACGGCGAGGTCGTCAAGATCCTCGGCAAGCCAGACAGCTGCTCGGAGGCCATGGTCGCGAAGAACTGCGTCTGGGGGAACGAGCAGAAGAACATCACGGTGAACTTCATGGGGGACAAGGTCCTGTTCTTCACCTCCAGGAACATCAAGTAACGGCTGGGGCCCGGCGGTTTCACGCCGGCACGCCGGGGCCGTGTCGCTCAGCAGACAAAAAGAGCCGCTGAAGTTTCAGCGGCTCTCCGTGTGCGGCAAACGTCGTGTGTGCTGCCCGGTCACTCCTCCTCGAACATATCCTTGCCGGCACCGCACAGGGGGCAGGCCCAGTCATCGGGAAGCTCCTCGAAAGGGGTTCCCGGAGCGATGCCGTTGTCCGGGTCCCCCTCGGCGGGATCGTAGACATAGCCGCAGATCGTACATTTCCATTTTTTCACGGGTTTCTCTCCTTGGATGAATTGTCAGGGCATCCCACGACACCCTCCCATAACATTCGTGAACGTAACAAAGTGTACCCGATAATTTGCTCCCGTCCAGTGCTCTCACGGAGAGGGAATCGACCCCTTCTGCAATCCTCCCCCCCCCGAAGTCTGCAAACATAAGGCCACCCCCCACGGGGCGGCCTCCTCGTTGCTGCCTGCCTGACGACCGGGTAGCCGGTCAGCAGGTCACGATTCCCGCCTCCGGCTACGGCTTGGCATAATTGATGGCACCAAACCAGTCCACCAGGACCGCCGGCTCGTTCCCCACCACCCAGGCATCGTGGTTGGCGGGAAGGTTGGAAACATCCCCCGGTCCCAATTCGAATTCGGTTCCGTCGGCCATGGCAACGTGCACCCGGCCAGACACCAGGTATTGGAAATGGGGGGCCGTGCACCACTCGGTGCCGGCTATCGGCTTTACATCGACCGACCAGCGCCAGCCCGGCTCGAGAATGAGCCTGCCTACCGTCCCGCCGCCGATGTTGACCAGCTCCACCTTGCCGTGCCCGAAGGTCCGGACTTCATCGGGAGCCGTGAAGTGTTTGCACTCTGCTTTGCTTGCCATGACAGATTCCCCCTTTCATGAAGTTGACTTCCATATCTTCATTGTACGCTCCGTGAGATCGCTTGTATCGGGTTTTTGAACGACCCGGGCAAGGGCACTCCCTGCCACCCTGACAGGGAGCCCCCGGGACCGCTGACCGACGGAGGGGGGCGGGTTGACAGGAAGAGGTTCTGGGCGGATACTATCCAGAAGGGCGGTATCCGGTCCGTAGCGCTGCATGGGCGCGGGCGGACGGGGCCGTTGCCACGGGGTGGGCG
>CALMBF010000055.1 GCA_937860145.1 uncultured Geobacter sp.
CTGCCAGGTCCATCTCCCGCTGGGTCAGCCCCGCCTCGGGGTGCCGGGGCGGGGCGCCGAACAGGGCGTGGAACTTTCCGTTCGTCATGGTCAGGCCGGTGCAGAAGTCAAAGTACGACATGTCGAGGCGGAAGGAGCCGTCAGGCTTGACGTCGATCAGGTGGTCCATGATCAGCCGGACGTAGCGCGGCTCTCCGTACGGGGCAAGCCCCATCACCTTGTATTCTCCGGAGTTCACCCTGAAGCCGGTATAGAAGGTGAAAGCGGAGTAGAGGAGCCCCAGGGAGTGGGGGAAATGGATTTCTTTCCTGATCCGGAGGCTGTTTCCCCTGCCGATGGCAAGGGAGGTGGTCGCCCACTCCCCCACGCCGTCCATGGTGAGGACCGCCGCCTCCTCGAATGGCGACGGGAAGAAGGCGCTCGCCGCATGGCTCAGGTGATGCTCGCTGAAGAGCAGTCTCTCCTCCCAGTCGTCTCTCGGTGCCAGCTCGTGCAGTCTCTTCCGCAACAGCTGTTTCAGGAACAGCTTCTCGCGGAGCCAGAGCGGCAGCGCCAGACGGAACGACCTGAAACCGCGGGGAGCGAAGGCGAGGTAGGTTTCCAGGAGCCGCTCGAACTTCAGGAACGGCTTGTCGTAGAACACCACGTGATCAAGCTGTTCGGGGCTGATTCCGGCCTCGGCGAGACAGTATTCGATCGCCCGGTGCGGAAATGCCGCATCGTGCCTGGTGCGCGTGAAGCGTTCTTCCTGGGCCGCGGCGGCGATGTCTCCGTTACGGACGAGGGCCGCTGCGCTGTCATGGTAGAATGCTGAAATGCCGAGGATATTCATCGGGTCGGGCCTTGATCAGAACAGGGTATAGATGAACGGCGCCACGGCAGAACCCTGGGTAAAGATCAGGAGTGCTCCCAGGAGAAGCAGGGTGATGATAAACGGCAGCAGCCACAACTTCTTGCGTACCCGTAAAAAAAGCCAGAGTTCCTTCAACAGGGTCATATGGTGTCCCGCCTCTTGATGTGTCATGCTACGTGGATGGTATCCGTCAAAACTGGTTCGACATGCTCTGCGTTGCGTCCCCTGCCGTTGTCGACTCGATCCAGTAGCTGCCGGCAGCCGGCTCCCGCGAGAGGCGCAGTGCGTCGGGGCGGACACGCCTCATGACGCAGGCGAAGGGGGTCAGGACGGCATAATAGAAGATGGCCAGGACGACCGGGCTGACGAGGCGGTTCAGGAGTAACCCCGCCTTCGTCCATCCCCGGTTGAGCCCGGAGAGGAGTGCCGGGCGGACCAGTGCGGCCAGCAGGAATGCTCCGCCGGGGAGCAGGGCCCACCATCGGATCGGCCTTCCTGACAGCATCGGCGCGAAGGCGATCAGCAGAAAAACGACGCAGAAGACAACCCCGAAGGAGCGGTCGGATGAACCGGAGACCGGTTCCTGTCTGTCTAACATCTCGTGGGACATTTCGTCTCCAGTCCGAGCCGGTTTCCGCGAGGCGTTCAGTCTCGCGAGCCCGTACTCATGTCGTTCGTACGCTGCCATCACCCGCGATCGACAACCACGACCGCAACAGTTCGAGCTCGTCGCCCCTGACGAGACCCCGGGCGACCAGTACCTCGTAGCACCCGAGCAGCCCTGCCGGGATGTTGTCGATTCCCGGCGGGATGTCAAGCTCGGCGAGCTCCCGGCAGATGGCGGCGTTGTGCAGGTAGCCGGGGACCTCGTCGGCGAAATCCCGCAGCAGATCATGGACGTTCCTCTCCTGATGAACCGTCGGGCTGTGGAAGAGGATGTTCCAGCCGTTTGCCTGGCAGATCCGCTGGGCGACAAAGCTGCGCCAGATGTCGGTCATCCTGAAACTGCAGAAGGAGGGGAGGTAGAGGAGGGGGAATGCCTCCCGGAACCAGGTCGTGTTCTGGCTGTTGAAGGGCGACCAGACGCCCGGGCCGACGGCGACCGGCTCACTCTGCCTGAATGCCGGCGCCAGCCCCCGGGTCAGCCGGTAGACGGCGTCGACGTCCGGGTCGCCGTCGGCCAGCCCCTGCTGGATGGGGCAGTGGCAGTTCACGGTACTGGTGCCGGCACGGGGGGGGGACGGGTTATGCAGCTCTTCCAGGGGGAATCCCCGTGGCCAGATCTCCTCGTCGCTGAAGCAGCGGTACGGGTTGAACCAGCCCGTCCCGGTGACCGGTCTCCCCTGCAGGACCGCTGTGCGGGGGGGCCAGAACCCTGCACCGGGGAGGTTGTCGTCATCGGTTTCGATGATGACCTCCGCACCCCGCTGCAGGGCGATCAGGTAGCCGAGATTCTTCCGGGCGTAGTGCCCCTCGGGGAGCAGACGGGCAAGGTTCAACCCGCTCTCCCGTTGCCGGTCCAGGCACCAGTAGTCGCACCCTTCGAGCCGGAAGTCAGCCGGTGATTTCCGGTCGCCGATGAGGATGAAATCGATGCCATGCTCCCGGCATCCGGCGGCACAGGCTCGCAGGACGGGGGTCGGCGGGGCGATGGAGGTGATGACGAGGGCTGTTTTCATGGGTGCGTGTCCGTGGGGGTGATGGCCGGTGCCCTGCCGGTGAACCGCTGCCAGGCATAGTATGCCAGGACGCCGAGGGCATTGGCAATGGCGCCCCGGGATACCCGGGGGGAGGGTGCCCGGTAGTGGATGGGAATCTCGATCACCCGGCAGTTCCTCATCAGGTAGCGGACCTCGGTCTGGTAGAAGTGGGCCGTGGAGCGGAGCCGGCAGTCCAGGAGCCGGGCGACCACCCCGGCCCGGAACCCCTGGAAGCCGGAGGTCATGTCAGCCAGCTCCGTGCCGAGGAGCAGGTTGGCCAGGAAGGTGCCGCCGCGGGAGAGGAACCTGCGCCAGAGGTTTGACTCCTCCATTGAGCCTCCGGGGAGGAACCTGCTGCCGAAAACGCAGTCATACCCCTCCTGCAGCCGTTCGATGAAGAGCGGCAGCGCCCGGGGATCGTGGGAGAGCCCCGCATCCATTTCAATGACGAAGTCGTGGCCGTCTCGGAGCGCCTCCCTGAACCCCCCAAGGTAGGCATCAACGACGGAGCGGTTCTCCGGCGCCCAGATCGTGTGGAAGCGGCGGTCCCTGGCGGAGAGCTCGCGGCAGAGGTCGAGGGTCCGGTCCCGTGAGACCCGGTCCACCACGATGTAGGCGCTGCCGCTCCCGAGCCCGTCCATGACGGCGCCCAGTGCCCCGATGAACGGGGCGAATTCCTGTTCTTCGTTCGCCATCGGCACGACGACGGCCCAGGTGCACGGAACCATGGTCACTCCTGCTCCCGGAGCCCGGCCCTGAACCCCGCCACGAAACGTCTGTAGAGGCGGTACTCGATGAGGAGCCCCGCCAGGCCATGGCGGTACCTGAACCTGGCCAGGGGCCGGTAGAGATAGCCGGCGAGCCGGATCAGCAGGCTCTTTGCCCCGCTGCCGAGGGAGTAGGTGAACAGCTTGGCGTCGATGAAATAGGCGGCAACCTGCATCATGTTCACCATGGCGGCAAAGCCGGGGGGATACCAGGTGGGGGTGTAATCCCCCTCGACCTCCACCTCGATCCACTCCTCCAGCCGTGCCGGGGGGCGGTACCCGTGGGCTACGGCAACGGCGAAGAGTTCCGTCCCCGGCAGGGGGCGGTACTTGTTCGGCGGAAAGACGATTGCCGCCGGGTTCTCCTCCAGGATCCGCAGGATGAGCTCCCGGGTGGCGGCCAGGTCGTCGAGGGTTTCCCCGGGCAGGCCGATGAGCCAGTTGTAGGCGGCGGTGATCTCCGGATGCCGGGCGAGCTTCCGGTTTGCCGCCAGGATATCGTCGACGGTGATGTTCTTCCTCATCAGGTCGAGCATCCGCTGGGAACCCGATTCGGCGCCGATGTGGAGGATGGTGGTCCCGGCCCGGGCGAGCCGGGAGAGGAGAGCGTCGTCCATCCTGAGTACCTCGTCGATGCGCGCCCCCCGGAACCCGAGCCTGATCTTCAGGCCGCGGGCCTCGATGCCGTCGAGGATGGCGCTGATGTGGCCGGGATCGACGAAAGAGTCGTCGTCGATGACGTAGATGTAGGTGGCGCCGTAACGTCGGTGGAGGTAGTCGATGTGGTCGACGACCTCCTCGGGGGGGACCAACTGGTATCTGCGCTCCGTGTCCCGGTAGAGCGCCGGGGACGAGCAGAAGCTGCAGTTGTAGGGGCACCCCAGGGTGGCGTAGAGGGAGAAGACCCGCTCCCTGCGGTCCAGCTGGCCGTAGCGGTCCAGGTTGTCCGCCACGAGGTGGTAGGGGATCTCCCGGTAGTCAACCGGCACGAAGCCGCTTTCCGGCGGGACGTCCCGGACCGTGCCCCCGTCCCGGCAGGACAGCCCCGGGATCTCTCGGGGGGGCGGGGCCTCCCCATCCCCCCGGAGGTGTCGGGCAAGCCTGGCCAGGGGAGGGATCCGTTGCCGCTGACCACGTAATCGATGGCCGGTTCGGCGAGGATGTCGGCAGGGTCGAAGCTGGCGTGGGGCCCCCCCCAGACCGTGGCCACGGCGGGGTACTGCTGCTTCAGCCAGCGGGTTATCTCCAGGGCGCTGGCAATGGGGGTGCCGGTCATGACGCTGATCCCGGCCAGCAGCGTGTCGGGGGTTATCCGTGCGGCCAACTCCCGCCGCCAGGTCGTGGGGCAGAGCCGCACATCGACCAGATCGATGGCAAAATCCGCCCTGATCGGGTCGATGGCCGCGTAGAGCAGGCTCAGGGGTATGTGGCGGACATAGGCTCCGGACATACCCATGGCGGGATAAATCAGCAGTATCCGTTTCTGTGTCGGCATCAGATGCTTCTATCCATTGAAAAACAGTGGCAGTTGGCTTATGCTAAACCCCAAGGATAAGGGTAACTTCCATAATGTTCAAGAACAAACCCGTCGCCATATCATCTCTGGTGGTGACTCTCATCACATTTCTCTTTTTCCTGCCGTCCCTGGGGGGCGAATTCATCATCCAGGATGATTCCCTCTATATCGTGGGGAATCCGCTCATCAGGCAGTTCGACCCGGACATGGTGGCACAGGCGTTTGCCCGTGCCCATTGCGGCTGGTGGATGCCGCTCACCTGGATCTCCTTTGCCTTCGACTACCACCTCTGGGGGCTCAACCCGTTCGGCTACCACCTCCACAACATGGTCCTCCATGCCCTTAATGCCGGCCTGGTCGTCCTGATCGCCGACCGCCTCTGCCGGCAGCGGCCCATTGCCCAGGCGGTGTCTCACCTGTCAGCCGGTTCCTACCCGTTGTTCCTGCTCTTTACCGGACTCCTCTTCGGCCTGCACCCCCTGCGGGTGGAGTCGGTCGCTTGGGTTGCCGAACGGAAGGACGTTCTGAACGGGATCCTGGCCTTCGGCGCCGTCTTCCTCTACCTGGGGTACGCCCGGGCGCGGGAGGAGCAGGCAGCCGGGGGGTGGTGGCAGTACGGCGGGGCACTGCTGCTGTTCGCCCTGTCGCTCATGGCGAAGGGGTCGAGCGTGGGGCTCGCCGTCATGCTGCTGGTGCTGGACTGGTATCCCCTGGAGAGGTTACGGCGGGAGACGGTCTGGACGGTGGTCCTGGAAAAGATCCCGTTCCTGGCGGCAGGAGCCGCGTCGGCCTTTGCCACGGTCTATTTTGTCAGGGAGAACTCCGCCCTGGTCAGCCTGGAGGCTTTCCCCTTCAGCCAGAGGCTGGTTGTCTCCGGTAATTCGCTCTGGGAGTACTGGCGGCTCTTCATCTTCCCGCTGGGGCTGACGCCGCTGCATGTCATCCCCGACCCCATCCCCGCTGCCTACGTTGTCAAGGCCGTGGCCGTGGCGCTGCTCCTGGGATGGATCTTCTGTACCACCCGCCTGAAGTGGCTCAAGGCGACCCTGCTCTGCTTCATCCTCCCGCTCTTCCCCGTGCTCGGCTTCTTCCAGAACGGCGACCAGGCCTATGCCGCCCGTTTCACCTACCTGGCTGCCCTGGCCCAGACTTTTGTCACGGCGGTGATCATCTTCCGGCTGCTGGGCAAAGGCGTCCTGCAGCGCCGGCTGGCGACGGTCGCCGCCGTGGTGCTGCTGGCCGGCTCAGTGGCTTTTGCCCTGCCGCTCTTTGCCGACTGGCGCAACACGGAGAGCTACTGGACCAGCATCATCGCCCGGGAGCCCCTGGCCATCAACTACAAGGAGCGGGGGAGACACTACTTCACCGCCGGTCGCTACAACCTTGCCATCGCCGATTTCTCGGCGGCGCTGGAGAGGATGACCAGATCCCTGGAGCCCTACGCCTACAACCTCTACGGCTACCGGGGAGAGGCGTACCGGATGGCTGGTGAGCCAGAGAAGGCAGTGGCTGATTTTACCCGGGCCATCGCCGGACTTCCCCAGCCGGCCTACTACCATCATCGTGGCCTGGCGCTCAGGACACTGGGGCGTACCGCCGAGGCTGCCGAGGATTTCCGCCGCGCCGGGCCAGACCCCGGGCCGATCTCCTGGTACGACTGACGCAATCCCCTCGGTTTCAGCTCATCATTGGTTCGGGAGTCTCTGGCCTCGTGCACTGGTATTTTTTCTTTTTCTTCATTTCCGGATTCTGCAGCCTCGTCTACCAGGTTACCTGGCTCCGGGTCGCCATGGCGGCCTTCGGGGTGACGACCTCCCTCGTGGCGGTTGTCCTGTCGGTGTTCATGGC
>CALMBF010000056.1 GCA_937860145.1 uncultured Geobacter sp.
GGCCGGTCTTGGTGAAGACCAGGCCGAGGCAGTTGGTCATCCCCGAGGCGTTCATCACGTAGGCCAGGCCGAGGACCGACGCGACGGTCAGGGCCGGGAAGCGCATGTCGTAGAGGGTCTTGCCGAGGATCCGGAAGGTGTCCCCCATCCCTACCCCGCAGAGGAGGGCGGAGATGAAGGCGGCGATGAGGATGGCGGTGCCGGCGGCGGACCAGAAGTTGAATTTGTACTTGGCGGCGATCTTCAGGGGGAGCTGGTCACCGACCGCCTTCTCCAGCGGCTTGAACTGGTCCTTGGCCGCCGGGTTGATCTTGACCAGCTCGCTGCAGAGCTTCTTCGTCTCGGTCATGTTCTTGCCGATCAGATCGCACGCCTTCAGCCGCTCGTCGGTGAGTACCGCTCCCTTGCCGGCCAGCCCCTGCTCCACCGTGAGGAAGGCGGCCTCCAGCCCCTTGAGCTCCTGGAGTTTGGCGGCCAGGGCAGCCTGCTTCGGGTCTGCCGGGGAGAGCTGGGCCAGCTGCCTGTCGATCTCCGCGTTCACCGCGGCGATCTTCTTCAGCCCGTCCTCGGGCTTGGAGACCTTCTTCACGATGGCGTTGTGCAGGCCGGCGACCTCGATCTCCACCGTCTTCTTGTCCAGTTCGTTTTTCAGGGAGGGGATGCCCCAGAGGAGGACCATGACCGTCAGGGCCAGGTAGGGGGACCAGGCGCGGAGCACTTCCCCGGCGGTGTAGTGGTGGGCCGTGGCCTCACCGCTGTTGCCGGTCTCGTGATCGAAGACGAAGTTCTCCTTCGGCTGCCAGACCCGCAGGAGCAGGACCAGGGAGACGATGGAGAGGAGCGATGCGGTCACGTCCGGGAGGTAGGGACCCAGGTAGCTGGCGGTCGCCCACTGGGCCACGGCAAAGGTGACGCCGCAGACGATAATGGCAGGGAGGACTTCCAGGGTCTTTTTGAACCCGACCATGATGAAGATGACGTAAAAGGGGATGAATACCGAGATGAAGGGGAGCTGGCGGCCGACCATGGTGGAAAGCTTCATCATCCCCTCGTCGCCGTACCCCATGACCCCGGCCAGGGCGACCACCGGGATACCTATGGCGCCGAAGGCGACCGGCGCCGTGTTGGCCACCAGGCAGACCCCGGCGGCATACAGCGGGCGGAAGCCGAGTCCGGCCAGGGTGGCGCCGGCGATGGCCACCGGCGTGCCGAACCCGGCCGCCCCCTCGATGAAGGCGCCGAAGCAGAAGGCGATGAGGAGCGCCTGGATCCGCCGGTCACCGGTCACCCCCGCCAGGGAGGCGCGGATGATCTCGAACTGCCCCCCCTTGACGGTGATGTTGTAGAGGAACAGGGTGGTGATGACGATGTAGAAAACGGGGAACAGGCCGAAGGCCGCCCCCTGCAGGGTGGCCAGGGCAGCCAGCTTGGTCGGCATCCCCCAGACGGCGATGGCGATGCCGATCGCCGAGGCCACGGCGAGGGGACCCGCCTTGTGGGCCTTCATCTTCAGCACTGCGAGGCAGACGAAGATGACGACCAGGGGGACAGCGGCAACGAGGGCCGACATGCCGAGGCTCCCTCCTACGGGGGTATACGTTTGAATCCAGGGCATCGCGGTTTCTCCTTTCATGATAAAATCCTACTACGGCAGCTTCTTCGGGGGGATGTGCCGGCATCTGCCGCGACAAGGGGGTGAACGATTCAAATATAAAATGGTTTTGTAAATTTGTATTACCAATTATTCTCATTCCCGAAATCCTGTCAAGCTTTTTCTATTAATTGCAGAAAAACACTGTTGACAAAGGAAGTTAAGACAACTACTGTATTTTGTAATGTGGCTATACAACTTGCTGTCCATCTGGCGAGCCGAGCTTTATTCACCCCCCTGCCACATCCCGGCGTAAAACGCTTTTCCTTCGCCAATGAAACGGCGGCTTACCATTGACGATAACGTAATGACGGTATCTCCCGTCAGCCGGGGCGGGCACACGCCGTTCCCACGGCCGGCATCCCGCACCAGACCAGAAGGAGGGGGAAGACTCCATGTATGAACAGTTCAAGCTCAGGGCAGAGGGGGTCGGCGCGGAGGTGCACCGCTGCGGGAGCAGGGGGGAGGCCCTCGACTTCATCCGCGCCTTCCTGCACAGGGAAGGGCCGGCCGCTGCGCCGAGTCCGCACGCGGTCTGGGCTCCGGGCCCGTTCCTGACCGGCATCGACACCGCGTCTCTCGCCAGGGACATCCCGGGCCTCAGTTTCGACGTCAACCGCCTGACTGCCGCCGAGGCCGGCATCGGCATTACCGACGCGGCGTGGGGGGTGGCGGACACCGGCTCACTGGTGGCGGACCAGGCCGCTGTGGAACAGAGGCTGGCATCGACCCTGCCGGCCATCCATATCGCCCTTCTCGGCACGAACCGGATCCTGGCCGACAAGACCGCGACGTTCGCCCGGATCTCCCCCCGGACGAGCAGATACATCGCCTTCATCACCGGGCCGAGCCGCACGGCGGATATCGAACGGGTCCTCACCATCGGCGTGCACGGGCCGAAGCGCCTTATCATCCTCTGTGTGGACGACCTGGAAGGGGGTACCCCATGAAAACCGAGTTCAAGGAGTCGATCGACAAGGCCGTCAACAACGCCACCCTCACCGGCGCCCTGGGCAAATTCTCCGAAGCGTACAAGGTCAACCGCGCCAGGGCGTACGAGGGGATCGACTTCGAAGCGCTCAGGTCGACCATCGCCGAGAGGAAAGCCCACGCCGCGGCCCACCTGGACCGGATGGCCGACGAGTTCACCCGCAACGCCGAAGCCCTCGGCGCCAGGGTCTTCCGGGCCAGCGACCCCGAGCAGGTCAAGGAGTACATTCTCAAGGTCGCCCGAGACAACGACGTGAAGACGGTGGTCAAGTCCAAGTCCATGGCGTCCGAGGAGATCCATCTCAATGCCGCCCTGGAAAAGGCCGGCATCGCCGTGGGTGAGACGGACCTGGGGGAATGGATCATCCAACTGGCGGGCCAGACCCCCTCCCACATGGTCATGCCCGCCATCCACATGACCAAGGAGGAGGTGGCCGAGCTCTTCAGCAAGGAGGTGGACGAGCGCCTCTCCACCGACATCCCCCGGCTGGTGGAGGTGGCCCGCACCGAACTCCGCGCCAAGTTCCTGGCCGCGGACATGGGGATCACCGGGGGGAACCTGGCCGTGGCCGAAACCGGCAGCATCGTCCTCGTCACCAACGAGGGGAACGCCCGCCTGGTGACCACCCTGCCGAGGGTCCACGTCGCCCTGGTCGGGTTCGAGAAGTTCGTGGAAAAGTTCAGTGACGTCGCCCCGGTCCTTGAGGCACTCCCCCGGAGCGCCACGGCCCAGCTCCTCACCAGCTACGTCTCCATCATCTCCGGGCCGACCCCCACCACCGACGGCACCCCCAAGGAGCTGCACATCATCCTCATGGACAACCGCCGCAGCGAGATGGCTGCCGACCCGAAATTCAGGCAGGCACTCCAGTGCATCCGCTGCGGCTCCTGCCTCAACGTCTGCCCTGTCTTCCGCCTCGTCGGCGGCCACGTCTTCGGCAAGATCTACACCGGCGGCATCGGCACCATCCTCACCGCCTGGTTCGACGAGCTGAAGAAGTCTGAGGAGATCCAGGGGCTCTGCATCCAGTGCGGCAACTGCACGGAGGTCTGCCCGGGCAAGATCGACATCCCGGACCTGATCATGGAGATCCGCCGGCGCCTGGTGCAGCAGGAGGGGCTGCCCCTGCTGCAGAAGGCGATCTACGGCGTGGTGAACAACCGCCGCCTCTTCCACGGCATGCTCCGGGCCGCCTCGGTGGCCGCCAGGCCCTTCGCCTCGGGAAAGTTCCTCCGCCACCTCCCCCTCTTCCTGTCGGACCTCACCGACGGCAGAAGCCTCCCGACCATTGCCGCGGAGCCGTTCCGTGACCGGTTCACGAAGATCGAGCAGCCGCCCTGCACCGAAAAGGCCGCCTTCTATGCCGGCTGCCTCATCGACTTTGCCTACCCCGAGATGGGGGAAGCCCTGGTGAGGATCCTCAACAGGGCCGGCATCGAGGTGATCTTCCCCGAGGAGCAGACCTGCTGCGGCGCACCTGCCCGGTACAGCGGCGCCTACGAGGTGGCGGCGAAAAATGCGCGGGACAATATCACGGCCCTGCTGGACAGGGACGTGACGTACGTTGTTTCCGCCTGCCCCACCTGTACGGTGGCGCTGGACCATGAATTCATCAGCACCTTCGAGAGCCTCGGCACGACCGAATGGCTGCCGAAGGCCCGGGAACTGGCGGCGAAAACCGTCGACTTCTCCACGCTGATCAAAAAGCTGGTGGACGAGGGGCGCCTGAGCCTGAAGGAGGGGGAGGCGCTGGGGACGGTGACCTACCACGACTCCTGCCACTTGAAGAGGACGCTGGAGGTGTCGGCTGAACCGCGGGAGCTCCTGCAGAAGGCGGGGTACGGACTGGCCGAGATGTTCGAGGCTGACACCTGCTGCGGCATGGGGGGCTCCTACTCCCTCAAGCTGCCGGAGATCTCGGCCCCGATCCTGCGGCGCAAGCTGCACAACATCAAGGAGACCGGCGCCCCCGTCGTTGCCATGGATTGCCCCGGCTGCGTCATGCAGATCCGGGGAGGGATGGACCAGGACGGCGCCCCCATCCGGGTACGGCACACCGTGGAGATCCTGGCTGAGCGGCTGGCGGAGTAGCCCGCCTCCCGGAACCGGAGGATCTCCGGACGGGGACGGGCCGCACCCAGGGAACAGGATCGCTCAAAATAAAACGATATATTGTTGACAAAATATGTCGCGGTATGGTATCGATTTTTAGTATCATTAAAAGAACGCATTAATAATGCTTAAAAAATAGGCATATTTTCGGCTTTGTTTTAGTTTAAATAAAATTTCCTCTCCTTGACAACACACCGTCGCCCAGCCGGGCCATCCTGTCAACGACGCGGGAAAGGAGTTTCGATGAAGAATTCCAAGATGACGCTCTCGGCCGCGACGATGAACCTCGATTTCGTCAAGAAGGTGGAGAAGCTCTCGGACAGCTCGGTGCGGCGCTGCTTCCAGTGCGGCAAGTGCTCGGCCGGCTGTC
>CALMBF010000057.1 GCA_937860145.1 uncultured Geobacter sp.
GGGGGGGACCGTGCGGGCGCTGCACCATTTCGTGGGGCGGGGGGAGACGGATTGCCACTGGTTCGAGGTGAAGAAGGGGAGTAAGGGGCTGGCGGTGCGCCTCTGCAGCTCCCCCCTCGACGTGGCGCCGTCACTGAAGACAGCGCTCTTCGACCAGCTCCGCACCGTGGTCCTGACCTCCGCCACCCTGGCCGTGGGGGAGCGCTTCGACTACCTTGCCCGGCGGACCGGGATCGCCCTCCTCCCCCGGGTCAGGGTCAGCGAGCTGCTCCTCGCCTCCCCCTTCGATTACGCCAGCCAGGCGTTCGTCGGCGTGCCGGCCGACATGCCCGAGCCGACGGTGAGAGGGTTCGAGGCCGCCGCCGCCGACTTCATCCTCCGGAGCCTGGCGATCTCCCAGGGGAGGGCCTTCGTCCTCTTCACCTCCTACGACCTGCTCCGCCGGATCCATGCCCGCCTGGCACCCCAGCTGGAGGGGATGGGGCTGATCCCCCTCCGCCAGGGGGATGCGAGCCGCCACCTCCTCCTCTCCCGGTTCAGGAAGAGCGTCGGGGCGGTGCTGTTCGGCACCGACTCGTTCTGGGAGGGGGTGGATGTGCAGGGTGAGGCGCTGGAGCTGGTGATCATCACCCGGCTCCCGTTCCGGGTCCCCACCGAGCCGATCCTGGAGGCGCGGACCGAGTACATCGCCGCCGCCGGCGGCGACCCCTTCATGGAGTACACCGTCCCCCAGGCGGTGATCAAGTTCAAGCAGGGGTTCGGCAGGCTGATCAGGAGCAAGGAGGACCGGGGAGGGGTGCTGATCCTCGACAGCCGGGTGCTGACGCGCACCTACGGCAGGATCTTCCTCCGCTCCCTCCCCGAGCTGGAGGTGGCGGCGACCGACGGCGGTGCGGTGCTGGAGCGGCTGCAGGTTTTTTTCGACCGGGGATGATCCCCGGCGCTCCCCACGGTTCCATGACGAAAAAAGCCCCGCCGGGATGGTCCCGGCGGGGCTTTTTTCGTCCATAGCTGCATCAGCTGGGGTCAGCTCTCTTCCTTTGCCTTCATCTCCCGCTTGGCGGCGAAGTTGAAGCACTGGAAGTAGCTCAGGTAGGTGAGGATGAAGTTGAAGAAGATCAGGCTCTGGTAGAACCGGTTCGCCTGCATGCTGGCGGTCACCGGCGCCTTGTAGACGAAGATGAGGAAAAAGCTGAAGACCGCCATCTTGATGACGTCCCCCACCATCCGCTGGTTGCGCAGCCCCTTCAGCTCCTCGGGGGTGAGGCCGACGGCTGTCGCGGAGACCTCACGCCGGGCTTCCCTGGTGGCGAACATGTTGACCGGGTAGAAGTTGATCAGCTGGATGACCAGGGTGATGAGGATGCTTTTCCAGAACAGGGGGCCGAGGTTCGCCTGGAAGAGGAGGGCCACGTACAGCAGCAGGACGACAAGGGCGGCCTGCACCACGGCGTAAATTTTTATCAGGCGGCGTAACTTCTTGAAATCAAAACCAGCTGGCATTTTTTCTCCGTGTTTATAGGTGGTTATTCGAGCTCCGTTCCTATTGACCATAACAAATCAAATGCCGTTTTACAAGTAAAGAGTTTCCGCCGTCGCTTTTTCCCGGGGATTCGTCACTCAGTCCACCCCCCGGGCCAGGGTCAGGACCGCGGTCACGGCGCCACCCTCCCGGAGCACGCGGCTGCACTCCTTGACCGTGCTGCCGGTGGTGTAGACGTCATCCACCAGCAGGACCCTTTTGCCCGCGAGCTCTGCCGGTTTCGCCAGGGAGAAGGCCCCCCGGACATTTTCGGCCCGCTCCGCCGCGGAGAGGGTCACCTGGGGTTCGGTCCACCGGGTGCGCCGCAGGTCGGTGCGGGAGAGGGGGATCCCCCAGCGGCGGGAGAAGATTTCGGCCACCAGCAGGGCCTGGTTGAACCCCCGCTGGCGGAGGCGCTTGACGTGGAGCGGCACGGGGAGGATCAGGTCGGCGCCGAACCCGGCAACGAAGTGGTCGAGGTGGGGGGCCGCCAGCAGGCCGAGGGGGCGGCGGAGCATCACCTTGTAGCCGTACTTGAAGGAGTGGATCAGCTCCCTGGTGCTCTTTTCGTAGCGGAGAGCGGAGCGGGCGGCAACAAAGGGGGGTGGGGAGAGGGTGCAGTCGCCGCAGAGGTGGTCCATGCCGCCAGGGGTGGCGAAGGGGCGGCCGCAGCAGCTGCAGAGGGGACCCTCGATGGGGAGGGCCCCTTCCCGGCAGGAGGGACAGAGGCGCACCTCACCCGGTTCGGGGATGAAGGCGCGGCAGCAGTGGCAGAGGGGGGGGAAGAGCAGGTCGAGGAGCGGGGAGACGATTCGGGACAGGGCAGCCGGCATCCGGGACCTGGTAACCCCCGTGTCCGTTCTCGTCTCGTCAGGCGCCATGGCGGCTCCCCCTCCTACAGCCCCATCTCCTCGTTGACGATCAGCACGTGCAGGTCAGCCACCCTCGGCTTGCGGTCCATGACGTGGAGGATGCGGCAGATCCGCTCCGGGGAGTTGCAGTTGGCGCAGAAGCCGGTCCTGGCGCAGGGGGTGTTGCAGTTCAGGCGCTTTGCATTGGGAGGTGCGGCCACGTTCTTCACCCGGTGGATGGCGGCGGCCAGGTCGCCGTCCACCAGCTTGTTCCGGCCGGCGACGACGATGGTCTTCCGGGGCCCGAAGGTGAGGGCAGCCACCCGGTTGCCGTTGCCGTCGATGTTCACCAGCCAGCCGGAGAGGGTGACCGCGTTGGCGCTGGTGAGGAAGAGGTCGCAGGTCAGCTGGCGGCGCATGACCTCCATCTTCCGGTCCGGCTCCAGCCCCGGAACCCCGTGGTTGAGGATCTCCTTCCCCTGGCCGGCGAAGAGCTCCTCGACCCCCAGGTCGACGATGGTGCGGGAGCCGCCGAAACCGACGGACGACGCAGCCGCGCCGTGGCTGAGGAGGTACTCCCGGGCCGCGGCCGGCGTGGGGCAGTAGGAGGCGATGAAGCCGTTCTGCCCCAGGGCTTCCACCGCCTTTTCGCAGCGCTGTTCGTGGTGCCAGGTCATCAGTTCATCGGTGAGGGTCATGGAATGCTCCTTTTCTCGGCTGGTTTCACAACGCGGGACAGAGTCTAGCCGAAGCCGCACGGGGGGGCAACCGCAAAAAAAGAACGCCTCCCGGGTCCCTGTCTCATGCCTCCCCTGCCTGCTCCCCTTCTGGTGCCGGGAGGTTGGCCAGCGCCTCGTAGAACTGGGGATTGTTCGGGCTGAGCTCGACCGCCCGGGCATAGAGCTCGCGGATCCGGGCGGGGGCCCCGCCACTGCTCTGCTCCACGGCGCCGAGGCCGAAATAGGCCGGGGCGAGCCTGTCGTCCAGACCAAGGGCAGCGCTGAAGCAGCTCCGGGCGCTGTCGTACTCCTGCTTCAGCAGGTGGATGTTGCCGAGGTTGACCTTGGCCAGGGTGAAGGAGGGGTCCAGCTCGGCCGCCCTGGCGCACTGTTCCAGGGCCTCGTCCAGCCGGCCGGTGAGCATGAGGGCTGCGCCGTAGTTGTTGTGGCATTTCACGTGGTCCGGATTGATCTTCACGGCCTTTTCGTAGCAGGCGATCGCCTCGTCGAACCGCCCCAGGTCCTGGAGGAGCACGGCATAGGTGTAGAGGGAATCCCAGTGGTTCGGGGCGAACTCCAGCGCCTTGGCCAGCACCGCCTCGGCATAGTCGTAGACCCCCAGGTCGTGGAGCGTGTCACCCAGCCTGTGGAGCACCGAGGCATGCTCCGGGAGGATGCCCGCGGCGACTTCGAAACAGACGGCTCCCTCCTGGAGGAATCCCTCCCCCTTGAGGCGGTCGCCGAAGGTGACGATGAGCTCCGCCAGGCGGGGGACGTCCAGGGCCGGCTCGTCGTTCACCAGGGCGAACAGGTCCCGGGCCACCGCCCGGGAAATGGCGTCCTCACCCCCCGAGGCAACGCGGCGACTGAGCTCCCGGAGAGCTTCCGCCCCCCCGGCGGTATCCCCCTGTTCCGCCAGCGCGGCCGCGGCGAGAAACGGGGCAAGGGTGTCGTCGGGGCGCTCCGCCCCGAGCTGCCGGTAGGCATCCAGCGCCTGGCCGATCTCGCCGCGCAGCTGCAGCGACAGGGCGGAGAACAGGTCCCGTGCCGGGGCAACAGCCGCGGCCGCGGTCTCTGCAGCACTCTCCTTCGGTCCGAACATCTTGTCGAAAAAGCCCATGGGGGTCTCCTTGATGCATGAAGTGGGTGTCAACCTGAAGATACAATCTTCTTTACTCCAATCCGCAGCCGAGGTCCAGGGGGATGAACCAGGGATTGTTTCTCATTCCCCGCCCCCCTTCAGCCGCAGATCCGCCTCCTCCAACCGCTTGATCCGGTCCCGCAGCTGGGCCGCCTTCTCGAAATCCAGCTCCTTGGCCGCGGCGAGCATCTCCTTGCGCAGGCTCTTGACCAGCCTGGGGATGTCCCTGGCCGAGCGGTACTCCTCCTCGTCCTCCGCCGCCAGGGGGACCGTGTAGTAGTCCTTCTCCTCGATGGATTCCAGGATGCTCCGCAGCCCCTTTTTCACGGTCTGGGGGACGATGCCGTGCTCCTCGTTGTACGCCTGCTGGAGGGCGCGGCGCCGGGCGGTCTCGTCGATGCACCCCTTCATGGAGTCGGTGACCGTGTCGGCGTACATGATGACCCGGCCCGCCACGTTGCGGGCGGCCCGGCCGCAGGTCTGGATGAGGGAGCGTTTCGAACGGAGGAACCCCTCCTTGTCCGCGTCCATGATCGCCACCAGGGAGACCTCGGGGAGGTCGAGCCCCTCCCGGAGGAGGTTGATCCCCACCAGCAGGTCGAACTCCCCCAGGCGCAGCCCCCGGATGATCTCCATCCGCTGGATGGTGTCGATGTCCGAATGGAGGTAGCGGACCCTGACCCCCACGTCCCGGTAGTACTCGGTCAGCTCCTCCGCCATCCGCTTGGTCAGGGTGGTGACCAGGACCCGCTCCCCCGTTGCCGTGGTGGCCCGGACCTCGTCCAGCAGGTCGTCCACCTGGTGGGTGGCCGGCCTGACCTCGATGACCGGGTCCAGGAGCCCCGTGGGGCGGATCACCTGCTCCACCACCACCCCGCCGGCCTGGCGCAGCTCGTACTCCGCCGGGGTGGCGGAGACGTGGACCGTCAGGTTCAGCTTCCGTTCGAACTCGGCGAAGTTCAGGGGGCGGTTGTCCAGGGCGGCCGGCAGGCGGAAGCCGTACTGCACCAGGGTCTCCTTGCGGGAGCGGTCACCCCGGTACATGGCCCCCACCTGGGGGACGGTGATGTGGGACTCGTCCACGAAGAGGAGGAAGTCCCGGGGGAAGTAGTCGATGAGGGTGTAGGGGGCCTCCCCCGGCCGGCGGCCGTCGAAGTAGCGGGAGTAGTTCTCGATCCCCTGGCAGAACCCCATCTCCTCCATCATCTCCAGGTCAAACATGGTCCGCTGCTCCAGGCGCTGGGCCTCCACGAGCATGTTCTGCCCCCGGAACCACTGGAGCCGTTCCAGGAGGTCGACCCGGATCTCCTCGATCGCCCGCTCCAGGGTCTCCCGGGTGGCGACGTAGTGGGAGGCGGGGTAGATGGCGCACTTCTGCAGCCGCCCCAGGACCTGGCCCCGGAGGGGGTCGATCTCGGCGATCCCCTCCACCGTGTCGCCGAAGAATTCCACCCGCAGCGCCTTCTCGTCGTCGTGGGCCGGGAAGATCTCCACCGTGTCCCCCCGGACCCGGAAGGTCCCCCGGTGGAAATCGATGTCGTTGCGTTCGTACTGGATCTCCACCAGCTTGGCCAGCAGGGTGTCGCGGCCGTAGTCGTCGCCGGCGGCAAAGAAGATGTGCATCGCCTCGTACTCCGCCGGGGAGCCGATGCCGTAGATGCAGGAGACCGAGGCGACGATGATCACGTCCCGCCTGGTGAGGAGGCTCCGGGTGGCCGAGTGGCGCAGCTTGTCGATCTCGTCGTTGATGGAGGAGTCCTTCTCGATGAAGGTGTCGGTGGTGGGGAGGTAGGCCTCGGGCTGGTAGTAGTCGTAGTAGGAGACGAAGTACTCCACGGCATTCTCCGGGAAGAGCTCCTTGAACTCGCCGTAGAGCTGGGCCGCCAGGGTCTTGTTGGGGGCGAGGACCAGGGCCGGCCGGCCGGTGGCGGCGATGACGTTGGCCATGGTGAAGGTCTTCCCCGAGCCGGTGACCCCCAGGAGCACCTGGTGGCGGTCAGCCCGCTCGATCCCCTCCACCAGCTCGGCGATGGCCCGGGGCTGGTCCCCCCGGGGCTGGTAGTCGCTGGTCAGTCGGTATTCGCTCATGTTCTTCTGTATAGCATGTTTCCGCCCGTCGGTGGCGAGAAAAGGGGAGGGGGGAGCCGGCCGGTGCAGAGACGGCGCCGATCCGGCAGACGACTCGGGCTGCTTGCATTTTACGGACGGTAATGCAATACTTGACCGATTGTGACGTTACACAGCGGAGGTGGATATGTTTGGATTTGGCATGCCGGAGCTTATTGTCATCCTGGTGATCGTCCTGGTGGTGTTCGGCGCGGGGAGACTGCCGGAGATCGGCGGCGCACTGGGGAAGAGCATCAGGAACTTCAAGAGGGCTTCCGACGGCAAGGACGAGATCGAGATCAAGCCAGGCAAGAGCGACGACGCAAAAAAAGAGTAAGGTTGCAGAGTACCCGTTTCGGGGTATAATTCTTCCGCATTTCTGGTGCGCGAAACCATTGGAGGCCTGTCTGTCATGATGCTTAATATTGCAGCTGTCATCGTTGCCATCGCCATGATCGTGCTGGTTGTCGTTCTGATCCCCCTGATCATGGAGCTGCGCAGGACGTCGACAGCGGTGCGTGAATTCGTCGAGAGGATGGAGGCTGACCTGAAGCCGACCATCGTCGAGGTCAACAAGACCCTGGCCGACCTGCAGGTCCTGACCGGTGGTGCCGCGGAGCGGGTTGAGGATATCAAGTGCTTCATGTCGGCGGTCGGCGAAACCGGCAGGGGGCTGCGGACCATCAGCACGGTTGTCAGCGGGGCTGCCGGCGCCTTGACCACGTCATCCCTCTGGTTGACCGGTGCGAAGGTGGCGGGCTCCTTCATGATGGATAAACTTATCAAGAAAAGGGGGAAATGAGTATGGCTGATAATGACAATGGTGCCGGAGTTGGCGCGGTTCTGCTTTCATTCCTTGCCGGCGCGGCGGTTGGAGCCGGTGTTGCCCTGCTTGTCGCGCCGAAGAGCGGCGAGGAGCTGCGGGGGAAGATCAGGGATCTCGCCGACGACGCCATCGACAAGATCAAGGAGTACACGAGCGAAGCCCAGGATAAGATCAAGTCCACCATCGAGGAGGGCAAGGGGCTGATCAACGAGAAGAAGAGCATCCTCTCCTCCGCCATCGAGGCGGGCAAGGAGGCGATGGAGCGGGAGAAGGAGCGCCTCAAGGGGGCCTGATCCCTGAAGTGACACCGGTGCGATGCCGGGGAGGGGTGCACGGCGTGCACCCCTTTTTTTCTTCCATGCCACTGGTCCGATCCGTGGTACGGGTCGACGGGAGTTTCCATGGCGAACGACAAGGTTGAGCGGGAGATAATCGGCCTGATGAAAAAGGTCGCCTGGGAGATGAATCCTGAGGATTTCCACGGCCTGAGGCGCCTGGCCCTCAAGTCGCTGCAGTTCCTGGCGCTGATCCTGCAGAATTTCTGGCTGGACAACTGCCTGCTGCGGGGCTCGGCACTGGCATTCACCACCATTCTCTCCCTGGTCCCCCTCCTCGCCCTGGCGTTTGCCATCCTGAAGGGGTTCGGCGTGCAGAACCAGGTGGAGCCGCTGGTCCTGGAGCAGCTTTCCGGCGGCTCCCAGGAGGTTGCCGGGCGGATCATCCGCTACATCAACAACACCAACATGCGCTCCCTGGGAGTGTTCGGCCTGCTGACCCTGCTGATCACCGCCATCACCCTGCTGGGCAATGTGGAGGACGCGTTCAACTCCATCTGGGGGGTGACGGCCACCAGGTCCTTCAGGCGGAAATTCAGCGACTATCTCAGCGTCCTCATCAGCGGTCCGATCCTGATCTTCACCGCCGTCAGCGTCACCACCTTCCTGGAGAGCCAAGCGGCGTTCAAATGGCTCGTGAAGACATCGTATCTCGGGGACATTCTCCTCTTCCTGCTGCAACTGCTCCCGTACCTGGTCGTCTGGATGGCCCTGTCCCTCCTCTACCTCTTCATCCCCAATACCGTCGTACGCTTCCGCTCCGCCCTCATCGGGGCGGTCATTGCCGGCACCTTCTGGCAGCTGGCCCAGTGGTGGTATATCCATTTCCAGGTCGGCGTCTCCCGTTACAACGCCATCTACGGCACCCTGGCGGTCCTCCCCATCTTCATGGTCTGGATTTATGTCAGCTGGCTGATCGTGCTGATGGGGGTCGAGATCGTCTATGCCCACCAGAACCTGCGGTCCCTTCGCAGGGAGATGCGTGCCGGCGCACTCAGTCACCGTGCCCGGGAGATACTCTCCCTGGCGATCCTGGCCGACATCGTGACCGCCTTTGTCCAGGGGACCGAAGGGTGGACCGCTGCCCGGCTCGAGGATGACCTGGACATCTCCGACCGGGTGCTCCTGGAGCTGGTGAACAAGCTGGTGGATGCCGGGCTGCTGGTCGCCTCCGCCGGCTCTCCCACGGTCTACCGACCGGCACGGGAGCCCGACATGGTCACCGTGGGCGAGGTGCTCGACCTCCTGAGGAACGAGGGGGAGGGATGGCAGCCGCTCCGCCTGACCGGAGGCGAGACATTTGTCTCCGCCCTCCTTGCCGGGACCGACGAAGCGGCTGCCGGGAGACTGGCCGGCATGACCCTCAGGGAGCTTGCCGATGAGGCCGGCCGGAGCGAGCCTCCCCCGCGTTGACAAAGCAGGGGGTTTAACATATAGTGACCCCCATCACTATGCAGGACGTCAAGCATCTTACGAATAGAAAAAAAGGCCTGGTGGAGCGGTTTTTCGGCCGGGGCGGAAAGAGGCAGTCGGCCCGGAACAGGAGGCTGGCGGAGTCTGCCGTCAAGAGGGATCTGCGCCTGCGGTTCGTGCTCCCCGCCCTTGCCCTGGTCCTGGCAGCCTGGCCCGTCTACAGTCTCCTCCCGGGGGTGGTCAGGGCGGTGACGCCCGGCAATGCCACGGGTGCCACTTCGGTAAAACCGGCGGCAAAACTCTCCTCACTCGACACGTTCCAGTCGCTGCAGGTCTCCGCCGACTCCCTTGCCCGGGCAACGGTGGTGGGCGACCGGTTGCAGTCTCCCCTCGCCGATGGCGGTACCATACGTTACAACCTCGATGTCGAGCTCCAGGAGAAGGTCTCCCGCTACCTGTCCGCGAGCCGTGTCCCGTACGGCGTGTTCGTGGCCATCGAGCCGAAAACGGGGCGGATGCTGGGGATGGTCAGCCACTCGTCGGTGAACCCGGAGTGGGCAAAGAGCGCGTATTACCAGATCTACCCCATGGCGTCGCTCTTCAAGATCATCACCGCCTCCGCGGCCCTGGAGCAGAAGAAGGTCTCCCCCGAGACCGTCGTGGCCTTCAACGGCAGGCTTGCCTCCGTGAACCCCCGTTCATGGGATCCCCGCGGCCGCAGGAGCCCGGAGATGTCCCTTACCGAGGCGATGGGCAAATCGGTCAACCCGGTCTTCGGCCGGGTGGCGAGTGAATACGTCGGCCGGGAGCAGCTGGTGCTCCAGGCCAACCGTTTCGGTTTCAACCAGCCCCTCTTCCCCGGCACCTCCATCAGGCCGAGCACGGCATTCCCCCCCCAGAGCGACCTGGAGCTGCGGCTCATGGGGGCGGGACTCGGGCGCGAAGTGAAGATATCGCCGATCCATGCGGCCGCAATGATGGCCGCGGTGGCCAACCGCGGGGTCATGATGACCCCCCTGCTGGCGGAGCGGGTGACCAGCGGCAGCGGAGAATCACTCTTCTCCGCCACCCCCATGGAGCTGCGCCGCCTTCTCTCCGAAGAGTCGGCAGCAAAGCTGGCCAAGATGCTTTCCACCACCGTCAACAGCGGCACCTCCCGGCGGGCCTTTCACGACCGCCGGGGGCGCCCCATGCTGGCGAAGCTGAATGTTGCCGCCAAGACCGGCTCCATCGACGGCAAGGAGCCGGAGGGGCAGTACAGCTGGTTCGCCGCCTATGCCCCGATGGAGGACCCCCAGATCGCCCTCGTGGCCCTGGTGGTGAACCAGGGGAAGTGGCATATCAAGGCGTCGAATGTGGGGGAGAAGGCGCTGGAAGCCTTTTTTAGGTGAGAACGCATGCTTTTCCGCCCTGGCGGCGTAAGTCTTCGGAATAGTTTGTGCGGCGTAGCAATCCCTCTCTCTATCTCTCCCCCAGAGGGGGAGAGTACTCATTGCCCTCTCCCTCTGGGAGAGGGATAGGGTGAGGGTGGCTACGCCTCCGCACTATTCATCGACAGCCTTGCCAGAGCAAAAAATCCTGCGTTCTTGTTGGGTTTGCCATAAGGAAGGTGCAGATGGGAAACCACTTAGTCGAGAGCCCGCTGCTTTTTGCCGGATTTTGCTGATGGAATGCCGACAGTGCGGGACATGCTGCGTGGCGCCGGATATCTCCTCCCTGGGGAAACCGGCCGGGGTCCACTGCCGGCACCTGGGGGATGACTTCCGCTGCCGCGACTACGACGGGCGGCCGGCGGTCTGCCGCGGCTACCGTCCGGACGAGCTCTGCCGGTTGATTGCGGCGCCGACCATGGACGAACGGGTTCGACGGTATCGGGCGATCTTCGATATCTGAAGGGGTGTGCGCAGGGGATCGGGGGGCGGTCACCCGGCTTGGTCGGGGGCGTAGGTCTTGAGCGTCAGGGCACCATCCTGCCACTCGCCGTAGGAGAACTGGCTGATCCAGTCGCCGAGGGCCAGCAGGGTTGTGGCGCCGTGCTCCTCCTGGAGGGGGCGGTGGAAGTGGGCGGTGACCACGACGTCGTGTCCGGAGCGGAACTGTTGTGCCGCGAACTCCCTCACCAGCTGCAGGTAGTCCCAGCGGGAGCTGGCGGCCTTGTGCTTCCCCTTGGAGTGGTTCCCCAGCCTGAGAGCTATCCAGGCGGGGACTGCCGGCGGGATGACCCGGGCAAGCAGCCGGACCAGGGGGCTCCTGAACAGGGCTCGCAGCAGCAGGTAGCCCCGGTCGTCGCGGTTGACCAGGTCACCGTGGCAGAGAAACAGCCTTCTGCCGTCCATGGTAAGCGTTGTCGCGTCGGGGAATACCCTGGCATTGAAGGCGGTTGAGAAATACCTTTCCAGATGGAAATCGTGGTTCCCCTCGAAGAAGAACAGCTCGACCCCCCGGTCGGTGAGGTTCCGGAGCGCATCCAGCACGGGCCTGTAATGGGGGAACGGCTCGGGGGAGTCACCCAGCCAGAATTCGAAAAAATCGCCCAGGATAAAGAGCCGGTCGATGCCGGCGGGGAGCTCCTCAAGGAAGCGGAGCATCAGGCGGTAGTTTTCGTCAGCAGGATTTCTGAGATGGGCATCGGCGATGAAGATTGCATGCATGCCGCCACTATAGTGGAAAAACAGGGGCAGGTCCAGATGAGAAGCGTGCCGGCGGGTGTGGTGGCCGGCGCCCTGGTCGGGGACGTTTGCGGGGTAGTGATGGGTGTAGCACATGAGATGGAAATCGTCTGGGACGAACTGGTGGATGCATTCCTGAACAGGGACCCGGATATCGTGTATTTTCTGGACCGGGGGACCGGAGAGGTGTTCTCCGTCCCCGACGACTACGATGACGAAGCCTTCTGGCAGGAGATAGACGCCAACGAGGAGCAGTTCCTGCAGATCCCCGGTTTCGACTATGACCTGGACCGGCTGCTGCTCCACGAGTTCATCAGGAGTCTCCCCGATATCCCCCTGAAAGGGATTCTGGAACGGACGTTTGCCGGCAGGAGTTCCTACGGGAAAATGGAAGACATCCTGTCGTTCTATCCCGACGAGCTTGAGGCATATAACGCGCTGAGGGACGAGATGCTCAACACCAGGATCAGGTCCTGGCTTGAAGAGCACGACATCTATTCCCCCGGGGACCGGTACTGAGGAGCGCATGTCACACCACCAACCCACCTCGCTCAAGGTGATGCTGACCCTCATGGTCGTGGCCACCATCGTCGCCGGCGGCTATGCCATCCAGCATACCGCGTCCTGCTTCCTCTCCGCCTTTGTCATCGCCTATCTCCTCGACCCTCTGGTGACCCGGGTGGAGCGGTCGGGGTGCCGGCGCCTGACCGCCATCATCCTTCTCTACTGCATAGGGGGGCTCCTCTCCGTCTTCTTTCTCATCTACTTCGTCCCCCTGGTCACCATGCGGTGGGAATCGCTCCTGAAGAGCCTCCCCTTCTACATCCAGAAGGTAAAGGAGCTGATCATCAGCCAGAAAGGGCTCCTGCTGGACTCTTCGCCGGCGGCCGACGAGATGGGGTGGCTGCTGGACACCCTGACCGGCAGCGTGGACAGGGTCTCGGCCAGGATCGGGTCGGGCCTCTATTCCGCCGCCTCCCGGGTCGCATTCAACCTGTTCAACCTGGTCCTGGCCCCCATCCTGGTCTTCTTCATGCTGTTTTACAAACACGAGGTCATCGAGGGGGTTAAGATCTGGCTCCCGGAGCGCCAGCGGGATCATATCCTCACCTTCGGCAGGGAGGTGAATGCCAGCATCGGGGGGTACATCCGGGGGCAGCTGATCGTCTCCCTGATCGTGGCGGTCTTCTCGACCATCGCCCTCTTTTTCCTCGACGTGGACTATGCCCTGCTGAACGGCATCTTTGCCGGCCTCGCGTCCATCCTCCCCTTCATCGGGGTCATCCTGGCGACGCTGCCGCCCCTCTTCTTCGCCTACATGAAGTTCCAGAGCGGGGTCGTGCTCCTCAAGGTGATCGCCGTGTTCGCGGCCATCTACTTCCTGGAGGGATACCTGGTCAAACCGCTCGTCTTCAAGGAGTCGATGAACCTCAACCCGCTGATGACCATCGTGGTCGTCATGGCGTTCGGCGAGATCATGGGATTCTGGGGGATACTCCTCGCCATCCCGATCGCGGCGGCCCTCAAGATATTCACGGTGCACTGGCGGCGGGGCGAGTTCTCCGCCGGGGGGTGAGGATGTGAGCGGAGAGCGTGAACAAAACCGGATCGTCTGGGCGCTGGTCATCGCCCTGATCGCCATGGTCGGGGCGGGCTATTTCATCAGCCATACCTTTTCGGCCCTCCTGACCTCCCTGGTGCTGGCGTATGCCATCAACCCCCTCCTCAACTACGTGGAGCGGCGGGGATTCGACCGTTTCACCGCCCTGGTGCTCCTCTACGGTATCGCCGCCTTCGTTACCTTCCTGGCATCCTTCGCCTTCGTCCCCTACCTGGGGCATCAGTTCGATGCCCTTGCCGGTGCCCTCCCTTCCTACATGAAGACGCTCCAGGCAGGGCTGGAAACGTGGCGGCTCGAGCTGGCCGGCTACTACGGCGGGGACGAGAGCGCGTGGCTGCTGGAGAAGACCGAACAGGCCATGGCCCAGGTGAGCGAGGCGGCGTCGGGGCTCGGGATGGTGCAGCTGAAGAAGATCCTGTTCGCGGCGTTCAACCTCGTGCTCTCCCCCATCCTGGTCTTTTTCATGCTGCTGTACAAGGAAGCGGCCAAGGATTTCATCAAGCGTCTCGTCCATCACCGCGAGCGTCAGCACCTGCTCGAACTGGGGCGGGAGATAAACCGCAGCCTGGAGAAGTTCCTCATCGGGATGTTTTTCGACTGCCTCATCGTCGGGATCCTCACCTCGGCGGCCCTGGCCTTTCTCGGGGTCGAGTTCCCGGTGCTCAACGGCATGTTCGCCGGCTTCGCCTCCATCGTCCCCTTCCTCGGCGCCATGGTCTCCGTGGTCCCCCCCGCCCTGATCGGCTATGCCAAGAGCGGTGACATCTGGATCATCCCCAAGGTCTGCGCGGTCTATTTCGTCATCAACGTCATCATCGAGGGGAACCTGGTGAAGCCGCTGGTCATGCGCCATACCCTCCGGCTCAACCCCCTCGGCGTGATCTTCGCGGTCATGGCCATGGGGGAGATGCTCGGATTCTGGGGCATCGTCCTGGCGATACCGGCCGCGGCCGTGGTGAAGATCTGCACCGCCGAAATGCGCTCCATCATGGCACGGTCCGAGGGTGACGGCCATGGGTGACGCGGTCCTGCCGATCCTTCTCCTGCCGGCACTCGCGTCCCTGGTCCTGCTGGTCATGCTTCTGCGGCGGGTGGGCGACCCTGGCGGCAAGGGGGTGGAGACGCGCCTGGAACTGCTGGACCGCTCCCTGGAGCGGAGCGATCGGCTCCTGCGGGAGGAGATGGGGAGGTTGCGTGAGCTGCTGGTCCAGCAGCAGCGGGAAGGGCGGGAGGAGCAGGCCGCCTCCCTGCGGGGGTTCGGCGAGGCCCAGCTGCGGCGGATGACCGAGATCGCCTCGCTCCAGAGAAGCCAGCTCGATGCCTTTGCGGAGCAGCTGAAGACCCTCACCCAGATGAACGAGGTGAAGCTGGAGAAGCTGCGGGATACGGTGGAGGGCCGGCTGAAGAGCCTCCAGGAGGAGAACGCCGCCAAGCTGGAGCAGATGCGGACCACCGTTGACGAAAAGCTCCATGCCACCCTGGAGAAACGGCTGGGGGAGTCGTTCCAGCTGGTGAGCGAGCGGCTGGAACTGGTCCACAAGGGGCTCGGCGAGATGCAGGGACTGGCGGCCGGGGTGGGTGACCTGAAGAAGGTCCTCACCAACGTGAAGAGCCGCGGGACCTTCGGCGAGATCCAGCTGGGGGCGCTCCTCGAGCAGGTGCTCACCCCTGAGCAGTATGGGGTCAATGTGGCGACCCGGCCCGGGAGCAGTGAGCGGGTCGAATTTGCCATCCGGTTGCCCGGTCGGGAACCGGGGGAGGGGGGGACGGTCTGGCTCCCCCTGGATGCCAAGTTCCCCCAGGAAGATTACCTGCGCCTGGTCGAAGCCCAGGAGCAGGGGAGCCCGGAAGGGGTCGCCGAGGCCGGCCGGCAGCTGGAGCGCCAGGTGAAGGCGATGGCCGCAACGGTCCGCGACAAGTACCTGGAGCCCCCCCATACCACCGATTTCGCCATCATGTTTCTCCCCACCGAGGGGCTGTACGCTGAAGTGCTGCGCCGCTCCGGGCTGGTGGAGTCCCTGCAGAGGGACTTCCGCGTCGTGGTTGCCGGTCCGACCACCCTGGCGGCACTCCTCAACAGCCTGCAGCTCGGTTTCCGCACCCTGGCGATCGAAAAGCGTTCCAGCGAGGTCTGGCAGCTGCTGGGGGCGGTGAAGGGGGAGTTCGGCAAGTTCGGCGACATCCTGGAGAAGACGAAGAAGAAGCTTGACGAGGCGAGCAGCAGCATCGAGAGTGCCGCTGTCCGGACCCGTGCCATCGAGAGAAAACTGAGAACCGTCCAGGAGCTCCCCCCTGCCGGGGGGGACACTCCTGCTGAAGAGGAGAATCCGTGACCAGAGAGCTTGTCCTGACCATCGTGGCCTATTTTCTCGGCTCCATCCCCACCGGTCTGCTGCTGGCCAAGGCGGCCGGTGTCGACATCCGGAGCAGCGGCAGCGGCAACATCGGGGCGACCAACGTCTACCGCACCCTGGGGCGGAGCGTCGGGGTGATGACCCTGGTGGGGGACTGCCTCAAGGGGCTGCTGCCGGTGCTGGCTGCCCGGTACCTTGCCCTGTCCGACCCGTGGGTCGCCGCCGTGGGGCTGGCGGCCTTCCTCGGCCACGTCTACACGATCTTTCTCGGCTTCAAGGGGGGGAAGGGGGTTGCCACGGCCCTTGGGGTGTTCCTCGGCGTGTCTCCCCTGGCGGTGGCCGGTGCCCTCGTCATATTCATCGCCGTCGTCTGGAAGAGCCGCTACATCTCCCTCGGTTCCATCACCGCCGCGGCGGTCATGCCCGGCCTGGTGGCGGTGATCGACGGCCGCCCCCCCCTGGTGCTGATGTCTGCGCTGGTCGCCGCCCTGGTCGTCTGGAAGCACCGGGAGAACATCCAGCGCCTGAGGGCCGGGGTGGAAAACAAGTTCAAGGCGTGATGCCCCGGAGGGGACCGGTGGCTCCCCACGTTGTACCCATGGCGGCCTGTCCGCATTTCGCACGACCATTCCATGCAAAGGATTTCAGATTGAACAACACCAGCACAACCGTATCCCGTCGTCCGGCAGCCCTCCTCGTGGCCTGCATCGTCTCCTGTTCCCTGGTTCCCGCCGGCTGCTCCAAGGACAAGCCCGGGGATCTTGCCGCAACCGTCAAACCCACGGCCGCACAGGCTCCGTCCCCCCCGGTGCAGCAGTGTGTCTCCACCGCCGCCAGGGCACCCCTTGCCAACAGGACGACGGTTCTCAAAAAGGGGGCAGCAGCCCAGGTGACCGCTCCCAAGGTGAAATACAATTCCGGCGAGGACCCCGAGTTCGCCAGCAGGTGCGGCTGGCCGGTCAAGTGTCCCCAGCCGCTTCCCGGTTCGATCCTGCCGGGGAAGAGGATCGTCGCCTACTACGGCAACCCCCTCTCGAAGCGGATGGGAGCCCTGGGTGAGTACCCCAAGGACGAGATGCTCCGCCGCCTCAGGGGGGAGGTCGCCAAGTGGCAGGCAGCCGACCCGTCGCTGCCGGTGCAGCCGGCACTCCACCTGATCGCGGTGGTGGCCCAGGGGGACCCGGGTAAGGCGGGGAAGTACCGCATGGTGATGCCCGATGCCACCGTCAACCAGGTCTACGGCTGGGCAAAGGAGGCGGGCGCCCTTTTGTTCATCGACATCCAGACCGGACACGACGATATCCGGACCCTGCTCCCCCGCTTCGAATGGCTGCTGAAGAATCCGGATGTCCACCTGGGGATCGATCCCGAGTTCAACCTCATCAAGAGCGGCAAGAAACCGGGGACCAAGATCGGCACCTACGACGCGGCCGACATCAACTATGCCTCCGCCTACCTGCAGAGTCTGGTGAAGAAGTACAACCTCCCTCCCAAGGTGTTCACCGTGCACCGCTTCACCCGCAACGGGGTGACCAATGCGAAGAGTATCCAGCTGCGCCCCGAGGTACAGCTGGTGATGCACATGGACGGCTGGGGGGCACCCTGGCTGAAACGTGATTCCTACAAGGATTACATCGTTGCCGAGCCGGTGCAGTATACCGGGTTCAAGCTCTTCTACCACAACGACACCAAGAAGGGTGACCCGATGATGACCCCCCAGGATCTGCTCAAACTCAATCCGAAGCCGCTCTACATCCAGTACCAGTAACGCCGTGCCGGGAGGGATGCCATGATACGTAGTGCCATTGTCGCAGTGCTGCTCCTCGTCGCCCCCCCGCTTCTCATGGCCGACGCCGACGTGAAGGAGGAGGGGGCCAGGGTCGGGAGAGGGATCGGGGAGCTGGGGAAGCAGACCGGACGGGCGTTCAGGGACCTGGGGCGTACCGTCGGCCGGGAGGCCGCCCGGGCCGGGAAGGATGCGGGCCGCACCGGGAAGAAGATCGGCCAGGAGGCGGGAAAGACCGGGAAACAGGTCGGCCGCGAGGCGGGCAAGGCGGGCAAGACCGCGGGGCACGAGGCGGGGAAGGCCGGCCGCGCCGTCGGCGAGGGGGCCCGGGACGTCGTCCAGGGGAAACCCTGACCGTCTTCGGTGAGTGACAGGGGAGACCGGCGCGCTGCCGGCTCCGATTCGGAAGGGGGTACACACAATGAACTGCACGGTCGTTTCAGCCGACCCGCTCCGGCACCGCTGCCGGGTCCTCATCGTCTGCTGCTTCAGCGGCAGACCGTCGGGCCTGGCCCGCGACCTGGACAAGAGACTGGACGGTGCCTTCGAGGCCATGGTACGGCGCAAGGAGTTCACCGGCGCCGCCGGCCAGACCTGCCTGCTCCATGGTGGAGGCCGCCTGAGGGCGAAACAGCTCCTCTTCGTCGGCCTGGGGGAGAGGAGAGGTGCGAAGGCCGAGACTCTGCGCCGGGCCATGGGGTGGGCGATCCGCCGGGTCAGGGGGGCGCGCCTGGGGAGCTGTTCCCTGGTCCTGGACGACTCCTGTGCCGGCCTGGAGGAGGCCGCCGCTGCCGCGTTCAGTGGCGCCCTTCTGGGGGACTACTCCTTCGACCGCTACCGCACCGACCGTGACGCCGTCACCCCGCCGGTGGAGACCCTGACCATCCTCATCCCCCGCGGGGCCGATGCCTCCGCCATCGAACGGGCCGTGCGTGAAGAGGAGCGGCTCTGTGCCGGGGTGAAACTGGCCCGGGACCTGGTCTCCGAGCCGTGCAACGTGGCGACCCCCGGCTTCATCGCCGCTGCCGCCCGGGACGCTGCCGCGGAGAGCGGTTTTTCCTGCCGGGTGATGGAGGAAGAGGAGATCCGTGCCCTCGGCATGGGGGGGCTCCTGGCCGTCTCCCGGGGCTCGGCTGAGAAGCCCCGGTGCCTCGTGCTGGAATACCTCCCCCAGGGGGAGGATGTCACCCCCGTCGCCCTGGTGGGGAAGGGGGTGACCTTCGACTCGGGGGGGATATCCCTCAAGCCCCGGGAGGGGATGGAGCGGATGAAGGACGACATGGCCGGGGCCGCCGCGGTCATCGGCACCTTTGTCGCCGCTGCCGGCCTTTCCCTCCCCGTCAACCTCGTCGGGGTGGTCCCCCTGACGGAGAACCTCCCCGACGGCATGGCCTACAAGCCGGGGGACGTGGTGGTCACCATGGCCGGCAAGACGGTGGAGATCGTCAACACCGATGCCGAGGGGCGGATGATCCTCTGCGACGCCCTCCATTACGCCCTGCGCTACAAGCCGCGGGTGATGATCGACCTGGCGACCCTGACCGGCGCCTGCCTGGTCGCCCTGGGGACCGAGGCCAGCGGCATGTTCGGCACCGATGACCGCCTGAAGCGGGCGCTGCTCAGGGCAGGGGAGACCACGGGGGAGCGGGTCTGGGAGCTCCCCCTGTGGGACGCGTACGGCGAGCTGATGAAGAGCGACATCGCGGACATGAAGAACGCCGGCGGCCCCCACGGTGGGAGTATCACTGCCGCCTGGTTCCTGAAGCAGTTCGTCGGCACGACCAGGTGGGTGCACCTGGACATCGCCGGTACCGCCTGGGAGGAGAAGGGGGCGCACTATCTCCC
>CALMBF010000058.1 GCA_937860145.1 uncultured Geobacter sp.
AGTCCAAGAAATCTATTTACGCCTCAATTGGTTTTGGGCAACAGGCCGTCAACACATGACACAACATTAACTTATGATATGTATGGCACAGCTCATAACAATCACCAACTATTGGTAACGTACCTAACAGATTTCGCTTAACGTTCTTTTACAATAGAATATCCGGCAACCTGGCCAGTCTCACCGACCCGAAAGGCAACACCACCACCTTCGCCTACGACAAGGCCGGGCGGAAGGCCAGGGAAACCCGGCCCATGGGGCAGGCGACCGACTACACCTACTACCCGAACGGCCTGCTCAACACGGTGAAGGACGCCAAGGACCAGACCACCACCTACAGCTACGATGGTGCGGGCAGGCTTACCGGAGTCCTCTACGCCGACGGGAAGACGGACACCTTCGGCTACGATGCCGCCGGGAACATGACCAGCTACGCCAAGATCGGCGTCAGCGGCACGATCGCCTACGACGAGCTGCACCGCAAGACCGCCGAGACCGTCAACTACGGCACGTTCAGCAAGACCTTCTCCTACACCTACGACGCGAGCGGCAACAAGCAGAGCTTCACCACCCCGGAGGGGGCGGTCTACAGCTACGGCTACGCCAAGAACAACCAGCCGACGAGCATCATCTACCATGTCGGCCAGGACCCGGCGGTCGAGAAGCAGATCACCTTCGCCTACGACCGTGGCCGGCTTGCGCAGACCACCTTCCCGGGCGGCATCACTAGTGACTACGGCTACAACGACGCCTCGTGGCTGAGCGGCATAACCACGAAGACGGGGGCCGCCACCCTGGCGAGCAGCCAGTACGACTTCGACAACGTGGGGAACATCACCGCCAACACCACCGAGGCGGGGGGCCACGGTTACGGCTACGACCCCACCTACCAGGTCACCAGCGCCACCCACCCGGCACTGCCTGCCGAGAGCTTCAGCTACGATGCCGTGGGGAACCGCACCATGAGCGGCTACAGCCACGACGCCAACAACGGGATGCTCACCGGCGGGGGGGCCACCTTCGGCCTTGACGCCAACGGCAACACCGTGACGAAAACGGTCGGCAATGCGATAACGACCTACGGCTACAACTCGGCCGACCGGCTGGCCAGCGTCCAGCTCCCCGGCGGCACAATCGCCACCTACACCTACGACCCCTTCGGCCGCAGGATCAGGAAGACCGTCACCCCGACCCAGGGGGAAGCTGACGTCACCTATTACCTCTACTCCGACGAAGGGCTGATCGGCGAGTACGACGCGGGCGGGAACCTGAAGAAGGGGTACGGCTGGAAACCGGACGGCATCTGGGGGACCGGGCCGCTCTTCATGACGCAAAACGGCAGCTACTACTTCTACCACAACGACCACCTCGGCACGCCGCAGAAGATGACCGATGAGGCGGGCACAATAGTCTGGAGCGCCACCTACAGCGCCTTCGGCAAGGCCACGGTGGCTGCAGGGTCAATTGAGAACAACCTGCGATTCCCGGGCCAGTACGCAGATGCGGAGACCAACCTTCACTACAACTGGAACAGGTACTATGATCCGGGGGTGGGGAGGTATGTGGAGAAAGATCCAATCGGCTTTGCGGCGGGAGAGGTGAATCTTCATCGGTATGTCCAAAACAATTCTTTGAATATATCCGACCCAGAAGGTTTGATTGCTCCACAGTTAATAGGTGGTGCTATCGGTGCAATTTATGGCGTTTATACTGCCCACAATAATGGCACGAGTATGGTTCAAGGGCTCTTGATTGGAGGGCTTACAGGTGTCTTGTCCACATTACCAATCCCAGGTGTAAATATGGTAGTTTCTGGTGCTTTAATGGGAGGATTGTCAGGTGGGGTATCTAATATCGCTGGCCAAAGACTTGATCCATGCAAGAAACCTTTCGATTTCAAGGCACTGCGTAATTCAGTCTTTGCTGGTGCACTGGGAGGTGCAGTTGGCGGTAAGATGGCAAGCTTTAAGGTCAAACAAGTTTATTATGGGCCATTGTTAAGTAGCGCGAAAGCTAGACCATTATTCACACCATATGGACAGAATGTTGTCAGTGCATCAGTAGGCGGAATAACTGCTGCTTGGCTAGATTCATTGTTTCAATGATGCTCATATTATTGGAGGAATTTTGAAAAACAAATATCTTTTTACACAGATCTCTGCACCATTTATTGTTTTTGCCACATGTTTGATTGTCGTTAAAATTGTTACGACCTTTTTTGAAGGTTGGTTTCAACCCAAAAATATAGTTCATGTTTTAATCCTTGGAATATTAATTTTTACATTCAGCGCTCTGAACCTAGCTATTTGGAAAAAGATATTAGTACTTGTGAGCCTATTGTCTCCAGAAGAAGCAAAAGGATATCCTTTTTCAAAACCATGGGAGCGGGATCAACAATGAAAGTTAAGTCAATAGTAGAACTGATTAGCGTCATTCTTCCGCTGACGCCAGTTGTGACATATACTGTCGCAACATAATTATAACTTTCATGGCATCTTACATCGGGAGGATCGCCATGAAGATGAACCGTATTCAGTTTCAGCCGGGCCTGAGTTTGAATCAGTTTCTTGCCCAATACGTCACTCAAGAACAGTGTGAGAGAGTTCTCGAGGTGTCCCGGTGGCCCGAGGGTTTTGCGTGCCCAAGATGCAACAGCAGCCGTTTTAGCAGCTACCGTCGTGGCCGGCGGGTTAAAGTGTTCCAGTGCAGCGACTGTAGAACTCAAACTACGCTGACAGAAGGAACGATCTTTCACTCGTCAAAGCTGCCCTTGACCATCTGGTTCCAGGCAATGTTCTTTTTGACCCAGAACAAGAACAACGTCGCCATCCCGGAACTCAGGCGCCTGATCGGGATCAGTTACCGTGCGGCCTGGCGACTCAAGCATAAGCTCATGCAGGTCATGTATGAGCGGGAGCAGTCCACCGTGCTGTCGGAGCGTATCGAGGTTGATGATGCTTACCTCGGCGGTGAACTCCCCGGCGGCAAAGTCGGCCGCGGCTCTGAAAACAAAGTGCCTTTCGTTGCGGCGGTTCAGACGAACAAGCAGGGCCATCCGCTCTACGCCGTGTTCTCAATCGTAAAGAGCTTCTGCTACGAAGAGATAGAACGGTGGGCCAGGTGTTCCCTCGCGCCGTCTTCGCTGGTGGTTTCAGATGGTCTCTGGTGCTTCCAGGCAGTCGAGACGGCCGGTTGCTTTCATCAGAGAGAAGTTGTTGGTAAAGAGCGAAAAAGCACCAGCATGGAATGTTTCAGGTGGATCAACACGGTACTTGGCAATCTGAAGAATGCCATTACCGGAACCTACCATGCCTTTGATTTCGAGAAATACGCTCATCGGTACCTGGGCGAGTTTCAGTATCGGTTTAACCGCCGCTTCGACTTGGCTGGCATGTTCAGGCGGCTCATATACGCCACAGCCAAAGCGGATAAAGTCACAGAACAAAAATTACGCATAGCGGAAGATCGACGCTAATCAGGATAGTAGATGGGAGGCTTGTCTCCAAATATCTAAGCTGAGTGAAAAGATGATAGGTGTAGTTCAGACCTAAACAAATTTATGCAAATGCACACTGTTTGTTCCAACAACCCATTCACGGCGGAGACATGAGCATCGATCTTCAGACAATCCTTCCCAACGTATCCAGCTCCCTGGACGGAACCGGCTTCCTCTTCGGCGCCGGAACGTCGCTGGAGGCCGGCTATCCCCTCATGCCGGGGCTTACGCGGCAGGTGACAGGTTTGCTCTCGGCCGGTGAACGGGCGGTTCTGGACGGGATTCTGGCTGCGGACGGCATCGTTTACGACGATGCCCTGGCCGCCCCGAACATCGAGGAGCTGTCGGACCTGGTGATCGCCTATGCCATCAACACGGGCGACCCGCATAGCCGAGCTCTGGAGGGGAGTCTGCGGGAACTGATCGTCGAGTGCCTGCTCGCGGTGGCCGACCCGGCGCTGGACAACCACTGCCGCTTCTTCGCCGCGCTCAGGGCCCGCACCTTCGGCCGCCCCTGCACGGTCTGGATCTTCACCACCAATTACGACCTGCTCTTCGAGGCGGCAGCGGCGCGGGTGGGGGTGGTGGTGGAGAACGGCTTCTGCGGGGCCACGGAGCGGTTCTTCAGCCCGGCCCGGTTCAACATGGTGTCCGGGGATGTGTCGGGCGACCGGTTCACCCCTGCCGGCCAGCTGACCGTAAAACTCGTCAAGCTCCACGGCTCCATATCGTGGGTCAAGGATGGGACCAGCTTTTTCGAGCGCCATCCCGTGGCCATCGACGGCAGCGGGGAGCGGGTCATGGTGCTGCCGCGGCGCAAAAAGGTGATGGACACCCTGGTCGAGCCGTACAACATGCTCTTCGCCCAGGCCAGCCGCGTGCTGGGGAGCGGCGCTCAATTTCCCGTCAATCTTTATTCACAGCCCTGTCACCTACGACGCAACACAACGCCACATCTTTCCTTCCATAGTTTACCCGTAATTCCATTGTTTAATTGACTGAATTATGTATAATTCAGTCAATTAAATGCCGGAGTTCTTGTCGTGTACATTGTCCAAAAGCACCTTGAAAACCTTGAGAGAGCACTGCTGCCGGGCAAGGCGGTCATAATTTATGGCGCGCGCCGTACCGGAAAAACCACGCTGGTCAAGCGGTTCCTCCAGGATATTGGCGAGCCGTATCTCCTTGTCAGCGGGGAAGACATAACCGTGCAGGGTTACCTTGCCAGCCAGTCGATCGAGAAGCTTTCCGCCTTTGTCGGCGCCAACCGGCTGCTGGTAGTGGACGAGGCCCAGAAGGTTCCGGGGATCGGCGCGAACCTCAAGTTGATAGTCGATCATATTCCCGATATCAGGATCATTGCCACCGGATCGTCATCGTTCGATCTGGCCCGGGCAGTGGGAGAACCGCTTACCGGCCGCAAAACCACCTTGAGGCTCTATCCGCTGTCCCAGTTGGAAATCGGGCAGATCGAGCAGCGCCACCAGACCGACGCCAACCTGGAGAGCCGCCTGATTTACGGCTCGTATCCCGAGGTGGTATTGACCAACGATAACCGGGCTCGCGAGCAGTATCTGAAGGAGATCGTCGCCTCCTATCTCTATAAGGATGTCCTTGAGCTGGATGGTATCCGTCATTCGTCAAAAATCAGCAGGCTGCTCCAGCTGATGGCGTTTCAGGTCGGCAAAGAGGTGTCCTACACCGAGCTCGGCACCAGCCTGGGGATGAGCAAAAACACTATCGAACGCTATCTCGACCTGCTGGAGAAGGCATTCGTGATCCAGAAGCTTGCCGGTTTCAGCCGTAACCTGCGCTCGGAAATAACCAAGAACAGCCGCTACTACTTTCTCGACAACGGGGTGCGTAACGCCCTGATCAATAACTTCAATACACTTGAACTCCGCAATGATGCCGGTGAACTGTGGGAAAACTATCTGGTGATTGAGAGGTTGAAGCGGCAGGAGTATCTGCAGGAGCAGGCCAACAACTACTTTTGGCGTACCTATCGCCAAAAAGAGATCGATCTTGTTGAGGAGCGGGAAGGAAAGCTGTTCGGCTATGAGATGAAATGGGGTGCGTCACAGGCTAAGCCGCCCAGAGAATGGCTGGAAGCATACCCCAATGCGTCTTGGCAGCTTGTCAACCGGCAAAACTATCTGGGGCTGATTACCTGACACCCCCTCGTCGGCCGGGTAGGGAGATAATTTGAGAATGACACAAGGCCCGACGGGAGAATCCCGTCGGGCCTCTTTTTTTATGATGTTGCAATTAATTCGCTGGAGGAGTGATGGTGCCACTGTTGTATGTGAGCGTGATAGGTGCGGTAGCGGCGGTTACCACATTGAAGTTGCTTCCATCGCCAGACTTGATCAGGCTGCTTTTGATGGAGAATTTGCCCGCAAGGTAATATTGCGATACGAACGTCCCGTTGACGTAAGGCGACGGGGCGATGGCCGTCAGCGATGCGCCCATGCCACTCTGCATGCCTATCAGGGCAGTGGAGGTGTACCCGCCCAAGAGAGTCCAGTTGCTGCTTGCATCAAACGGTCCGGACGCGGGGAATGAGGCCGAAGCGGTAAAGGTCGTGCTCCCGTCGAACGACCCGGTGATGGACGCGGGAGGGGTTATGGACGGCAATGCCGTGATGGGAACCATTGTTATGGTAACAGAGTTGTTTCCCGCAACAATGCTGAAATTCTGCTTGGCATAGTTGACCAGTGTATATGGCGAGTTGGGGGAGTCATATCCCGGATAGGTTTTGCCATGGGTGGTGAAATTGGAATAAATCGTGCCGGTCTTGTCGTAGTCGAGAATTTCGAGGATGTAGCCGCTGGCAACGGGCAGGTTGAATGCGGAGGGTGTTCCAACACCCTTCTCATAGTCGTCCTGCGTCACGGAGAAGTTCTGGATCCCGATGGTCGGATTGGTGATGACAACCCTTCTCATGTGCTTTGCGTAGGGTGCGGGGGGGGCAACATACGACATGACCTGCTTGCTTGCCGGTTCTTGAATGTTGATGGTAAGACTAGATGTCTGCCCACCTGTCGTACTGCTTCCCACCTGAGACGTGGTTGTGCTGCTGCCGCCACTACTGCCGCATGCTGCTAACAGTGCCATTGATAACAATAAAGCTAGTTTCTTCATTACAATACCCCCACTGGAGAAATTGACTGACATGGGTCAGTCATAAATACATAAGCAAGCAACCATGGTGGGTCCTGGGACTGTTGTCCCCCCACAGAGCAGTGTGTCAGGAACTGGCATTCGGGAAGTGCGGGCAGGCAGAGGTTACGTGATGGAGTTTATACAATACAAGAAAATTTAAATGCAACAGATTTAATGTTTGTGGGGCAAAAATAGGTTAGGGCAGGGGGGCATTTGATTCATTCATTGACAAGGAAAGGGGGGGGTGACGTCAGCTGTCAATTCCGAGCCGTTTCATCTTTTCCACCAGGGTGGTGCGGTTCATCCGGAGGAGGGCGGCGGTTCTCGCCTTGACGTGGTCGGTGCGGGCCAGGGCCCTGCTGATGATCTGGGCTTCGATCTCGCTGATGGTGGCGGCGAAGTCCAGGCCGCTGGCGTCGTCGAGCTCGTAGGTGAAGGAGAGCCGGTTGCCGTGCTGCTTGCCGATGCTGTCGGGGAGGTCGGCGATGGTGATGCATTCTCCCTCCGTCAGGGCCACCAGCCGCTCCACCGCGTTCTCAAGTTCCCGCACGTTCCCCGGCCAGGGGTACATCTCCAGCGACTCCATGGCCTGGCGGCTGATATGCATCTCCCCCCGGTTCATCTCTTTGCAGTACTTGGCGAGGAAATGCCTCGTCAGGGGGACGATGTCCTCCTTCCGCTCCCGCAGCGGTGGCACGATCAGGGGGATGACGTTGAGGCGGTAGAAGAGGTCCTCGCGGAAACGTCCCTGCTTCACCTCCTCCTCCAGCGACAGGTTGGTGGCGGCGATCACCCGCACATCCAGCTTGACCGTGGAATTGGACCCCACCCGCTCGATCTCCTGTTCCTGAAGCACCCTCAGCAGCTTGATCTGCAGGTGCAGCGGCATGGTGCCGATCTCGTCGAGGAAGATGGTGCCGCGGTTGGCGCTTTCGAACTTGCCGATCTTCTCCCGCACGGCGCCGGTGAACGCCCCCTTGGCGTGGCCGAACAGTTCGCTCTCCAGGAGCGTCTCCGGGATCGCCCCGCAGTGCACGGCCACGAACGGCTTGTCCTGGCGCGGGCTGTTGAAGTGGATCGACTTGGCGACGATCTCCTTGCCGGTGCCCGATTCCCCCATGACGAGCACGGTGGAGTCGGTCTTGATGATCCGCTGCATCAGGCGGAAGACGTTCTGCATCGCCGGCGAATTGCCGATGATGTTGGCAAACCCGTACTTCTCGAAGAGCTGACTCTTCAGGTAGATGTTTTCCGACAGGAGCTCGCGCTTCTCCATGGCCTTGGCCAGGATGATGCGCAGTTCCTCCATGTTGACGGGCTTGGTGATGTAGTCGGACGCCCCCTCCTTCATGGCGCTGACCGCCGTTTCCGCCGAGGCATGGCCGGTGATGAGGATGACCTCGGTGGTGGGGGAGTACTGCTTGATCTGCTTGAGGATGTCGATGCCGCTGCAGTCGGGAAGGCGAAGGTCGGTGATGACGATATCGAACTGCTCCGCGGCCAGCCGCTGGCGCGCCTCGTGGCCGTTGCCGGCGCCGGTGACGGCGTAGCTCCCCTTGAGGAGAAGGATGAGCGCCTGGCGGCTCGCCTCCTCGTCGTCAATGAGCAGGATGCTGGCTTTGTCTTTCATGACACCTCCGACAGGGAAATTATTAGCACGGTTTAGTTCGTGGTGGCAAGTCCGTTAATCCATGTTGACGGGAGGGCGATTGGGGGTAGACTGGTGGAGTATCACTGCTCCGGAGGTTGCCATGCACGAACCCTTTGACATCATCAGACTGGCCTTCCCCCTTGTCATCCTGATCGTCCTGCTTGCCAATGCCCTCAAGATCCTCCCCGAGTACGAGCGGGGGGTGCTGTTCCGCCTGGGGCGGCTGAAGGGGGTGAGGGGGCCGGGGCTCATCTTCATCATCCCCGGCATCGACCGGCTGGTGCGGGTCTCCCTGCGGATCGTCGCCCTCGACGTCCCGTCCCAGGACGTGATCAGCCGCGACAACGTCACGGTCAAGGTCTCGGCGGTGGTCTACTTCCGGGTCATGGAGGCGGAAAAGGCGATCGTCCAGGTGGAGAACTACCTCTATGCCACCAGCCAGCTGGCCCAGACGACCCTGCGCAGCGTCCTCGGCCAGGTGGAGCTGGACGAACTGCTGGCCAACCGGGAGAAGATCAACCAGGAGCTGCAGCAGATCCTCGACGGCCATACCGGCCCCTGGGGGGTGAAGGTCACCACCGTGGAGGTGAAGAACATCGACCTTCCCCAGGAGATGCAGCGGGCCATCGCCAAGCAGGCCGAGGCGGAGCGGGAGCGCCGGGCGAAGATCATCCATGCCGAAGGGGAGATGCAGGCGTCGGAGAAGCTTGCCCAGGCGGCGAAGATCCTCGCCGAGCAGCCCTCATCCCTCCAGCTCCGCTACCTGCAGACCCTGACGGAGATAGCCGCGGAGAAGAACTCCACCACCATTTTCCCGGTACCGGTGGATATCATCAAGATGTTCCTGGACAGGAAGGAGGGGTGACCTGTCCCGCCGGCACTGAGCCGTTGCTCCCTCCCGTCCGTCTGCTATACTTATGTCCTTCAGATACTACCCGCACCAAGGAGGCCCGATGCTATCACCCAACATGTACGCCGCTCTCAACACCCACATGAACACCGAACTCTACTCGGCCTATCTCTACCTGAACATGTCGGCTGCCGCCAATGCCATGGGGCTGAAGGGGACCGCCAACTGGTTCAACGTCCAGTACCAGGAGGAGATGGTCCACTTCATGAAGTTCTACACCTACATCAACAGCCAGGGGGAGCAGGCGACGGTCGGCCAGATGAACGCCCCTTCCAGCCGGTTCCCGTCCTTCCTGGGGATGTTCGAGGAGACCCTGGCCCATGAACAGTACATCACCTCCTGCATCAACCAGCTTACCGAGCTTGCTGTGCAGGAGAAGGATCATGCCACCCAGATCTTTCTCCAGTGGTTCGTCACCGAGCAGATCGAGGAGGAGGAGAACGACCGGGAGATCATCGGCAAGCTGAAGATGATCGGCGACAACGGCTACGGCCAGTTGATGCTGGACAGCGAGCTGGGGACGCGGGTCTTCACCCCCCCGGCCGATCCCCCGGCGTGAAGCTGAAGCTCTGCGCCAACAACCGCCTGACCGTGGAGGCGGCCAAAAGGGTCGGGAAGGAGTTCCCCCGGCTCCCGGTGCACATCGCCTCCTGCCTGCGCAAGTGCGGCCCCTGCCGGGAGATGCTGGTCGCCGTGCTCGACGGTGAGACCATCAGGGCTTCCGATGTCGAGGAGTTGCTGCACCGGCTCCGGCAGACGGTGGCGAGGTAGCTCACAAAAAAAGCCCGGAGCGTGGACTCCGGGCTTTTTGCATCTTCAGGTAACCGTGGCAAGGGCTAGAGGAGGATCTCCACCTTGGCGTCTTTCCGCAGTTTCGTGACGAAATCGAAGACCGCTTTCTGGGTTTTCTGCCCCTTGAGGTAGGTGGCGATCTTTTCTTTTATGTCGTCCAGTTTGGGGGCCTCCCCCCCTGTTTTGTCGGTCAGCTTGATGATGTGGTAGCCGAACTGGGTCTCGACGACATCGCTGATCTCCCCGACCTTCATGGCGAAGGCTGTCTGTTCGAACTGGGGGACCATCTGCCCCTTGCCGAAATACCCCAGATCACCCCCCTGTTCCTTGCTCGGGCAGGTGGAGCTGGCCTTGGCGGCCTCGGCGAAATCCTTCCCGCCCCGGATCTCCTTCAGGAGGGCTTCCGCCTTCTCCCTGGCCTTCTTCTTTTCCTCGGGGGAGGCGGATGAGTCGACGCCGATGAGGATATGGCTGGCTTTTACCTGGGGCTCCTCCTTCAGCTGTTCCTTGTTGTCGTTGTAGAAGGTCTTCACCTCATCGTCACTCACCGTGATGGTCGGGGCGATCTTCTTTTCGATGTAGTTGCTGATCACGATGTCTTTTTTGGTGATGTCCACCAGGTCTTTCTCGGTGACGCCGGCCCCCTTGAGGGCAGCTTCGAATTCGGCCGGAGAGCCGAATTTGCTCTTGTTCTGGGACATCTTGAAATCGACCTGCTTGTCCAGGTCGGCGGGGGGGGTCTTGAGCCCCTCCTGGTACATGAGCTCGGCGAAGATGAGCTGGTCCAGGGCCGCGCTCTCCGCCTGTTTGCGGCTTTCGGGGGTGTTGGCTGCCGGCAGGCGGTTCTGGGCGGTGAGCACGCTCAGGGCCCGGTCGAGTTCTGCCCGGGAGATGGTCGTTGCTCCGATTTTGGCGACGGCGTCGGTCGGTGCCTTGGCCTGCGGTGCTTCCGCCCGCGTCTCTCCCTTCGGTGCGGGTGGTTCCGTGGCGGCAACGGCCATGGTGCCCATGCCGAGGGACAGCATGAGGGTCAGCAATGAGGAACGGAAATTCATCGGAATGTCTCCTTTGATGGATGAAATAACTATCGAAGTCTATCATACATCCCCCGCAACAGGAAAGAGCATACTTGGGTAGGGAGCCTGGGAGCGGGAGATGACCGTTGATGTTAAAACGCAAGTATAATGTTGACAATAATTGCATAATTTGATTCTATGGCCCTGGTTGATAATCTTGTATAACTATCTAAAATAACTGAATTTTTTTAGCATGACTAAAACTTTATCGAGAGTTTAGCTGTTTTATTTTACGTAAAGAACGGGGGCTTACATGGAGAAGAAAAAATTCAGAAAGATAATGGCGGCCAATCGGGGCGAGATCGCCATCCGCATCTTCCGCGCCTGCACCGAGCTGGGAATCGGCACGGTTGCCATCTACTCGGAAGAGGACAAGCTCTCCCTCCACCGCTACAAGGCCGACGAGGCGTACCTGGTGGGGAAGGGGAAGGCACCTATCGACGCCTACCTGGGGATCGACGAGATCATCGCCCTGGCGCTGAAGGCGGACGTTGACGCCATCCACCCTGGCTACGGCTTCCTGGCGGAGAACGCCGAGTTTGCCGAGAAGTGCGAGGCTGCCGGCATCGTCTTCATAGGTCCGACGGCGGAGATGCAGCGGGCCCTGGGTGACAAGGTGGCAGGCCGCAAGGCGGCCATGGCCGCCGAGGTGCAGGTGGTCCCCGGCACCCCCGATCCCGTCGAGAAGGAAGAGGATGCCCTCAAGTTCGCCAAGGAGTACGGTTACCCCATCATCATCAAGGCGTCCGCCGGCGGCGGGGGGCGTGGCATGCGGGTTGCCCGGAACAAGAAGGAGCTCCTGGAGGGGCTGGTGGCTGCCGGGAGCGAGGCGAAGGCCTCCTTCGGCAACGCCGCGGTCTTCCTGGAGCGCTACATCGAGAATCCCAAGCACATCGAGGTCCAGGTGCTGGGGGACAACTACGGCAACCTGGTCCACTTCTTCGACCGGGACTGCTCGGTGCAGCGCCGCCACCAGAAGGTGGTGGAGTTCGCCCCCTCCCTCTGCCTCACCCAGACCCAGCGGGAGGAGCTCTGCACCGCGGCCCTGAAGATCGCCGGCCAGGTGAAGTACCGCAACGCCGGCACGGTGGAGTTCCTGGTCGACGGCGAGGGGAACCACTATTTCATCGAGATGAACCCCCGCATCCAGGTGGAGCATACCGTTACGGAGATGATCACCGGTCGCAACCTGGTCCAGTCCCAGATCCTGGTGGCCGCCGGGCACAAGCTCTCGGACCCGGAGATCAACATCCCCTCCCAGTCGGCCATCGACATGCGGGGCTATGCCATCCAGTGCCGTATTACCACCGAGGACCCGGCCAACAACTTCGCCCCTGATTTCGGCACCCTCACCACCTACCGCTCGGCGGCCGGCGCCGGCATCCGCCTCGACGCGGGGAACGCCTTCACCGGCGCCAAGATCACCCCCCACTACGACTCCCTTCTAGTGAAGGTGAGCTCCTGGGGGCTGACCTTCAAGGATGCGGCCCACATCATGCACCGCGCCCTGCAGGAGTTCCGGGTCCGCGGTGTGAAGACCAACATCGGCTTCCTGGAGAACGTGGTCACCCACCCGGTCTTCATCAAGGGGCAGTGCGACACCTCCTTCATCGACAAGCATCCGGAACTGCTCCAGTTCCGGGAGAAGAAGGACCGGGCCAGCAAGGTCCTCACCTTCCTGGGGGACGTCATCGTCAACGGCTCCCCCGGGGTCGCCAAGCCCCTCAAGTCCGCCGAGCTCATGGAAGCCCGGGTGCCGGAGATCGACATCACCAGGCCGCGGCCTGCCGGCAGCAAGGACCTGTTCATGAAGCTGGGTCCCGAGGGGCTCGCCAAGTGGATCCTGGAGGAGAAGAAGCTCCTCATCACCGATACCACCATGCGGGATGCCCACCAGTCCAACCTGGCCACCCGGGTGCGGACCCATGACCTCCTGAAGATCGCCGAGCCGACCTCCTACCTGGGTGCCGACCTGTTCTCCCTGGAGTGCTGGGGGGGGGCCACCTTCGACGTCTCCATGCGCTTCCTGAAGGAGGACCCGTGGCAGCGGCTCCACAAACTCTCCGAGGCGATCCCCAACATCCTCTTCCAGATGCTCCTGCGGGGCTCCAACGCCGTCGGCTACACCAACTACCCGGACAACGTGGTACAGAAGTTCGTGGAGGAGGCGGCCAACTCCGGGGTCGACATCTTCCGGATCTTCGACTCCCTCAACTGGACCACCGGCATGAAGGTGGCCATGGAGGCGGTGCGCAAGAGCGGCAAGATCTGCGAGGCTGCCATCTGCTACACCGGCGACATCACCGATCCCAGGAGGGACAAGTACCCCCTCGAGTACTACGTCGGCATGGCCAAGGAGCTGGAGAAGATGGGTGCCCACATCCTTGCCATCAAGGACATGGCCGGCCTCCTCAAGCCCTTCGCCGGCTACAAGCTGGTGAAGGCCCTCAAGGAGAACGTGGGGATCCCGATCCACCTCCATACCCACGACACATCGAGCAATGCCGGCGCCATGCTCCTCATGGCCTCCGAGGCCGGGGTGGACATCGTAGATGCGGCCCTCTCCTCCCTCTCGGGCCTCACCGCCCAGCCTAACCTGAACGCCCTGGTGGCGGCCCTGGAGGGGACCGAGCGCGACCCGCGGGTGAACGCCGCCGGCCTCCAGCAGCTGGCCAACTACTGGGAGACGGTGCGGGACTACTACGCCCCCTTCGAATCGGGGCTGAAGAGCGGCACGGCCGAGGTCTACCACCACGAGATCCCCGGCGGCCAGTACTCCAACTACAAGCCCCAGGTGGCCGGCCTGGGCCTGCTGGACCGGTGGGAGGAGTGCAAGGAGATGTACCACAAGGTGAACATGATGTTCGGCGACATCGTCAAGGTGACCCCCTCCTCCAAGGTCGTCGGCGACATGGCCATGTTCCTGGTGAAGAACAACCTCCAGCCCGAGGATGTCTACACCTCCAAGGAGGAGCTGGCCTTCCCCGAATCTGTCGTCGGCATGTTCAAGGGGATGCTGGGCCAGCCCTACCAGGGGTGGCCGGAAGATCTGCAGAAGATCGTCCTGAAAGGGCAGGAGCCGATCACCTGTCGCCCGGGCGAGCTGCTGGAGCCGGTGGACTTCGAGGAGGAGCGGCTCAAGCTGGAGGAGCGCCTCGGTCACCGGATCGACGACAAGGCCCTGGTCTCCGCCATCCTCTACCCCAACGTCTACCCGGAGTTCGACCGGCACCGCCAGGAGTACTCGGATACCTCGGTCATCCCGACCCCGATCTTCTTCTACGGCCTGGAGCCGGGGCAGGAAACCTCCCTTGACCTCGAGCCGGGCAAGACCCTGATCATCAAGCTGAACGCCATCGGCAAGGTCCAGCCCGACGGCACCCGGGCCGTCTACTTCGAGCTGAACGGCAATGCCCGTTCCGTCACCGTCCGCGACCAGTCGATCCAGAGCGATACCGCTGCCCGGGAGAAGGCGGACAAGGGGAACCCCTCCCACATCGGTGCCCCCATGCCGGGGAAAGTCCTCAAGGTCAACGTGAAGGCCGGCGACGAGGTCAAGGCCGGAGACGTGCTGGTGGTCACCGAGGCGATGAAGATGGAGACCAACATCAAGGCCAAGGCGGACGGCACGATCGGAGAGGTGAAATTTAAAGAGGGCGAAAAAGTTGAGAAAGAAGATCTGGTGATAGTGATGAGTTGACGGTTCCTCTTCCCGTCTCAGTAACGAAATACGCCCCGTCCGGAGTATCCGGGCGGGGCGTTCGTGTTACCGGTAGGGAGCGCCGGCTAGTCGTCCTTGCTCTTGTTGCCGTGGCAGCCGCTGCAGTGGCGGGTGGGGCCGACCCCCTCCTTGGTGTGGCAGCCGATGCAGAGCTTGTGGGCCTTGGCCTTGTCGATGCCGAAGGGACGGGGCGGGCCCTCGTGGCACTCGGTGCAGGGGTACATCCCCATGTGCTTCGAATGGTTGAAGTCCACGTCGCCGTTGTAGGCCTTGAAGACCTTGGCCTCGGCAAGGGAGAAGAGCATGGGGATGGCGACAAGGGGGAAGATGATCCGTTTCATCGGGCTGACTCCGGGTGACATGTGTATGGCGCAGATGCAATTTTATACGTCACAGTGGAGGAAATCACCAGTAATTTTTGTTCCGCCGCGACTAGCAGTCTGTTGAAAAACTCGGGTTGTTCAAAAGCGGTCAGACCGTCGCACCCGCAGAAAGCCCCACGGAGGCGTAGCACCCTCACCCTATCCCTCTCCCGGAGGGAGAGGGCAATGAGTACTCTCCCCCTCTGGGGGAGAGATAGAGAGAGGGACTGCTACGCCGCACACGGCGGCTTTCGAGGACGGCGGCGAGATGGCTGTTTTTCAACAACCTCCTAGCTGATTATCCCCAGATCGAGGGCCGCCTCCTTCAGGTAGGAGCTGATCCTGGCGGCGCTCTCCATCGCCAGTGCCGTGGCGGCGATCTCCCGCGCCTGTGCCTGGCTGGTGCTGCGCAGCACCTGTTTCACCAGGGGGATCGACGGCGAGGCCATGCTGAGGTCGGTGATCCCCAGGCCGAGGAGGAGCAGGGCGCCCAAGGGGTCGGCGGCCATCTCCCCGCAGAGGGATACCGGTATGCCGCGGGCATGGGCGGCATCGGCGACCTTGCGGATGGAGTGGAGCACCGCCGGATGATAGGGGGTGTAGTATCCCTTGACCTTGGGGTTGTTCCGGTCAGCCGCCAGGGTGTACTGGATCAGGTCGTTGGTGCCGATGCTGAAGAAGTCGGCGGATTTCGCCAGGAGGTCGGCGATCTGCACGGCGGCGGGGATCTCGACCATGATCCCCATGGGGATGAGGTCGTTGAAGGGTATACCGGACCTGCGGAGCTCCTCCTTCACGTCGGCGACGATCTCCCTGACCTGTCCCAGCTCCTCCACCCCGGAGATCATGGGGAACATGATCCGGGCATCGTGGCCGACCGAAGCCATGAGGATGGCCGCCAGCTGTTCGCGGAAGATGTCCCGGCAGTCGAGGGAGATCCTGATGGCCCGCCACCCCATGAAGGGGTTTTCCTCGGCCGGGTGGTTGAAGTAGGGGAGCCCCTTGTCTCCCCCGATGTCCAGGGTGCGGATGGTGACGGGAAGGCCGCTGAAACCGTCCATGATCCTTGAGTAGAGCTGGGCCTGTTCCTTCCGGTTGGGGAACGTCTTCCGCGACATGTAGGGGAACTCGGTGCGATAGAGACCGATCCCTTCGGCACCGTTGGTCCTGGCAACGCGGATGTCGCTGATCAGGCCGATGTTCGCCTTGAGGGAGACCCTGACCCCGTCGGTGGTGACCGCGGGGAGGTCCTGCAGCCCCGCCAGTTCCCGCCGCTTCGAGCTGTAATCCTGCTGCAGCCGCAGGTACTCGGTCCTGATGAGCTGCCCCGGGTTGATGTACACGTGGCCGCTGTTGCCGTCGATGATCAGCTCGTCCTTGAGCCCCAGCTGGCGCAGGAGCCCTTCGGCCCCGACCACGGCCGGGATGCCGAGGGAGCGTGCCATGATGGCGGCGTGGGAGTTCATGTCCCCCTTCTCGGTGACGATGCCGAGGATCTTCTCCAGGTCCATGGTGGCGAGGTCCGAGGGGAGGATGTCCGCCGCCACCAGCAGGCGCTTCTCCTCCAGCTGGGGGGCGCTGCTCTCGGTGCCGTCCAGGGAGTCGATGAGCCTGCGGCCGATGTCCTCCATGTCGGCCGAGCGGCTCTTCAGGTAGGGGTCCTCCATGCGGGAGAAGGCGGCCACGTAGAAATTGACGACCTCCTGCACGGCCCGGGCTGCGCCGTACTCCTGGTCGATCAGCTCCCTGATCTTTGCCAGGAATCCCCGGTCCTCCAGGATCATCAGGTGGGTATGGAAAATGGCGGCATCTTCTTCCGACAGTGTCTCGGCAACCCTCTTTTCCATGTAGAGGGTCTGGATCCTGGCCTTTTCCAGGGCCAGCTGCAGCCGCTTGTGCTCTTCCTCCGGGGGGAGGGTCCTCTCGACGATGGTCCCTTCCAGGGGGTTGCGCCTGCTGAGGATGTAGATGCCGCCGATGGCAAAGCCGGGGGAGACCCCGGTACCGTGGTGGGCGGTGGGCGCCTTTGACGGCTCCCCGGGGAGGAGGTCGCCTCCGGGCATATCCATGCCGTGGATCTTCCGCAGCTCCCCCTCCAGGCGGGCACGCTCCTCTTCCTTCGTCCGGATGGAGTCGAGGAGCTTGGCGTTGATGACGATGCTGGATATCTGGTAGGCGATGGTGGAGAGGGTGCTTATCTCCGTCTTGGTATAGACCCGCGGCTCCCGGTGCTGGATGACGATGACCCCCACGGGGGTCTTGCGCTCGAACAGGGGGATGCCGAGGAACGACGGGTAGCGCTCCTCCTTGGTCTCGCGGAAGTACTTGTAACGGGGATGTTCATGGGCGTTTTCAAGGCTGACCACCCCCCGCTGCTCCACGACCAGGCCGGTGAGACCTTCGGAGGTCTTCATGGTGATCTTGCCGACGGATGCCCGGGAAAGACCCTTGGTGGACTGGAGCCGCAGCGTCTCGCCGTCGTCGTCCAGCAGGTAGATGGAACAGACGTCCGACTCCATCCGCTTGGCGACCAGGGTGACGATGTTGTCCAGCGTTTCCTGCATGTCGTGGGAGTGGAGGATCAGGGTGCTGATGTCTTCCAGGGTGCGGAGCCCCAGGGATTCGAGCCGTTCTTGCATGGACCGTCCTAGCCGTGTGAAATGCAGTCAGTATAAATGATTTGCCCGATATGTGAAGAGGATATGATGGAATTGAGGTGATAATTGCGGCACCCTATGCTATATATCCGGAAACAGGCGCGCAGAGCCCTGACAAGACCAGCCGGAGAGGCGGGAGAGAGATCATGAGCACAGCTTTTGAACAGACGCTGGAGAGAGTCATAGCAGCCATCGAGTCGGCTGAATTTGAAAAAGCCGCGGCAGCGGCACGGGAGTGCATTGACCTCGAACCGGACAACCCCGAGGGGCATTTCTACCTTGGGGAGGCGATGGCCGGCGCCGAGAAGCCGGAGGAGGCGATTGCCGCCTACCTGGCGGGGCTGAAGCTTGCCCCCGAGGATACCGATGCCCTCACCGCCCTGGGTGACCTCTATTTCGAGCAGGGGCGGCACAAGGACGCCCTCAAGGCCTACCAGAAGATCGTCGAAATCGACCCGAAGGATGCTGACGGCTTCGTCAATATTGGCCTGGTCTACAACAGCATGGAGCGGGCCGAGGATGCCATCAGGGCCTACAATGCCGCGCTGGAGATCGACCCGGACAATGTCTTCGCCTACAACGCCCTGGGGGATGCCTGGTACGGCCAGGGGGACCGGGAGAAGGCGATCGAGGCGTTCAACCGTGGCATCGCCGTCGATCCCCATGATGCGGCCGCCCACTTCAACCTCGGGGAGCTGTACTACGACCTGGGCGAGCACGATGCCGCCGAGAAGGAGTGCCTGGAGGCGATTCGCATCGACCCCGGGTTCACCCTCGCCTACCTGACCCTGGGGAGCCTGCACATGGACCGGGAGCACCTCTCCGAGGCGGTCAAGTATCTGAAGCTGTACCTCAAACACGAAAAGTCCCCCCAGGCCCAGGAGATGATCGACGAGGTCAAGGCGGTGCTCGACGGGCTCAAGGCGGAGCTGGCGGAGAAGTGAAGCGAGGCGGTTGTTGAAAAACAGCCATCGCCGCCGTCCTCGAAAGCCGCCGTGTGCGGCGTAGCAGTCCCTCTCTCTATCTCTCCCCCAGAGGGGGAGAGTACTCATTGCCCTCTCCCTCCGGGAGAGGGATAGGGTGAGGGTGGCTACGCCTCCGTGGGGCTTTCTGCGGGTGCGACGATCTGACCATTTTTGAACAACCTCAGTTTTGCAGCAATGTTCTTATAGTGGTGAATGTCTGAAGGGTAAAGGGGCGCCGGTGATGGTGCCCTTTTGCGTGGGGGAGGATTAGTCATGTCGATCCGGTATCCATCGACGGTGAACCTGCCGTTCAATTTCGAGATCATCCGGGAGGGGTTCAGGCCGCTCCGCCCCGGCGAAAGCTCCCCCGGCGGGCCGGGGTGGTGGCTCCCCATCCGGGGGAACTCCCTGGT
>CALMBF010000059.1 GCA_937860145.1 uncultured Geobacter sp.
GCATATTCAGCTAGTTAGCGCCATGAATGTTTTGATTTGGGCAACAGGCCGTTGAAAAGTGAGTTTATGAGGGGAAAAGTGATTTTTCAAGACCTGACCCCTTGTCTTTATGTTGAGGAAAAGCCAGTAGCCGCTGCGCGGTCACGGCTATCATCATTATTTGAAAAATAGTACTTCGACGGCAAAAACAACAAGAACCAGTAGGGCTAGTAAACCCCAATCTCGTCCCTGCAATTTGAAGATTGCAAGCGGGGTTAGCATGTACTTTAACGACAGCCCCTGTCGCTTGAGCGAAAAGGCCACAATGAGATTGGCTCCACTTAGCCATAATGCTGCCGGAACAAAAAACTCGTTACCCATAATCCCTTCATTCCCTCGCCAACATATTGATTAGCTGCCGGTTCATATTACTTATATAAGCCATTTATGGCCTATATGGGTAATTTGTAGCTTATATAGGTTATTGCAATCTGAAATTGCTACACTTTGTGTAGCCACTTAGTGATCGTTCAAGACCTGCATCCAACAGCTCCGTAAGCGTGTTCATGCCGGTAAATAATACGGACTTTATGAGGCCGTTTCAATGATGAATTGATGCCGACCGGCACATGCACTCCGGCGTGCCAGCATAAAAAATGGCCGCTTCCAAGAGGGAAAGCGGCCGTTTTGGTGGTGCCATGTCGTAACATGAACATGTCGATTTTACGCAAGGTCAAGTAGGAGATTGCGTAAAAGCGGCGTGTTCAGAGCAGGTGCTCGATCTTCTCCCTTTCCTGCACCAGGTAGAACTCCAGGGTCTTGCGCAGGGCGTCGTCCACGGAGGTCGTCGGCTCCCAGCCGAGGCGTGCCTTGGCGTTCTTCACCGACGGGACGCGGGTGAGCATGTCCTGGTACCCCTTGCCGTAGAACTCGCCGGAGGAGACCTCGACAATCTTGCAGCCGTCAGCCTTCTCCCTGTAGTCGGGGTATTCCCGGACCAGGGCGATGAGCTTTTCCGCCAGTTCCCGCACGGAGAGGTCATTGGTCGGGTTGCCGATGTTGAAGATGCCGCCGTCGGCGCAGCCGTTCTCGTTGGCGATGATCTTCATGAGGGCGTCGATGCCGTCCTCGATGAAGGTGAAGGAGCGGCGCTGGCCACCGCCGTCCACCAGCTGGATCGGTTCGCCGGCCAGGATGTTGTAGAGGAACTGGGTGAGGACCCGGGAGCTCCCCTCCTTGGCGGTGGAGATGGAGTCCAGCTTGGGGCCGATCCAGTTGAAGGGGCGGAAGAGGGTGTACTTGAGCCCCTCGTGGGCGCCGTAGGCATAGATGACCCGGTCGAGCATCTGCTTGGCGCAGGAGTAGATCCAGCGCTCCTTGTTGATGGGGCCGAGCTGGAGGGGGGAGCTCTCCTCGTCGAACTCCTTGTCCGGGCTCATGCCGTAGACCTCGGAGGTGGAGGGGAAGATGACCCGCTTCTTGTGCTTGACGCACTGGCGGATGATCTTCAGGTTCTCCTCGAAGTCGAGCTCAAAGACCCTCAGGGGGTCCTTGACGTAGGTGACCGGGGTGGCGATGGCCACCAGCGGAAGGACCACGTCGCACTTCTTGATGTGGTACTCGATCCACTCCTTGTTGATGGTGATGTCCCCTTCGAGGAAGTGGAAGCGGGGATCGCCCATGGAGCGCTCCAGCTTGTCCGTGGCCATGTCCAGGCCGTAGACTTCCCAGTCGGTGGTGGTGAGGATGCGGTGGGTGAGGGCGTTGCCGATAAAGCCGTTGACGCCGAGAATGAGTACTTTCATGCTGCTTTCTCCTTTTTGTGGCTCCGACAACGGGCCGTCTGCGGCGTTGCGTTCCGGGCCGTGAAGCTCAACGTAGCCACCCTCTCTCTATCTCTCCCCCAGTGGGGGAGAGTACTCATTGCCCTCTCCCTCTGGGAGAGGGATAGGGTGAGGGATTTTGCTACGCCTCGCTCCCCGGTCCTCACGCGCCTTGCATACGACACCGCTCTCGAAGCCATTTATAAGCCTAGTTGAATCGCTTGTTCCTTAGCTGCGTTGTAGCGAATTTTGCCGCTTTCATCTCCGCTTCCCCCTCCACCTGCAGGCTGCGGATCTCCAGCAGCCCGTCGCCGGTCCCCACCAGCAGCGGGCTGGTGGAGACGACCCTGCCCGGTTCGCCGCTCCCCGCTACGGGCCAGGCGCTCCAGATGGTGACCTTTTTCCCTGCCAGGGTGGTGAAGGCGCCGGGGTAGGGGTGGGTGACCCCCCTGACCAGGTTGTAGATCCCTACGGCGCTCTTCGACCAGTCGATCAGGCCGTCGGCCGGCTTGCGGCCGCCGCAGTAGTTGCCCGCCGTCAGGTCCATGGGGACCCTCGGGGCCGTGCCGGCGACCAGTTTCGGCCAGGAGCGGCCGATGACGGTCACGGCGGCGTCGGTGACCTTGTTGAACACGTCGAGGGCGGTGTCGGTGAAGTCGATGGCCACCTTTTCCCGGTCCACGATGTCGCCGGCGTCGGGTTTCTCCACCATGTAGTGGAGGGTGGCGCCGGTCTCGGTCTCGCCGTTGATCACCGCCCAGTTCACCGGCACCCGTCCCCGATACCGGGGGAGGTAGGAGCCGTGGAGGTTCAGCGCACCCTGCGTGGCCAGTTCCAGAACCTCCGGCTTGATCATGTTCCGGTAGTAGAAGGAGAGGAGGAAGTCCGGGGCGAGCTCCCGCAGCCGGGCGACGTTCTCCGGCAGGTTGATGTCGGTGGTGACGCAGGGGATGCCGTGCTGCCCGGCCAGCTCCCGCACCGGTGCGAACCAGATCTCCTCCGTCGGGGAGTCCTCGTGGGTGAAGACCAGGCGGATGTCCGCCCCCTGCCGGAGGAGCTCCTCCAGGCAGCGGTAGCCTACGTTATGGTAGGCGCAGACGATAACTTTTGCTGAATAGGTCATTGTTAATAATTCCAATAATGAAACGTCAATTTTGTGCAAGATCAAGGCTGTCGAAGGATAGCGCGGAGGCGTAGCAGCGCTACGCCGCACAAGGTATCCTGAAGACTTACGCAGATAGTGCGCAAAAGTGGCGTTTCTAATCTGCCCCGTGCACTTTCCTGACCACGTACCGCGGCCGCCGCCGCACCTCCTGGTAGATCCTCCCCACGTACTCCCCCACGATGCCGATGCCGAAGATGGTGATGCCGATGAAGAAGAAGAGGATGGCGAAGAGGGTGAAGACCCCCTCCACCTCGGCGCCGACGATGAAGCGCCGGACCAGGAGGAAGAGGGCGAAGGCGACGCTGAAGAGGGAGGTGAGGATCCCCATGAGGGCGAACATCTGGAGCGGCACGACGGAGAAGCCGGTCATCAGGTCGAAGTTGAGGCGGATCAGCTTGTAGAGGGAGTACTTGCTCTCCCCCTCTGCCCGCTCCGCGTGGGCTACCTGCACCTCGGAGGGGGAGGTGGCGAAGGACTGGGCCAGGGCCGGGATGAAGGTGGAGGCCTCCTGGCAGCGGTTGATGTTCTCCACCACGTTGCGGTGGTAGGCCCGCAGCATGCAGCCGTAGTCGCTCATCTTCATGCCGGTCATCTTCCGGGTGGCGATGTTCACCATCAGGGAGGCGGTCTTGCGGAAGAAGGTGTCCTGCCGCTTCTGGCGGATGCTGCCGACGACGTCGTGCCCCTTCTCCACCTCGGCCACCAGCTTGGGGATCTCCTCCGGCGGGTTCTGCAGGTCGGCGTCCAGGGTGATCATGATCTCGCCGCGGCTGATCTCGAAGGCGGCCATGATGGCCATGTGCTGGCCGAAGTTGCCGTTGAACTCGATCACCCGCACTTCCGGGTGCTCCCCGGCCTTGGCCTTGAGGATCTGCAGCGACCGGTCCCTGCTGCCGTCGTCGGTGAAGATGATCTCGAAGGGTTTGCCAAGACTCTTCATGACCGGGTAGAGGCGGGTGAAGAGCTGCTCCAGGTTCCCCTCTTCGTTGTAGACAGGGACAATTATGGAAAGATATGGTTTATCAGGCATTGATTTTCTTCCTGTGGAGGCGAGGCGTGCTTCGCCCGTCATGAATCTCCGCCATTTACGGGTGGCGCAGGCGTTGCCCCAGTCGATCATTTCCGGTGACGGGCGATGACGTCCTTCACCGCCTCCACCACGTCCCGGGCGTCTTCGTCGCTCATGGTCGGGAAGAGGGGGAGCGAGAGGATGCGGTCCGACGCGTAGTCGGCGTGGGGGAGGCTGCCGGCCGGCTGGGGCATGTTTTCCCGGTACCATGCGTGGTGGTGGATCGCCTTGTAGTGCAGGCCGGTCCCGATGTTGAGCTTCTTCAGCTCCTCCATGAAGCGGTCCCGGTCGATGGTCAGCTGCTCGATCCGGACCAGGGGGGTGTAGAGATGCCAGGTGTGGCGCTGGTCGTAGGGGGCGTAGGAAGGTAGGGCCAGCTCGGGGACGTCGGCGAACTCCCGGTTGTAGAACTCGGCGATCTCGGTCCGCCGCGCGATGAACCCGTCCAGCTTGGGGAGCTGGTGGATGCCGATGGCCGCCTGGATGTCCATCATGTTGTACTTGAAGCCGGGCATCATGATGTCGTAGTTGGGTGTGCCGCTGGCGGCAAAACGCTTCCAGGCCTCACGGCTCATGCCGTGGAACTTGAGGAGGGAGACCTCCTCGGCCAGGGACTCGTCGGGGGTGCAGACCATCCCCCCCTCGCCGGTGGTAAGGTTCTTGTTGGGGTGGAAGGAGAAGATGGAGACGCTCTCCAGGGAGCCGATCCGCTTCCCCTTGTACTCGGTGCCGGCGGCATGGGCGGCGTCCTCGATGACCGTGAGGCCGAACTCCCCTGCCAGGGCGAGGATGGGGTCCATGTCGCACGCCTGGCCGGCGAAGTGCACCGGGATGATCGCGCGGGTGGCCGGGGTGATCTTCTCACGGATCCTGGCGGCGTCGATGTTGAGGGTGCCGGGCTCGATGTCCACCAGCACCGGCCGTGCCCCGCAGAGGACCGGGATGCTGAGGGTGGAGGCGAAGGTCATGGGGGTGGTGATGATCTCGTCCCCCTCCGTGATCCCCAGGGCGAGGAGAGTGAGGTGGAGGCCGGCGGTCGCCGAACTTAAGGGGACGGCAAAGGGGGCGTGCACGTAGGCGGCGAAGGCGTCCTCGAAGCGTTTCACCTTGGGGCCGGTGGTGATCCAGCCGGATCTGAGGGAATCGACGACTTCGTTGATCTCGTCATCGTCTATGGTCGGTCGGGAAAAGGGGAGAAATTCCTGGCGCACCGGGCAGCCTCCGCAAGAGTTCGCTATAACCGGTTATTTATTGCATAAAATCAGTATGCTGACAACTTCTTTCGACCCCGGCGGCTCAAAAGTTGGCGACGAGGACCCTTCTCCGGTTCTCCATGATGACACGGGGTTGTTTCTTGACGTTGGCGGCCAGGGTTGCCACTTCACCCTTGCCGAGGATCGTCAGGACCGGTTTCTCCCCGTCCCAGAGGGGGAAGAAGTCGGCATAGGACAGGAACCAGGCCGACTGGTCCCCCTGGTTGCTGCCGAATTCCAGCTCGCTCCTGTCGCCGACCACGATCGTCCGCCGGGCGGCGTAGAACGGCAGGGACTGGTTGTAGCCGAAGGAGGACACGACCGTCTCCGGTCCGGCCAGCTCCCGGACCTTCAGCGCCAGCGACCTGGAGCTCTTCTTCTCCGCCAGGTTGGCGTAGACGACCGAGCTGACCCCCGCGGTGAAGATCGTCATCCCCAGGGCGAGGGACGTCATGACCAGGGGGAGGTTGTCGCCTTTGAGGGCTTTCAGCGCCCCTGCGCCCGTCGCGAGCAGGATGAGCGCCAGGAGCAGGGCGGCCGGCAGGCCCATGTCCCCCCTGGTCGAAAGCATGGCGTAGAGCGGCAGACCGCCGGCCAGGACAAGGAGCAGTACCGAGACGGCCAGGATGGTGGACCTCAGGGATGCCAGCCCCCTTTCCAGGGCGCTCTCCACTGCCCAGGCGATGAGGAGGGCCAGGGGTGGGAAGACGGGAAGGATGTACGGCACCAGCTTGGAGCTGGACTTGGAGAAGAAGAGGAAGATGAAACCCGCCCAGACCGCCAGCCAGGCAAGGGTGTCGCCCCGCTCCTCCCGCCGTTCCCGCCATGCCTGGCGCAGGGCCACCGGCAGGAAGAACGACCAGGGGAGCATCGTTCCCACCAGCACGGGGATGAAGAACCAGGCCGGCTGGTAGCGGCGGTGCACCTTGGTGAGGAACCGCTCGAAATGCTCGTGGATGAAGAAGAACCGGGCGAATTCCGGGTTGTGCAGGGAGACGAGGATGAACCAGGGGGCGGCGATGAGGAGGAAGAGGGGGATGCCGGTGAGGAGGCGCATCTCCCGCAGCAGGCCCCACCGCTTGCGGACCAGCATGAAGAGGAAGAGGATCGCCCCGGGGAAGACGATGCCGATCAGCCCCTTGGCCAGGACCGCCAGGGCGGCACCGGCATAGGCAAGGTGGTAGTAGAGCCCCTTGCGCGGTCCGTCGTCCCGGACCGCCAGGATGAAGGCGCCGAGGCAGAGGGTGAGGCCGAGGGTGAGGGGCATGTCGGTCAGGGGGATGCGGGCCTGGGGGATGAAGCCGGCGGAGCTGCCGAGAACCACGGCGGCGAGCAGGCCGGTGCGGCGGCCGAACAGTTCCCTCCCGAGCCAGTAGACGGCGAGGATGGTGAGCAGCCCGGCGCAGGCGCAGGGGAGCCGGGCGGCAAACTCGTTCTGGCCGAAGAGGGAGAAGGAGAGGGCGTTCAGCCAGTAGATGAGCGGCGGTTTTTCGAAATACTTGACGTAGTTGAGGGTGGGGGTGATGAAGTCCATCCGCTCCAGCATCTCCCGGGGGATTTCGCTGTAGCGCCCTTCGTCCGGCTCCATGAGGGGGAATCTCCCCAGGAACTGGAAACAGAAGATGCCGAAGGTCGCGGCGAGAATCGCCAGGTCCCGCCGGGCCGAAGCCGTGCGGGCGCTGAAGAAGGAGAAGAGAGAGTCCATGGTCGATCCCGTGCTAGTTGGTAATCCGGTTCAGCCGGTTCTTGTAGGCATAGGCGCTCCCCTGGTAGTAGGCCAGGCCGTCCATCAGCAGGTCGCTCTCCGCAGGGGTCTCCACGGTGGTCCCGCTGGCGCGGTCGAACCGGTAGTAGTCGGCCTTTTTCTGCGGGCCCAGTACCAGGAGCCGGTCCCCTTCTATATACCCCAGTTTCTGGTAGGTGGCAATAAAAGCCCTCTCCGGCCCGCCGGTGTCATGGAGGACATCCCTGCCGAAGAACCGGGAGGAGTAGCTGATGTTCAGCAGGCCGAGGAGCGTCGGGGCGATGTCGATCTGGCTCATCATCCGGTCGTTCCGCTGGGGGGTGACGATCCCGGGGGCGTAGACGAACAGGGGGATTTCGTAGTTCTTGATCGGCAGGGCGACTTTCCGGGCGCTGCCCGCGCAGTGGTCGGCGACGATGATGAAGATCGTGTCCTTGAACCACGGCTGTTTCTTCGCCTTGGCGATCAGCTGGCCGATGGCGTAGTCGGCGTACTTCACCGCGCCGTCCCTCCCCGTGTGGGAGGGGATGTCGATCTTGCCGTCGGGGTAGGTGTAGGGGCGATGGTTGGAGGTGGTCATGACGAAGCTGAAGAACGGCCTGCCGGCGGCATGGGAGAGGTCCCCCATCCTGATCGTCTTGTCGAACAGGTCCTCGTCGCAGACCCCCCAGGCATTGGCAAAGGTCACTTCGTTGGCGGCGAAGTCCGTCCGGTCGACGATGTCGTAGCCGTTCGATGCGAAGAAATGGTTCATGTTGTCGAAGTAGCCGTGGCCGCCGTAGACGAAGCGGTTGTCGTACCCGTGCTTCCTCATGACCGCACCGAGTGAGAAGAGGTTTTCGTGCCCCGGCCGCTTGACGATGGCCGTCCCCGGCAGGGGGGGGATGGAGAGGTTGATGGCCTCCAGGCCGCGCACCGTCCTGGTGCCCGAGGCGTACAGGTGGGTGAAGAAGAGGGACTCCCTGGCCAGCCGGTCCAGGTTGGGGGTGATGCCGTGGCGGTTGCCGAAGTCGGAGAGGAATTCGGCACTCAGGCTCTCCTCGCAGACGAGGATCACGTTGTAGCGCTTCTCCGCCCCGTCGTGACGGACATGCCTGCCGAGGCCGCTTGCGTCGGTGCCGTGCAGCACTCCCCGCAGGCGAGCCATCACCTCGCCGGTCTGCCGGGTCGGGTAGAACCTGGCGTAGTCCAGCTCGTTGTTGCGAAAGGCGGAGAAGAGGTCGTAGAGGCCGTTGCTCGCCAGCTCGTTGGCATAATTGTTGGGGGAGATCTCGCTCAGGCCAAGGTCGACGGTGAAGAACGCGCAGAGGGGGAGCATGAGCAGCGCCCCGCCGGCGCCTGCCCGTGCCGTGAACTTCGTGGCTGCCGGGTATGACCCGTCCAGGTAGCGCTTCGCCGGGATGAAGGGGAAGAGGGAGAGCACCAGCAGGGAGCAGACGATCAGGGTCACCGGGTATGATTCGTGGATGTTCCGCACCACCTCGGTGGTGTAGATGAGGTAATCGACGGCGATGAAGTTGAAGCGGGTGGCGAACTCGTCGAAAAAGGTGTACTCGGACACCCCGTTGAAGAGCATGGCGAAGATGTACAGGAAGAGGAACACCAGCTTTCCTGCCCGGCCGAACCTGCTGTTGGAGAGCCTGTCGGGGGAGAGGACCAGCAGCAGCGCAAAGGGGATGAGGATGTAGCTGAAGGTGACGCAGTCGAAGAAGAGGCCGATGCCGTAGATCTTCGCCAGCAGGAGCGGGGACAGCTCCAGGCTGGGGAGGGATTTGACCAGGAGCACCGTCCTGGTGATGAGGGACGTGACCAGGGTGATGGCGAAGAGAAGGGCGATGAAGCGGGAGCGGCCGGCTAATTTCATGTGGTTTTCCTCCGGAATGGGGAACGCACTTGTGTTGGGAGGGGCGCCGGTCGTCACAAGAGAGTGAGTGTTGAAATGGCAAAATCGGACTTTTTTGGTCCGCTATGGCTATCTTTGGGTCAATCCTGGCAATACTGCTCCCTGTTGTCTTGCACGATCATGACGCGAAGATGACATTCCGGTCATCTTCGGCCACGGGCGCACTACACGATGATGTCGGCATAGGCGGGCTCGGCCACGATCTCCACCGGCGTGTCCCCCCAGTCGTCCCCGTCGGCCTGCAGCGGTTTTACCCCTTCGATCAGGATCTTGTCCGCGGTCAGCCGGACGATGCTCCCGCCTCTCCCCGGGGTGCCCAGGAGGGTCTCCCGGACCAGGCCAAGGTGGGCGAGCCGGGAACTCCCCGTGACGGCTACCACCTCCAGGCCGGGAGAGAAGATGCTCGCCTCCGGGGCCAGGGTGAACGTCCCCCCGTAGCGGGCGGCATTGCAGACGACCAGGGAGTGGCAGCTGAAGTCGGCGCTCCCGGCGATGACCCTGAGCCTCCCCTCTTCCCACCGGGCCAGGTGCTCCAGGGCGGAGAGGAGGTAGGCCCCCTTGCCCAGCCGCTTCTTGCTCGCCAGGGTGACCCCCCGGACGATGAAGCCGTCCAGGCCGGCCCCTGCCATGAGGAAGAAGCGGCTGGTGCGTGATCCGCCCCTGATCAGGCCGGCGGTGAAGGGGCGGGTCGTGCCGGCGATGATCCGCTGCGTCGCCGTTTCGGCCGAGTCCAGCCCGAGTTCGAGGGCCAGCACGTTGGCGGTCCCCAGGGGGAGGATGGCACAGGTCGCCCCCCTGCCGGCCAGGCCGTTCAGCACGGCGTTGATGGTGCCGTCGCCGCCGGCGGCGACCACCAGGGGAGAATCCTTCCCCGAGCCCGCCTCCTGCGCGGCCTCGGTCATGGTGTCAAAGTCGCTGCACAACCGCTGCGCGACCTCCAGGCCGGCATGTTCCAGGGCGCGGCAGGCGCTTTCCAGCCTGCCGGGGGAGAAGCTCCCCGCCCCCCGGTTGGCGATGATCACCGCGCGCCGCACGCCGTCACCCCTCACGACGGAGCATGTCCAGGGGGGCCGCGGTCCCGGGGATGCTCATCCTGACCCGCTGGTTGGGGTTGGCCGCCTCCAGGGGGGTGCCGGCATCATCGGTCAGGTCCGTGACCGTCACGGTGTCGGTCCGCATCCCCGGCCCCATCAGCTCCAGGTGGTCGCCGCGGCGGATCCGGTTGCGCACCCCGACCGTGGCGGTGCCGTCGGGGTGGACCTCCTCCACCAGGCCGACGAACTGGTGGCTGCGCAGGTAGGCGGAGTGGTACTCCTGCCCCACCTCCCGGGGCTGGCCGAAGAGGAAGCCGGTGGTGTACCCCCGGTGGCTGGTCTTGCAGAGCTCCTCAAGCCATTCGGGGCGGAAGCGGTACGCCTCCCCCTCCTGCGCCAGGGCATCCAGGGCCGCCCGGTAGGCACGCACCGTGGAGGCGACGTAGTAGATCCCCTTCATTCTCCCCTCGATCTTCAGGGCGGCGACGCCGCTCGCCACGATCTCCGGCAGGTGCTCGATCAGGCAGAGGTCCCGGGAGTTGAAGATGAAGGTGCCCCTGTCGTCCTCCACCACCGGGAAGTATTCCCCCGGCCGGGTCTCCTCCACGAGGGCGTAGTTCCAGCGGCAGGGGTGGGAGCACTCCCCCTTGTTGGCGTTGCGGCCGCTCATGACGCTGGAGAGGAGGCAGCGGCCGGAGTAGGAGATGCACATGGCGCCGTGGGCGAAGAGCTCCAGCTCCACGGAGGTCTTCTGCGCGGTTTCGATCACCGCGGCCAGGGACATCTCCCGGGCCAGGTTGATCCGGCTCACCCCCTGCTGCTGCCAGAAGCGGGCGCTGCGCCAGTTGACCGTGTTGGCCTGGGTGGAGAGGTGGATGGTCCTGTCAGGGGCGATCTCCCGGATCAGCCCGATGACGCCGGGGTCGGCTGCTATCCAGGCATCGAAGGGGAGGGGGGCGACCTCCTCCAGGTAGGCCTCCAGGCTCGGGAGGTCGTCGTTGCCCGGGTAGCTGTTCACGGTCAGGTAGACCTTGACCCCGTGGGCATGGGCATGCCGGATCCCCTCGGCCATCTCCTCGGGGGTGAAGTTGTCCGCCAGGTTGCGCAGGCCGAAGGCCTTGCCACCCAGGTAGACGGCGTCGGCGCCGTAGTGGACGGCGATCTTGAGCTTTTCGAGGTTGCCCGCCGGGGCAAGGAGTTCAGGGAGGCGCATCGGGATTCCTGGGGTGATGTGGAAAAAACAGTTAATCACGAAGGACACGAAGGGGCACCAAAAAAATCAATTGAGTGTCCTCAAAAGCGAGATTACTCCGGCCGATCTCCATCTTTCTGTCAATCGATTGATTCTTCGTGAAGCGTCGTGCTCTTCGTGGTTCCAAATACCGTTTATGGGTCAAGATGTCTTTCGGGTTTCGGTGTGTCACGAGGGCAAACTCTCGGATTGACCCGTTGCCGATTTAGGGGGTATAGTATCACCCTTTTGGATAAACGACCCTATTTTTTACTCTCATGAAAAGAGTGTCAGGATTATGACCCTGGACATGCGCAAAGTCCCCCCCCAGAGCATCGAGGCCGAGATGTCCATCCTCGGCGGGGTGCTCCTGGACAACGAGGCGATCAACCGGGCGCTGGAGGTCATCAGGGCCGAGGAGTTCTACCGGGAGTCCCACCGGAAGATCTTCCGCGCCATGATCGAGCTCTCCACCAACGGGGAGCCGTGCGACCTGATCACCCTGACGACCCAGCTGAAGAAGAAGGGGGAGCTGGAGGACGCGGGGGGTGGGGCCTACCTGGCGACCCTGGTGGACTACGTGCCGACGGCGGCCAACATCGCCTACTACTGCCGCATCGTCAAGGAGAAGGCGGTTGCCCGCAGCCTCATCACCGCCGCCACGGAGATCGTCACCAAAAGCTTCGACGAGCAGTCCAGCGTGGACGAGCTCCTGGACCAGGCCCAGAAGACCATCTTCGAGATCTCCGAGAACAAGCTGAAGCCGGCCTTCTTCCCGGTGAAGGACATCCTCAAGGACACCATCCGCAACATCGAGAAGCTCTACGAGAAGAAGGACCACGTCACCGGCGTCCCCACCGGCTTCCTCGACATGGACAGCATGACCGCCGGCTTCCAGAAGGGTGACCTGATCATCGTCGCCGGCCGGCCGTCCATGGGGAAGACCGCCTTTGCCCTCAACCTGGGGCAGCACGCCGCCATCCATGCCGACCAGAAGACCGCCGTGGCGATCTTCTCCCTGGAGATGAGCAAGGAGCAGCTGGTCACCAGGCTCCTCTGTTCCGAGTCGAAGATCGACGCCAGTCGCCTGCGTACCGGCCACCTGATCGACGCCGACTGGGGCCGGCTCATGAGCGGTGCGGGCAAGCTCCACGACGCCCCCATCTACATCGACGACACCCCGGCCATCACCGTGCTGGAGATGCGGGCCAAGTGCCGGCGGCTCAAGGCGGAGAAGAACCTGGGGATGGTGATCGTCGACTACCTCCAGCTGATGCGCGGCGGCGTCAATTCCGAGTCGCGCCAGCAGGAGATCTCCGAGATCTCCCGCTCCCTCAAGGCCCTGGCCAAGGAGCTGGACATCCCGGTGATCGCCCTTTCCCAGCTGAACCGGGGCCTGGAGAGCCGCACCGACAAGCGGCCGATGATGTCGGACCTGCGGGAGTCCGGCGCCATCGAGCAGGATGCGGACGTCATCATGTTCGTCTACCGCGACGCCGTCTACTGCGACGCCTGCAAGCGGCGGGACGGCTCCTGCACCACCGAGGGGCACGACCGACAGGCCGAGGTCATCATCGGCAAGCAGCGTAACGGCCCCATCGGCACGGTCAACCTGATCTTCAACGGCGAGTACACCAAGTTCGAGAACAAGAGCAGGCGGGACGATTTCTAGGTTGTTGAAAAACAGCCATCTCGCCGCCGTCCTCGAAAGCCGCCGTGTGCGGCGTAGCGCTGCTACGCCTCCGTGGGGCTTTCTGCGGTTGCGACGATCTGACTATTTTTGAACAACCTGAGTTTCCATCCTAGAGTTTGCGAGACCTGAGGCCGTTCATTTTATTCGCTCGTCGAGCGTGAGGTGATTTTGTCCATCGCGCGTCTCGCATTTTACCCCGAGCATTACATTATTGGAGGCATGACATGGAGAGATATTTCCCGATGAGAAAGCTGCCGGCCCAGTCCGGCTATAAAAAAGGGGACGTGTTCGTCCTGGTGGGGGAGCTGTTCGGCCGGGGGTATGCCAATGGCATCGTGGACGAGGCCAGAAAGGCCGGGATGACGATCATCGGCACGACCGTGGGGAGGCGCGACAGCGACGGCACCCTCCGCCCCCTGAACGCCGAGGAGCTTGCCGAGGCGGAGGCCAATCTGGGGGGGAAGATCATCAACATCCCCCTGGAGGCGGGCTTCGACATGGAGCCGGCGGCTGACGGCCAGTCCTACGCCGACATCCTCAAGGGGATCAAGCCCGATGCCTGGGAGAGCTTCGTCTTCGATCAGGCCCGCCTGGACGAGGTCCGGGCCAAGGGTGTCGCCCGGTTCAAGGGGAACCTGGCCGGGGTGGTCGCCGAACTCCAGCCCCTCATCCCCGTCGGCGCCACGGTCCTGTTCGCCCACTCCATGGCCGGCGGCATCCCCCGGGCGCGGCTCTTCATGCCCCTCCTCAACCGGGTCTTCAAGGGGAGCGGCGACAAGTACCTCTCCTCGGAGCAGTTCTGGGGTTCCGGTCTCGGCCGGCTCTGCAGCGCCAGCTTCAACGAGGTCAGCGCCGATACCTTCGGTCACCTGATCGAGGCGACCGCCGCGCTGCGGGCGACCACCACGGTGCGCTATACCGCCTACGGCTACCACGGCTGCGAGGTGCTGATCAACGGGAAGTACGTCTGGCAGTCCTATACCCCCTACCTCCAGGGGTGGGCCAAGATCCGCCTCGAGGACCACGCCATCGCCGCCCGCGCGGAGGGGATCATCGCCACGGTCTACAACTGCCCCGAGATCCAGACCAACTCCAGCGCCCTCTTCATGGGGGTGGAGCTCTCCCTCTACCCGCTTCTCCAGTCCCTGGTGGACGGGGGGAACGGGCCGGTGGCCAGGGGGTTCATCGCCGAATGCGAGGCGCTCCTGAACGACGGGGTGACCATCGACGCCGTCCTCGCCGCGGCACAGAAGTACCTGGCCGACCCGATCATGCAGCAGTTCGACAAGCTGGCCGAATGGCCCCACCACAGCACGAAAGAGCAGATGGAGCTGATGCTCGCCTCATCCGCCGAGCTGATCGCCCTGAACAAAAGCCCCAAGGAGATCATCTGCGCCCCCCTCTCCCGGGCGGTGTTCCAGGGGGTGGGCGCCCTCATGTTCCACGACTCCTGGGCTCCGGAGAAGCCGGTGGCCTGGCTGAACCACGACATCATCGCCAAACAGCTGAACAGTTAAGATTTTTTTACAGAAATTGGGACTGGAAGAATAAAAACGGGCGGCGCCGCAAGGAGCCGCCCATTTTTAATTTTATGCATCAGGTTGAAAATCGGTTTTGTTTTTCAACGTATCAACTGCTCGGGAGTGACTATCCTCATGGGTTTTAGCCGAAAACGAAGTAAAACCGGTTATGCCGAGCGAATGTTACTGCATTCATTCGATTGTGGATAGATTGTTTGAAGGTGTTTCATCACAAGAATTAAGTTCTCGTCGGGGTTAACACCGTAAGCAGAGTCATCGATGTCTGAAAGAAGGTCATGGTGAGCCGTGATTTTAAGGGCAAATCCTGCCTGCTCAATCTTAGAAAAGAGATCGCGCCCATAGATTCGTACATGGTCCTTCTGGCCATAAAAACGAGTTCTCAATTCGTCAGTGCATACCGCGGGATCAAAGAACGAGTTCTGCAGCAGATTGGAATAAGGTGTTTGCAGGATTGCCAAACCGCCAGGCCTCAGTATTCGAGAGATCTCCATCAGAGCTCTTGTGTCATCAGGGACATGCTCAAGTACATGATTGCATATAACCATGTCGAACGTGTTGTCATCAAAAGGTATCTGAGTGATGTCAATTCGTTGGATCTCAGACGATGACGGGAAAAGGTCAGCTTTGACATATGAGACCGGGTTCAGCTCGGAAATTCGTCGTGAGAGATGAGCCTCCGGGGCGAAGTGCAGCACTTTTGACTTCTCAATTCTATGCCACAGTTCTAGGCGATCAAAGTACATGAAGAGATGCCGCTCACGATCATGACATCCACAAAACGGGCAGGAAAAATTCTCCACATCGCTCCCTATGCACTGCAACTCGAGAATAAAAGGGGAGAAGCTCTTCTGCCCATCTTGGTACGGGCGAAACCGGCGCAATGTCTTTTTGCAGACATAACAGTGATGTGTCCCTAATGACTCATATTTTCGACGAATCCACCTGAACGGTTGTTTGCCAATTTGCATTAATGAAATGTTCATCGACTAATTTCTCCTCTTGTTTTGCCTCGCCTGTAATTGTTGAATGTATCCTCAATCTCTGACGGATGACGTATAAACGGTGCGACTATGCCTTGGCAACTGTTGTAATGGATGGCTGCTGATCAGCCTTGACTGGATTATGTGGTTAGATGTTGAGATTGTTGATTTTGGGTTAAATTTTATCAATGAGCTGATCCATGTCAAGACGCACTTCAATTGACACCCCCCTTGACACTTCGTCTGGAATGTCGATTCGCTCTCTGGTATCGCAACAGAAAGCATTTTTGCACCATTCGACATCAACGGAAATATAGGAGTGGTAATCGTCGTCACAGAAGAGAGTTCTCATTCTGGTTGTTGAATCGGATAGCTGCTGTGTGATGCCAGTACCTATACAGTGAGAAAAGACTGATAGAGATGAATTTGTCATGCCTCGAAGTACTTCGAAGCTTTTTTATGGAAGAACATTAATGGTCGTTGACTTTGCCCGTGTCTAAAGAATAATCTAACTTCTGGACTGCGCTCGTGACAGGAAGGGGTAGGTATGTTTCGGAACCTTGACGGCGGACCGGCAAAGATAACTGTCATCTATGCCGTGATCGGATGTCTCTGGATTCTTCTTTCGGACCGGATTATTGCCATGCTCTACCTCGATCCGGAGACCGTTACCCGCATATCCATCTTCAAGGGGTGGGTTTACGTCGTCTTGACAGCGCTCCTCCTCTACCTCCTGATCCGGCGCTATGTCCGGGCGATCCGGAAGTCGGAGAGCGCCCTCCGCGTCCGCAACCGGGAGCTGCTCGACCTGGAGGAGCAGCTGCAGCAGCAGCTGGCGGAAAACGTCAGGCGCCAGCAGGAGCTCTTCGGGACGAACCAGACCCTGCACGCCATTGTCAGCGCCTCCCCCGTGGGGATCGTGGCCCTCGACCGGGACGCGGTGGTGACCCTCTGGAACAAGAGTGCGGAAAAGCTGTTCGGCTGGCGCGCCGACGAGGTGATCGGCCGTCCCTATCCCCTCATCCCCCCCGATGACCTGGGCGAAGCCCGGAAGAACATCGAGCGGACCCTGGAGGGGGGCGTCGTAACCGACCTTGAAACCCGCAGGCTCAGGAAAGACGGAGCCCTCCTCGATGTCAGCATCTCCATATCCCCCCTGAGCAACGCCGACGGCATCATCAGCGGCATCATCATCATTATCGCCGACATCACCGAGCGCAAGCGCGCCGAGGAGAGCCTGCGCCGGAGCGAGGAGAACTACCGGCTGCTCTTTACCGCCAATCCCCACCCCATGTGGGTCTATGATTGCGAGACCCTTGTCTTTCTCGAAGTGAACGTGGCGGCGGTCCGGCATTACGGCTGGTCGCGGGAAGAGTTCCTCGCCATGACCATCAGGGACATCCGCCCCCCCGAGGACCTGTCTCTCCTGATGGAGGCCGTCTCCCGGGCCGACTCAGGGCACCACGACGCAGGCATCTGGCGGCACCGGAAGAAGGACGGCACGGTCATCAGGGTGGCTGTCGCCACCCATGCCCTGGAGTTCGCCGGGAGAAGCGCCCGGCTGGTCCTCTGCAACGACGTGACCGAGCAGCTGGCGGCCCGGGAGGAGATCCTGAGGCTCAACACCGACCTGGAGGAGCGGGTGCGGCAGCGGACCGCCGACCTGGAGGCGGCCAACAGGGAGCTGGAGGCGTTCAGTTACTCCGTCTCCCATGACCTGCGGGCACCCCTCAGGCACCTGGACGGGTACGGTGCCGTGCTGCGGGAAGAGTACGGGGAACGGCTCGACGACAAGGGGAGGGGGTACCTGGACCGGATGGGGGCGGCCGTCCGGAAAATGGACCAGCTCATCAACGACATGCTTACCCTGGCACAGGTCAGCCGGCAGGGGATCCATACCTCCGTTGTCGATCTCAGCGGCCTGGCCGACGGGATCCTGGCGGAGCTGCGGCAGTCGCAGCCGCAGCGGAGCGTGTCCGCCGCGGTTGCCCCGGGGATCGAGGTGCAGGGCGATCCGAACCTGTTGCGGGTCGTCATGGAAAACCTGCTGGCGAATGCGTGGAAGTACACGGGGAAAACGGCGGATGCCGCCATCGCCTTCGGCATGGTCGAGGAGGGGGGGGAAGCGGTCTGTTTCGTCCGGGACAACGGCGTGGGGTTCGACATGGCCTACGCCGACAAGCTGTTCACACCCTTCCAGCGGCTCCACGCGGCCGAGGAGTTCGCCGGCACCGGCATCGGCCTGGCCACGGTCCAGCGGATCATCCACCGCCACGGCGGACGGATCTGGGCCGAAGGGGAGGAGGGACGGGGGGCGGCCTTCTATTTCACCCTGCCGGGTGCGGCCGGGGAAGCCGGCTGATCTCGCCGGGTCCCGTCTGACCTGACCCCATAGCCTTCCCAGGCGAGGAAGATACAAGAAAGGCGCCGTCAGGCGCCGTTCTTGTATCTGGTTCGTCGGTTCTGCGACCGGGGGGGCTACAAGCAGGCCGGCCCTCTTTCGCGGGGACGGGAACGCTGACCGGCGCGGAGTTTCTTTTCACCGTGAGCGGCACCCAGCCTGTCTGCATCCATATGCCGGACGTGTCGAGTGATCAATTGCTATCGAGAAAACCGTACTCCTTTTTGTAGAAAGAGATGACCCTTTCCACCTTGGCTGAAGGTTTTCCCTTTGTGACCACGAGAATGGGCAACTCAAGCAAAGGGGTTCTGGGTACTTTGAGTCCGGGCATAATGAGCCCGCTTGTGTTTATGGCGATGGCTCCCGGAGTCTGTAGCACGAGTTGGCGCAGCTCGAAATGATCGCCGACAAGCACTGCCTTTGACGTTACTTTCCTGGAGTCCAGAATCCTCTCGCTGAATACCTTGTTGAGGAAATTTGTTTCCGTTCCCCATATGACGATGATAGGACGATCATCACCCACGACTTCACGCCAGTTGGTTATTTTCCCGGTAAAAATCCCGCTGAGCTGCTCTTTCGAGAGCTGAGAGACCTTATTGGCCTTGTTGAGGAAGACGACGAGCGAGCTCATGGCGATCTGCTCGATCTTGAGCGAAGCGGGGTCTATGACGGTCCCCCTTTTTTTCGCTTCGCTAAGGCCCGACTCAAGGGCAAGAGCGTTGATGGAGACCAGATCGACTCTCCCTTTTTCCAGGGCCAGGAGAGAGTCGGACGGATCACTGATGTCAATGATAAGTCGATCGCCAGTCTGGCTCTGATAGTGGTCTTTGATGGGGGCAAAGACCGTGCTGATTGCCGCTGCACCGCCGATTATCCTGATGTCTTCCGCGACTGCGGACGTGGAAACCAGAAATAAGATAACTACCGTGAATAGTGATTTCATGTCCGTGCCTCCGGCTACTTCACAGATTCATCGAGGAAGTATTTCATCAATGCAAGAATGGGCTTGATCTCCTCTTTCGAGATCTCCTGCCCTTTTGCCTTGTGCTTGGCGCTCTTGCGCATCATGTCCAGCAGCGTGCTCTTGATCGTATCCAGGTCAAGCGGCCTCCCGGATATGGGTGCCATACCGGTCAGGAAGCTATTGGCAACCCGTTCGAGGCTATGACAGCGAGAGCATTTGATCTCGAATGCGTCGAAGTCCTTCCTTAATGACGGAGGAAGGCGTGACCGGTCAAATTGCGGGCCGTTCCCCCGATTGACAACCGGAACAGCGCCGTGGGATACAGGGCACATGCACAGAACGACCAGAAAAACAAGGGATGGTACCAACTTGTTCATGAAATCTCCTATGAAAGAAATCTACTCCTCTTGGTTTTAACGTCTTGTTTTTATGCTTC
>CALMBF010000060.1 GCA_937860145.1 uncultured Geobacter sp.
CCCGCACCCCCCGGGAAAGACGGAACCCCTCCGCGGCAAAACGAAACGCCCTGAAGAGCCTGAGGGGATCGTCGCGAAAGCTCCTCTCCGAACAGGGGACAAGCTCCCCCCTATCCAGGTCGCGCCGGCCGTTCAACGGGTCGGCCACCTCTCCCGCGAGGGAGAGGGCAATCGCATTCATGGTGAAGTCCCGCCGCCGCAGGTCGGCGCCGATCCCTCCCCCGCCGGCAAGGAGGGTGATCTCCACCTTCCCCCGCCGGGGTGTGTACCGGAACCAGATGGGGGCGGTGCTCCGCCCCTGCACCGGCCGGAACCCCCGCTCCGCCAGCAGTGACTCCGGCACCGCCGCCGCCAGGTCCAGGTCGTTCCCCTCCCTGGCGAGGAGGGCGTCCCGCACCGTCCCCCCGGTCAGCCAGACCGCCGGCCAGAACGGCGCGGGAAACTCCCCCCGCAGCTCCTCCACCAGCGGTTGCAGCAACTCCGGGCCGCCGGGGAGGCCACCCCCCAGGCCGGTCAGTGCCAGTGCCACCTACTTCGTGCCTTTGCCGGCATCGGCAATCGCCCGCTGGCTGTCGCGCAGGATCCCGACCATGGCATTGTTGAGGGTGCGGGAAATCAGCTTGCGCACCTTGTCACCCGGGTTGGAGGGGGCGTAGTGGTCGGCACTGTTCTCCGACACCTGCTTCTGCATCAGCAAGGCCCCGCTGCGGGCATCCCTCAGGCTCACGTCCAGGGAGACGTTGGGTTCGAAGGTGACGATGGGGGTGTAGATCTTGAAGAAGACCAGGGGGAGGGAGGCGAACCAGATCGGGTTCAGGTCGCCGTTGACGCTGATGTCGTTGATGGTCACGGAGAGGATGTAATCAGTCCCATAGGCTGTCCGGACGTCGGCCGGCTGCATGAAGCGGGCGTCGGGGGGGAGGAGGGTGACCTTGTCGAACATGCCGGCAGCAGCAGTCTTGACCAGGGCGGCTTCCGGGTCCTGCAGCACCTCGCGCAGCCGGTCCCCCGAAGCCTGGATCCCGAGGGAGACCGCCTGCTTCTCCCCCGCCGGGGTAAGTGACTTCTTGGGGGTAACCTCCAGCGTTGCACAGCCCGAAGCCGCTAACAACAGAGATACCAGGGTAATGCTCAGGCAGCATCTGCGCAGAGTGTTCATGTGTCCCTCCCGAGTGTGAAATGTAGGGTTTCAGTATATCATCGCCTCCCTGCAGCGCAACATCACCCATCCCGGGCGTCCCCTTTACCATGGAAAATCGGACCCATATCTGCTAATAGTTTTCAGCAACGCTACCGCAGAACGGAACACCCCATGGATATTCTCAAACATCTGAACCCTCCCCAGAAACAGGCCGTCCAGCACGGAGCCGGTCCGCTCCTCGTCCTCGCCGGCGCCGGTTCCGGCAAGACGAGGGTGATCGTCCACCGCATCGCCTGGCTGATCCGGGAACTGGGGGTGCGCCCCTGGCAGATCCTGGCGGTCACCTTTACCAACAAGGCGGCCGGCGAGATGCGCGAGCGGGTGGAAAGGCTCCTGGGGGGCCCGGAGACCCCCCTCATCGCCACCTTCCACGCCACCTGCGTCAGGATCCTCCGCCGCGACGGCGAGCGGCTCGGTTTCGGCAGCAACTTCGCCATCTACGACGACAAGGAGAGCGAGCGGCTCCTCAAGGAGATCCTCGCCGAACAGAACATCGACGACAAGAAGTACCCGGTCAAGGCCTTTGCCGCGGCCATCGACGAGTGCAAGAACGCCGGCAATCTTCCTGAAGACCTGTCCACCGGCGACCAGATGGCCGACAGCCTGGTCAGGGTCTACAGTGCCTACCAGGAGCGGCTCAAGAAGTGCAACGCCCTCGACTTCGGCGACCTGCTCCTCTACACGGTGAAACTGTTCGAGGAGCACCCCGACATCCTGGAGCAGTACCGGGAGAAGTGGCAGTGGCTGCTGGTGGACGAGTACCAGGACACCAACCCGATCCAGTACCGCCTGGTCCGGCTCCTGGCCGGTGAGCGGCGCAACCTCTGCGTGGTGGGGGACGACGACCAGTCCATCTACCGCTGGCGGGGGGCCGACATCCGCAACATCCTCGACTTCGAGCGGGATTTCCCCGGGGTGGTCGTAGTCAAGCTGGAGCAGAACTACCGCTCCACCTCCACCATCATCGATGCCGCCGGGGCGGTGGTGGCCCGGAACCGGGGGAGGAAGAAGAAAACCCTCTGGACCGAGAACCCGGCCGGGGAGAAGATCGTCTACCGCCGCCTGGAGGACGAGCGGGCCGAGGCCCGCTTCGTCTGCCGGGAGATCGAGCGCCATGTCCGCCGGGGGGGGTCGCTCCGGGACCTGGCGGTCTTCTACCGCACCAATGCCCAGTCCCGCTCCGTGGAGGACGCCCTGGTGGCAGAAGGGATCCCCTACCACATGGTCGGAGGCATGCGGTTCTACGAGCGGATGGAGATCAAGGACATCCTCGCCTACCTGAAGGTCATCGACAACCCGGCGGACGAGATCTCCCTCAAGCGGGTCATCAACGTCCCCCCCCGGGGGATCGGCCATGCCACCGTCGACCGGGTCAGCGACAGCGCACGCCGCCAGGGGACCAGCCTGTACGAGGCGCTGCTCCGGGCCGGGGAAGAGAGCTACCTGGGGAGCGGACCGCGGGGAAAGATCGCCGCCTTCGCCGGTTTCCTGGAGAAGATGCGCCGGCTGGCGGGGGAACTCCCCCTGGCGGAACTGACCGCCCGGATCATGGACGAGACCGGCTACGTGGCCAAGCTCAAGGAGGAGCGGACCACCGAGGCCGCGGACCGGCTCGCCAACCTCCAGGAGCTCCTGGTCGCCATGGAGGAGTTCTCGCGCACCGGCAACGAGGAGGGGCTCTCCCCCTTCCTGGAGCAGGTCGCCCTGGTCTCCGACCTGGAGAAGGGGAACGAGAACCGGGACTCTGCCACCCTCATGACCCTCCACGCCGCCAAGGGGCTGGAGTTCCCGGTGGTCTTCATGGTCGGCATGGAGGAGAAGCTCTTCCCCCACGTCCGCTCCCTGGAGGATGGCGAGCAGATGGAGGAGGAGCGCCGGCTCTGTTACGTGGGGATGACCCGGGCGCGGGAGCGGCTCTTCCTCACCAATGCCCGCCGTCGCCGCATCTTCGGCCAGGACCAGTACAACCAGCCCTCACGCTTCATCGGCGACATCCCCCGGGAACAGATCGACTTGGAGGACGAGCAGCCATCCTTCGGCTTCCGGAGTCAGGGGAGCGCCGGGCGCTACGATGACCAGGGGGGCGAGGCGAGCTACCGCCAGGCCATGGGACACAACCTGGCAGGGGTCCATGCCCTGGCCGGGGTCGCCGCAGCCGCTGTCGACAACGAGGTGGAGATGGTCCCCGAGGACGACGGGGCGGAGATCTACATCGGCATGAAGGTCCGCCACGGCAAGTTCGGCGTCGGGACGATCCGCAAGATCGAGGGGAGCGGTGACGAACAGAAGGTCATCATCTGGTTCAACTCCGTGGGGCCGAAAAAGCTCCTGGTGCGCTTTGCCGGGCTGGAACGGGCGTAAGATTGCCTTTTTTCGCCATCCGTGCTACTAAATACCGTTCTTTACCCCTGTTACGATTACCAAGGAGTACCCCATGAAGATCACCCGCCAGCAGGTGGAAAACGTGGCAGTCCTGGCCCGCCTCGAACTGAGCGCCGCCGAAACCGAAACGTTCACCGGCCAGATGGACGCCATCCTCGCCTACGTGGACAAGCTCAACGAACTGGATACGACCGGCATCGTCCCCACTTCCCACGCCGTCCCCATGGAGAACGCCTTCCGGGCCGACGAGGTGCGCCCCTCCATCGGCGTGGAGAACGCCCTGGCCAATGCCCCGGGGAGGATGGAGGAGTTCTTCCGGGTGCCGAAAGTCATCGAATAGGGGGCGGCTCTTTTCCGCACTATCGGCGTAAGTCTTCAGGCCTCCTTGTGTGACGTAGCAATCCCTCTCTCTATCTCTCCCCCAGAGGGGGAGAGTACACAATGCCCTCTCCCTTTGGGAGAGGGATAGGGTGAGGGTGGCGACGTTTCCGCGGAGCCCCTCGACAGCCTTGATCTTGCGAAAAAAAGCGCGCCCCGTTGGATGATACGAACTACGACGAATACATTCGGAGATTCACATAATGGAACTTTTCGACCTTACCATCCACGAACTGCACGACAGGCTGAAGAAGAAGGAGGTCTCCGCCGTGGAGGCCACCCGGGCCATGCTGGCCCGCATCGAGGCGACCGACGGCCGGGTCAACGCCTTCATCACCGTCACTCCGGAGGAGGCCCTGGCCGCCGCGGCGGAAGCGGACCAGCGGATCGCACGGGGGGAGATGGACATCCTCACCGGCATCCCGGTGGCCCTGAAGGACATCTTCCTCACCAGGGGGGTGCGCACCACCTGCGCCTCCAAGATCCTGGCCAACTTCATCCCCCCCTACGACGCCACCTCCTGGCTCCGGCTCAAGGAGCGGGGGGCGGTGCTGGTGGGGAAGCTGAACCAGGACGAGTTCGCCATGGGCTCATCCTCCGAATCCAGCGCCTTCGGCCCGACCCGCAACCCCTGGAACCTGGAGTGCATCCCCGGCGGCTCCTCCGGCGGTTCGGCCGCGGCCATCGCCGCCCGCCAGGCGACCGCCACCCTGGGGACCGACACCGGCGGCTCCATCCGCCAGCCGGCGGCCCACTGCGGCTGCGTCGGCCTCAAGCCCACCTACGGCAGGGTCTCCCGCTACGGGGTCATCGCCTACGCCTCGTCTCTGGACCAAGTCGGGCCGGTGACCCGGGACGTGCGGGACGCGGCCATCATGCTGGGCGCCGTGGCCGGCCACGACCCGCTGGACTCCACCAGCGTCGACCGGCCGGTCCCCGACTACACGAAGAGCCTCACGAACGACGTGAAGGGGCTGAAGATCGGCCTCCCCAGTGAGTACTTCATCGAGGGGCTCGACCCCGACGTGCAGCAGGCCATGGACCGGGCCATCGAGACCTACCGGGGACTGGGGGCCGAATTCGTCGACATCTCCCTCCCCCACACCGACTACGCCGTGGCCTGCTACTACCTCATCGCCACCGCCGAGGCGAGCTCCAACCTGGCCCGCTACGACGGGGTCCGCTTCGGCCACCGGGTCAGCGACCCCACGGGGCTCATGGATATGTACTGCAGGAGCCGGGCGGAAGGGTTCGGCTCCGAGGTGAAGCGGCGCATCATGCTCGGCACCTACGCCCTCTCCTCCGGCTACTACGACGCCTATTACCTGAAGGCCCAGAAGGTACGGACCCTGATCATGGGGGACTTCCTCAAGGCGTTCGAGACGGTGGACGTCATCCTCACCCCCGTGACCCCGACGCCTGCCTTCAGGATCGGGGAGAAGGTGGGGGACCCGCTCCAGATGTACCTCTCGGACATCTTCACGATCCCGACCAACCTGGCCGGCACCTGCGGCATCTCCGTGCCGGCGGGGCTGAGCAGGGACGGCCGTCCCATCGGCCTGCAGCTGGTGGGGCGCCCCTTCGGCGAGGAGGAGATCATCCGCGCGGCCCACGCCTTCGAACAGGCGACCACGTGGCACCAGCAGAAGGCGCCGCTGTGAGGCATTGAAAAGACACTAACTTACCGGGTGCGGATTTTCCGATGATCTCTCCGCTCTCCGAGTCCTCCCACGGAGGCGTAGCAGCGCTACGCCGCACACGGAGAGGACGAAGGGGAGTGGGGAGAGGGCGGAAAAGCCACACCCGTCGGAGGATAGATGAAATACCAACCAGTCATTGGTTTAGAAGTCCACGTCCAGCTGGCCACCGACACCAAGATCTTCTGCGGCTGCTCCACGAAGTTCGGCGCCTCCCCCAACTCCCAGACCTGCCCGGTCTGCCTCGGCCTCCCCGGCGCCCTGCCGGTGCTGAACAAGAAGGTGGTGGAGTACGCCATCAAGGCCGGCCTGGCCACGGACTGCGCCATCGCCCCCCGCTCGGTCTTCGCCCGGAAGAACTACTTCTACCCCGACCTCCCCAAGGGGTACCAGATCAGCCAGTACGAGCTCCCCATCTGCGAGCACGGCCACCTGGATATCGAGGTGGACGGCGTCGGCAAGAGAATCGGCATCACCCGGATCCACATGGAGGAGGACGCCGGCAAGCTGGTCCACGCCGACACCCCGGGCACGGGGGACGACTCGGGGGTCGACCTCAACCGGGCCTGCACCCCGCTCCTGGAGATCGTCTCCGAGCCGGACCTGCGCAGCGCCGACGAGGCGGTTGCCTACCTGAAGAAGCTCCACCAGATCGTGGTCTACCTGGGGATCACCGACGGCAACATGGAGGAGGGGAGCTTCCGCTGCGACGCCAACGTCTCGGTCATGCCGGTCGGGTCGGACACGTTCGGCACCCGGGCGGAGATCAAGAACGTCAACTCCTTCAAGTTCGTCAAGCAGGCCATCGAGTATGAGATCGAGCGCCAGATCGAGCTCATCGAGGAGGGGGGGAAAGTGGTCCAGGAGACCCGCCTCTTCGATCCCAACAACGGCGAGACCCGCTCCATGCGCGGCAAGGAGGAGGCCCACGACTACCGCTACTTCCCCGACCCCGACCTGGTCCCCCTGGTCATCTCCGACGACTGGGTGGAGGACACCCGCCTGGGGCTCCCCGAGCTGCCGGCGGTCAAGCTGGCCCGCTACCAGGACGAGCTGGGGCTCCCCCTCTACGACGCCGAGGTGCTCACCGCCACCCGGGAGCTGGCCGAGTACTACGAGGCGTGCCTCGCCGCCGGCGCCCCGGCCAAGCTGGCCGCCAACTGGGTCATGGGTGAGGTCACCCGGGGGCTGAACGACGCGGGGCTGGCCATCACCGCCTGCCCGGTGGCACCGGGGCAGCTGGCAAGCCTCATCGCCCTCATCGACAAGGGGACCATCTCCAACAAGATCGCCAAGACCGTCTTCGACGAGATGTGGCAGAACGGCGGCGAGCCGGCGGAGATCGTGGAGAAGAAGGGGCTGGTGCAGGTCTCCGACACGGGCGAGATCGAGAAGATCATCGACGAGATCATGGCCGCCAACATGGGGCAGGTTGAGGAGTACCGCGGCGGCAAGGAGAAGGTCTTCGGCTTCTTCGTCGGCCAGGTGATGCGCGCCTCCAAGGGGAAGGCCAACCCGGCGGTGGTGAACGACCTGCTGGTGGCTAAGCTGAAGAGGTAGTAGCCACCCTCTCCGGGCCGCCCCCCTTGACAGGCGAGCGGCCACGCCGTATGGTTAACATCATCTTATGTGATGGGGCCAACATGGCGACATGTGATAATGGGACAAACGAAGAGCAGCCGCGCTGCCGGACCCACCGGCGCGCGGCTGTTTGCGTTTTTCAGCCTATACGAATGGGAATTAAACATGGTGCCCCCGGATCCCCACGATCATCCCTGGCGGCTAGCATTCATCTCACAGGTCATTCACTAGTGCGGCCCCTTACTGCCAGACAAGAATCAGGTATGTTTGATGGGTAACACTGGAAGAGGAAAGTGACAACGACAATGAATTTCACATCCTCAACTTTTATTGTCGTGACTGCTTTATTCACAGGCATGCTGGTCTGCATGGAGTCGGGGCGACGACTCGGGGCAGCTGAACAGCGCCGAAGCCCGGAGGGGACACAGAAGGGCTTGAGCGCAGTTGAAGGGGCGGTGTTTGCTTTACTGGGGCTGTTGATCGCCTTCACATTCTCAGGCGCGGCGACCCGTTTCGAAGCGCGTCGACAGTTGATCGGCCAGGAGGCGAATGCGATCGGCACAGCATACCTGCGCATTGACACCTTGCCGAAGAGTGCGCAGCAGGAGCTGCGCGACTTGTTCCGCCGCTACCTGGATGCACGTATTGCGCACTACAAACACCTTGACCGACAGAGTGAGACCGCTGCCCTGGCAAAAAAGGAGTTGGCCCTGCAGGGTGAGATCTGGTCAAAGGCCGTTGCTGCCACCACTATCAACGGGACGCCACCTTCGACTGCCATGCTCATGCTCCCTGCGCTCAACGAGATGATCGACATCACTACTACCCGTGCCGTGGCAACGCAGAATCACCCACCGCGGATCATTTTCATCATGCTGTGCGGTTTGAGCCTTCTCAGCGCCCTGCTGGCCGGTTACGGGATGTCCCGAGGCAAACGTAGTCCATTACATGTCATTACGTTCGCAGCAATTATTTCCTTTACGGTCTATGTGATCCTAGACCTGGAATATCCCCGTCGTGGGCTGGTCCGGGTCGACACCGCCGACAACGTGCTGGTGGAACTGTTGCAAGGTATGAAATAAACGGGAGCGAGCAGTTATGAATAAATTCATGGAGCAGATGGAAACATTCATTGTCTGGGCGTTGATCCTTATGTTGCTGCTAGCGGTCGTGCTGGGAACCCTGGGACTCGGGCGAACTCTAGTCGGAATAATAATCGATTCGCCTCCCTACCTGCTCATTGATCCGAAAATGCTTTTCCAATCATTCGGGCTGTTTCTCATTTGTCTTATAGGGCTGGAATTGCTGAAACTCTTGAAATTCCACATGTCACATCACTGTGTCAAACCCGAGTTGGTTGTGGAAGTTGCCATAATCGCCCTGTGTAACAAAGTAGTCACCCTTGATCTTAAAGAAACAGCACCGCTGTCGGTTATAGGGATTGCTGCATTGATTCTCGCCCTCGCTGCCGGATACTACGTGTTAAGCCGACACAGCGGACCTGAAGAAGGATAATCATAGCGATTGGCCAAGGGGAGACCACGTATTGGAACAGGAGAGATGTCCCAACCACGGCCTGGAAAGCATGCCGATCGGCAAAGCGTTCACGCTGCTGGAACCAGGCCCGGTTGTCCTCGTCACGACGAATGATGGCACGAAGAACAACATCATGACGATCTCGTGGACCATGGTCATCGACTTTACCCCGAAGTTCGCCATGACCACCGGGCCATGGAACCATTCCTATGCCGCGCTTCGGGAATCGAGAGAGTGTGTCATTTCGATCCCCACGGTCGACCTGCTCGACAAGGTCGTCGGCGTGGGAACATGCTCCGGTGTCGACACCGACAAGTTCGCAAAGTTCGGGCTCACTCCCGTCAGGGGGAAACATGTCAGGGCCCCCTTGATCAAGGAGTGCCTGGCGAACATCGAGTGCAAGGTCATCGATATCGTCGAACAGCACAATATCGTCGTCCTCGAAGGTGTCGCCGCGTACTTTGACACGTCACGGACAGAGAAGCGGACTGTCCACGCAGTCGGCGATGGGACCTTCGTCGTGGACGGGCGCAGGTTGAACCGACGGGAGATGATGTCGTCAAAGCTTCCCGATGGGGTCTGACCAGGCAGGCCCTTGCAGTACCGAAAGGAGAGCACGATGAGCAACGGACAGGCGGCACCCGAGACGAAAGGGGTGACGGTGGAGTTACTTGCGACGGTCGACCTTGGTCCCGAGATCGAGGGGATGGCGGGTCGCCAGCTGCGCATGCGCATGGTGACCATCGAGCCGGGAGGGGTCTTCGGCCCGGTCCACGACCATAAGGAGAGGCCGGGCATCGTCTACATACTGCAGGGGACGATCACTGACCATCGCAATGGCATCGCCACGGAGTACGGGCCGGGAGTGGGGTGGCCCGAGGACAGGAACACCCTGCACTGGCTCGAGAACAGGGGAACGGTTCCGGCAGTGGAGATCTCGGTCGATATCGTCAGGCACGAGTAGGCTCCAGAGCGTCTCCCCTACGGCAGCTCCAGGGGGGGCTCCTCCAGGAGGGCCAGCTGCTCCCGCAGCTCCAGGATCTGCTCCCCCCAGTAGCGGACCGTGTTGAACCAGGGGAAGGTGCGGGGGAAGATCGGGTCCTCCCAGCGGCGGGCGAGCCAGGCGCTGTAGTGGAGCATGCGCAGGACACGCAGCACGCCGACGAGGCCCAGCTCCCGGGGGTTGAAGTCGCAGAACTCGGTGTACCCCTCCACCAGTTCGGCCAGCTGGGCACTCTGGCGGGGACGGTCGCCGGAGAGCATCATCCAGAGGTCCTGCACCGCCGGAGCGGTGCGGGAGTCGTCGAAGTCGACGAAGTGGGGCGCCCCGTCCCGCCAGAGGATGTTGCCGCTGTGGCAGTCGCCGTGGGTGCGGATCCAGCGGACATCGCCGACCCCGGCCAGGATCTCCTCGATCCGCCCCAGGAGCTGGCCGGTGACCGCTTCGTAGCTCTCCCGGTACTCCTGGGGGATGAAGCGCTCCCGGATCAGGGCCACGCTCTCGTAGCCGAAGGTCTGGACGTCGATGGCCGGGCGGTGGATAAACGGCCTGACCCGGCCGACCCCGTGCATCCTGCCGAGCATCCGGCCGAGGATGAGGAGGTTGTCCAGGTTGTCGAACTCCGGGGCATGCCCCCCCTGGCGGCGGTAGAGGGCGAAGCGGAACCCGCCGTGGTGGAACAGGCTCTCCCTCTCCCCGTTGCGCCAGGGTGCTACCACGGAGAGCTCCTGCCCGGCCAGCTCGAAGCAGAAGTCGTGCTCCTCCCGGATCTGGTCGTCGCTCCAGCGCTCCGGACGGTAGAACTTGGCGACCAGCGGCTCCCCCTCCTCGATCCCCACCTGGTAGACCCGGTTCTCGTAGCTGTTCAGGGCGAAGGTGCGGCAGTCGCAACGGAAGCCCTGGCTCTCCACGGCGTTCATGATGAAGTCGGGGGTAAGGGTCTGGAAGGGGTGGATCGTTTCAGGCATGGTGACTGTTCCCGTTTTCTGGTATGGTTGCGTATGCAGGTACCATATCATTAACGCCGCTCCGGACCAAGGAGAACCGATGCCCGCCGAACCGTGGTGGAAAAACTCCCGGGGCGAACTGTTCGTCCTCGGCCAGTCCGTCCTCTTCATCCTGATCATCTTCGCCCCCCCGACCC
>CALMBF010000061.1 GCA_937860145.1 uncultured Geobacter sp.
GTCTCCGGCACTCCCTACGCCATCACCGCCGGCAGTGCCACCGGCGGCACCTTCAACGCCGGCAACTACACCATCACCTACACTGACGGTGCCCTGACCGTCACCCCGGCGCCCCTCACCGTCACCGCCAGTGATGATGCCAGGACCTACACGGGCATTCCCTATGCGGGAGGTAACGGCGTTGTCTTCACCGGGTTCGTCAACGGAGAAGGGGACAGCGTCCTTGGCGGCACGCTCAGCTACGGTGGCACCAGCCAGGGGGCGGTCGGCGCCGGCAGCTATACCATCACGCCCACCGGCCTGACCGGCGGCAATTACCGGATTACCTTTGTTGACGGGACCCTGACCATCACCGGTGGACCGACGCCCGGCGGTACGACGGCCGCCAGCCCTGACGAGCCGATACAGGTCCCGCCACCGTCACCGCACATTGCAGACCCCCGCAGGCAGCTGGGACCTTCGGCCGAGCCTCCGCCGCCGGTCGTCGACTTGACGACAGCGGGAGGGAGGGGCACCATCGTCGTCACCGTTCCCGCTACGCCGGCCAGGTCCGGCCCCGGCTTCAGCTTCCTCCTGCCGGAAGAGATTGCGACTGCCGTTGCCGCCGGCACCGTTACGGAAAAGGTCTCCCTGCCCGACGGCAGTCCGCTGCCTGCCTGGCTCCACTACTCCCCTGACACGAGAAGATTTGTCGCCAGCGAGGTGCCGGCCGGTTCCCTCCCCCTTTTCGTTGTCGTCTCGGTGGGGGAGCGGAGGTGGGTGGTGGAGATTGCCCCGCAGCAGGAGAGACCGTTGTAAGGAAAAAGGTGGCGAGTTGACCGGGGCGGCCTCCCTGCCCCCCTGCTGTCAGGCACCCAGGAGAAGATCATGATCGCACGTTTCGTTGGAGTAGCCGGCCTGCCGAGGTCGGGTTCCACGCTCCTTTGCCAGTTGCTGGGGGAGCACCCGGAAATCCATTGCGAGGGGCACAGTTCGCCCCTCTGCAACTCCCTGTTGGCCACGCGCCGCTTCATCAGCGACGACCAGTTTTTCCTCTCCCAGCTGGATGTCCAGTTCGATGCCACCTATGGCCATCTCCGCAGTGCCATGCGAGCCTTCCTGCACGGCTGGTACGACAACTGCGGCACGCAGGTGGTGGTGGACAAGAACCGCGCCTGGCTGCACTGCATCGAGCTGCTGCTCCATCTCGACCCTGACGCCCGCCTCCTGATCGCCATCCGCGAATTGAGCCAGATCTACGGATCGATCGAGGCGCAGCACCAGAAGACGGTCCTGGTGGATTTCATCGACCACCTGGCCGATTACGATCGCCTCGGCAGGGCCGACCAGCTCTTCGCCAAGGAAAAAGCCATCGGCGCGCCGCTCTCCTCGATCCAGGCGGTTCAGGACCTGCCCCAGTCGGTCAGGGACCGTCTCTATTTCGTAAAGTTCGAAGACCTGGTTTCCCAGCCGAAGGAGACCATGGCGCAGATCTATGCCTGGCTCGGAGTGGCCCCCCACACCATCGACCCGGGGTGCCTGACCGTGCGGCCCCATGAAAGCGACAGCCATTACCGTCACAAATACCTCCACCGCCAGCAGGAGAGCATTGCCTCTCCCGGGCGCCACGACATACCCCCCCGGATCCGGAATCTCATCGAGCAGGCCTGCGGGTGGTATTACGACTGGTTCTACCCTCAAGCCAGATGACCCGCGCTCACCCGGCCTTCTGCCGGTGAGCCGATCGATCCTGTACGGTGTGGTAATCGAGGGGGGCAGACCCCCTCTTTTCATTGCCGGGATAATTGCTTACTGATTTAGTAGAAAAACCTGTTGACATAAGGGGGATAATACTTTACCGTTTCACTATACAAACAGGCCGGTGTTACGGCCGATCACGTACTTCTTATCAAGAGCGACCGAGGGACAGGCCCGGAGACGTCGCGGCAACCTCCCCCAGGGGAAGGTGCCAATTCCTGCGAAGCCGCAAGGTTTCGGGAGATAAGGGAGCGAGGACACCCGTCATGGTGAATCCCCTTCCGCACCCCGGAAGGGGATTTTTACTTTGGAGGCCATCCATGAACATCGCAACCCAGGCAGCACAGATCGGACTTGAGTGGGACAATCGCACCGGCGCGGTGACGGTCCCCATCTACCAGACAGCCACCTTCCGCCACCCGGGGCTCGGCCAGAGCACGGGCTACGACTACAGCCGCTCCGGCAACCCGACCCGCCAGGCCCTGGAGACCGGCATCGCCCGTCTCGACGGCGCGGCCCGGGGATTCGCCTACGCCTCGGGGATGGCGGCCATCACCAGCCTCCTCCTCCTCTTCCGCCACGGTGACCATATCGTCGTCACCGAGGACCTGTACGGGGGGACCTACCGCCTCTTCGAACAGATCTTCCAGCAGTACGGCCTGGAGTTCACCTACTGCGACACCAGTGACATCACGCTGGTGGAGGCGGCCATCAGGCCGAACACGAAGGCCCTCTTCGTCGAGTCCCTCACCAACCCCCTCCTCAAGGTGGCCGACGTCCGCGCCCTGGCGGCTCTCTGCCGGGAGCGGGGGGTCCTGTGCATCGTCGACAATACCTTCCTCACCCCCTACCTGCTCAGGCCCCTTGAGCTGGGTGCCGATATCGCGGTCTACAGCGGCAGCAAGTACCTCTCCGGCCACAACGATACCATCTGCGGGCTGGTGACGGTGAAGGACCCGGAGCTGGCGGAGCGGGTCTACTTCCACCAGAACGGTGCCGGCGCGGTCCTCGGCCCCCAGGACTCCTGGCTCACCATCCGCGGCATGAAGACCCTGTCGGTACGCCTCGACCGCCAGCAGGAGAACGCCCTGAAGATAGCCCGCTGGCTGCAGGAAAACCCGAAGGTCTCCAGGGTCTACTACCCCGGGCTGGAAGAGCACCCCGGCCACGACCTCCTGAAGGAGCAGGCCAGCGGTTTCGGCGCCATGGTCGCCTTCGAGGTGACGGAGCCCGGCCTGGTGGAGCAGCTTCTCCTCAGGACCGAGCTGATCTCCTTTGCCGAGAGCCTGGGGGGGGTGGAGACCCTGATGACCTTCCCGGCGGTACAGACCCATGCGGACATCGAGCCGGCAAAGCGGGAGGCCCTGGGGATCAACGACCGGCTGCTGCGGCTCTCCGTGGGGATCGAGAATGTGGACGACCTGATCGCCGATCTTGACCAGGCATTTGCGGCAAAATAATCTCTCACCTTGAACCGCCCGCTCCCTGCGGTCGCTCAAGGCGCAAAGGACGAAAGGAATACGCAAAGAAAAGGCATATTCTGTTCTTCTTCGCGAATCCTTTGCGCCCTTTGCGGCTTTGCGGTGAGGCTTTTTAGCTAGTAACGGAGGAACTATGAAATTCGCAACCAGACTCATCCACGGCAGCCATGCCGTTGACCCCGCCACCGGGGCGCTCTCCATCCCGGTGTACCAGACCTCCACCTTTGCCCAGCAGTCGGTGGACCATTTCGGCCGCTATGACTACGCCCGTTCCGGCAACCCGACCCGGGAGGCGCTGGAGGAGGCGGTCGCCGACCTGGAGGGGGGGAGCCGCGCCTTTGCCTTCGGTTCGGGGATGGCGGCAATCTCCTCGACCCTGATGCTCTTTGCCCCCGGCGACCACCTGGTGGTCTGCGAGGATGTCTACGGCGGCGCGTTCCGGGTCATGACCAGGCTCTTCGGCCAGTGGGGACTGGAGGTCACCTTCGTGGATGCCACCTCCCTGGCGGCCATCGAGGGGGCGATCAGGCCGGAGACCAGGGCGATCTACCTGGAGAGCCCCTCCAACCCGCTGCTGAAAATCACCGACCTGCAGGGTGCGGCGGAGATCGCCCGGCGCCGTGGCCTGCTGACCCTGGTGGACAGCACCTTCATGACCCCGTACCTGCAGCGCCCCCTGGAACTGGGGTGCGATATCGTCCTCCACAGCGGCACCAAGTTCCTCAATGGCCACAGCGACGTGGTCTGCGGTTTCGCCGTGGTGAAGGACGAGGAGCTGGGGAGGCGCATCGGCTTCGTGCAGAACGCCTTCGGCGCCATTCTCGGCCCCCAGGACTGCTGGCTCACCCTGCGGGGGCTGCGCACCCTCAAGATCCGGATGGAGGAGAGCCAGCGGAGTGCGATCAGGGTCGCGGCATGGCTCGACGCCCATCCCCGGGTGACCAGGGTCTACTACCCCGGTCTGGAGAGCCATCCGGGGCATGCGGTCCATGCGTCCCAGGCCTCCGGGCCGGGGGCGGTCCTCTCTTTCGAGCTGGAGAGTTACGAGGTGACGAAACGGCTGCTGGAGGGGGTCGATCTGGCGGCTTTCGCCGTTAGCCTGGGGGGGGTGGAGAGCATCCTCTCCTATCCGGCGAAGATGTCCCATGCGGCCATGCCGCCGTCGGAGCGGGCGAGCCGGGGGATCAGCGATACCCTGGTGCGGCTCTCCGTGGGGCTGGAGGATGTGGACGACCTGATCGACGATCTGGCGCGGCTGATCGGGGGGTAGGCGGAGAAGTCATCCGCTGATCAAAGTCAGTTACGGACACGTTCTCAGATCCCCAGGTAGGCGCGCTGCACCTGGGGGTCACGTGCCAAGTCACTGGCCGGTCCGGAGAGGACCACGCTGCCGGTTTCCAGCACGGAGGCCCGGCCGGCGATCTCCAGGGCCATGCCGGCATTCTGCTCCACCAGGAGGATCGTGGTCCCCTGGCGGTTGATGGTGACGATGGTCTCGAAGACCTTCTCCACCAGCTGGGGTGCGAGCCCCATGGAGGGTTCGTCCAGGAGGAGGAGCCGCGGGGAGGAGATGAGTGCCCGGGCCATGGCCAGCATCTGCTGTTCCCCCCCCGAGAGGGTCCGCGCCAGCTGGGAACGCCGCTCCGCCAGCCGGGGGAAGAGTGCGAAGGCCCGCTCCATCCCCTCTCTCACCGCCCCTTTTCCCGCCAGGGTATAACCCCCCATCTCCAGGTTCTCCGCCACGCTCATGCTGCCGAAGACGCGCCTTCCCTCGGGGGACTGGCAGATCCCCCGGCGCACGACCTCATGGGGGGGCAGGCCGTCGAGCTTCTCCCCGGCAAAGCGGATGCTCCCTCCGGACAGGGGGACGATGCCGCTGATGGCGTTCAGGGTGGTGCTCTTCCCCGCCCCGTTGCTGCCGATCAGGGCAACGATCTCCCCCTCGGCCACCGAGAGCGACAGGTCGGTGACGGCCCGGACGGCGCCGTAGCGGACCGATATCCCGCAGACCTCAAGCATGCCCGACCCCCCTGTGCCCCAGGTAGGCCTCGATGACGGCGGGATTGTCCCGCACCTCCCCTGGCCTGCCGTCGGCGATCTTCACCCCGTGGTCCAGCACCACGACCCGGTCCGAAATCCCCATGACAAAACGCATGTCGTGCTCAACCAGGAGCACCGTCACCCCCTGGGCCCTGATCTCACGGACGGTTTCCCCCAGGGACTGTTTCTCCTGGGGGTTCATCCCCGCTGCCGGCTCATCCAGAAGGAGGAGCCGGGGGGAGAGGGCCAGGGCGCGGGCTATCTCCAGGCGGCGCTGCTCGCCGTAGGAGAGGGAGGCAGCCGGTTCGAAGGCCTTGGTCGCCAGGCCGACCACGCCGAGGGAGTGCATCGCCTGCTCCAGGAGCAGCCCCTCTTCCCTCCGCACCGCCGGCAGGAACGGGAGGATCGCCCCGGCCAGCCCCCAGCTCCCCCGGGTGTGGGCCCCGGTCAGGGTGTTCTGCAGCAGGTTCTGGCCGGGGAAGAGGCGGATGTTCTGGAAGGTCCGGGCGATGCCGGCACGAGCCAGCCTGTGGGGGGGGGAGCCGGCGATCTCCGCCCCGTCGAAGCGGATCGTCCCGGAGGTCGGCCGGTAGATGCCGGTGACCAGGTTGAAGAGGGTGCTCTTGCCGGCACCGTTCGGGCCGATGAGGGCGACGATCTCGCCTTCTGCCACGGCGAGGCTCACCCCGGCGACCGCCGTCAGGCCGCCGAAACGGATGGTTACCTGCTCCAGGGAGAGGAGGCTCACGGGGATCCCCCCGTGCGCCGGGGTGGCCGGCCGCTGCGGCGCATGACGAACTCCACCAGGTTGATCCCCCCCAGGAGGCCGTTGGGGCGGAAGACCATGAGAGCCACGAGCATGGCGCCGTAGACCAGCATCCGGTAGGTGGCCATGAAGCGGAGCAGTTCCGGGGCCGCGCCGAGGATCGTTGCCCCGAGGAGTGCGCCGGGGACGCTCCCCAGCCCCCCCAGCACCACCATGGCCAGCATGTCGACGGACTTGAGGAATCCGAAGTCCGACGGGTTGATGTAGCCGAGGACATGGGCGTAGAGGCAGCCGCCGACCCCGGCGAGGAAGGCGCTGACGGCGAAGGCCTGGAGCTTGTGGGAGGCGACGTCGATCCCCGCGGCGGCAGCGGCGATCTCGTCGTCGCGGATCGCCATGAGCGCCCGCCCGAAGCGGGAGGAGCGGACCGACTGGGCGAAGAGGGTGACGCCGAGGGCCGCCAGGAGCACCAGGAGCGGCAGGGGGATGGTTGTTTCCGGCTGGGGGACGGTCAGGCCGAAGGCCCGGTTGGTGAGCTCCAGGTTGAGGAAGACCACCTTGACGATCTCGGCAAAGCCGAGGGTGCAGATGGCCAGGTAGTCCCCGGAGAGCCGCAGGATCGGCCAGCCGACCGCCAGGGCCGCCAGGGCGGGCACCACTCCGCCGGCCAGGAGGGCCAGGGGGAGGGGGAGGCCGGTCCTGATGGTCAGCAGGGCGCCGCTGAAGGCGCCGATGCTCATGAAGGCGGCATGGCCGAGGGAGAGCTGGCCGGTCAGGCCGGTGATGATGTTCAGCCCCTGGGCGAGGATGACGCCGATGCCGATGCTGATCAGGATCTGCTGGATGTAGGGGTCGATCAGCATGGTCACACCTTCCGGTCGATTCTCTTCCCCAGCAGGCCGGTGGGGCGGACCAGCAGCACCAGGACGAGGATGGCGAAGGCGATGGCGTCGCGCCAGGACGAGTAGCCCAGGGCGACGCCGCTGATCTCGGCCACCCCCAGGACGATCCCGCCGAGGACCGCGCCGGGGATGGAGCCGATCCCCCCCAGGACGGCGGCGGCGAAGGCCTTGATCCCGGCATGGAGCCCCATGTTGAAGGAGACGGCGTTGAACAGGACCCCCACCAGGACCCCGCCGGCGGCGGCCAGGGCCGAGCCGAGGGCGAAGGTGAAGGTCACGACGAGGTTGACGTTGATCCCCATGAGGGCGGCGGCGGTGTAATCCTCGGACGCGGCGCGCATCGCCTTGCCGATCCTGGTCTTCTTGACGACCAGTTCCAGGGCGAGCATCAGCACCCCGGCGGTGACGATGATGAGGAGCTGCAGGGAGGAGATCTGTGCGCCGAAGATGTCGATCTGCCGGGAGGGGAAGGTCCCCTCGGGGAACCCCCTGGCATTGGCGCCGAAGAGGAGCATGGCCAGGGTGGAGAGGAAGATGGAGACCCCGATGGCCGAGATGAGGGCCGAGAGACGGGACGCACGGCGCAGGGGGCGGTAGGCGACGAACTCCACCCCGATCCCCAGGAGGACGCTGACGAGCATGGCCCCGGCCAGGGCGAGGAAGAGGTTCAGCTTCCCGTATGCCACGAGGAGGAGGCCGGCGAACGCCCCGGCCATGAAGATCTCGCCGTGGGCGAAGTTGATCAGGGAGATGATGCCGTAGACCATGGTGTACCCCAGGGCGATGAGGGCGTAGGTACACCCCAGGGCGACGCCGTTCACGAGCTGCTGGAGAATCACGGGCTACGCTCCCGCGCGGCCGCCGGGCCGCGCTGTGGTCTGGTGGGAACCCATGGCCGCTAGTCCAGCTTGACCGGGACCCTGGCCTTGAGCACGTACTTGCCCCCCTTGACTTCCAGGAGGCAGAGGGGGCTCTTCACCGGCTCCCGGTTGGGACGGATGGTGACCGTGCCGGAGACGCCGGGGAAGTTCTTCGTCTGGGCCAGGGCGGTCCTGAACAGCTTCGGATCGGTGCTCCCCGCCCGCTTCATGGCGTCGGCCAGCAGCTTGACCGCGTCGTACCCCTGGGCGCCGAACATCTCCGGGACCTGGCCGGTCCGCTTCTTGAAGTTTTCCACGAAGGCGGCGGTTTCACCCGATGTCTGCTCCGGGGAGAACCCCAGGTAGGCCACGGACCCCTCCACCGCCGACCCGCCGAGTTCCAGGAAGGTGGAGGCGGAGATGCCGTCACCGCCGAACATGTTGACCTTCATCCCCTGCTTGCGGGCCTCCTTCATGATCAGGGCCCCTTCCGTGTAGTAGCCCGAGAAGAAGATCACATCGGGATTCTTTGCCTTGATGTTGGTGACCTGGGCGCTGAAATCCTTGTCCCCGTCCTTGACCTTCTCGTCGGCGACGATCTGGATACCCCGCCCCTTGGCGGCGTCGCTGAAGGTGCGGGAGAGGCCGACGCTGTAGTCGTTGTTGTCCGAGGTGATCATCGCCACCTTCCTGAAGCCCAGGTCCCTGGCAAAGTAGTCGATGAGCGCCGGGATCGCCACGTTGTCCAGGAGGGTGTTGCGGAAGATGTACTCCCCGATCTCCACCACACCCGGACCGGTGGAGCCGGCGGAGAGCATCACCACCCCGGCCTTCTGGGCGATGGGGGCGACGACCTTGGCGATCCCCGTGGTCGGGTCGCCGACGATGGCCGCCACCCTGTCGCGGCTGGTGAATTTCTGGGCCAGGGCCGCCCCCTCCTGCTTGTCCCCCCGGTTATCCGCCTCGATGATCTCGATCTTCTTCCCCAGGACGCCGCCGGCGGCGTTGATCTCCTCGGCGGCCATCTTCATCCCCTCCAGGGTCGGCTTGCCGTACATGGCCACGTCGCCGGTGAGGGCCCCCATGAAGGCGATCTTCACCGTGTCGCCGCCGGTCGCCGCCGTCGTGGCATCATCCTTCTTCTGACAGGCGGCCAGGGTACAGATCCCCAGCAGCACGAGGCACAGCCTGATAAACGATGTCATGGAATACCCCCCGAGAGCTGATTGCAATGACGTGCGGTGTCGCCTCGCGAACCGTTGCCGGTTATACCATGGTTTTGGATGCCGTTACCAGCTGAATTTGCAGGGGAAAAGGGGCGAAACGGTCAGTTCCGGCCCTTTGTGCGGGGTGGCCGCCCGGCCGGTACGACGATCCCCTCCAGCAGGGCGAACTCCAGGAAGGAGAGGGCCTCGTCAGGGGGGATGCGCAGGGACGCGGCGATCTTTCCCGCCGGGGTGACGCCGTCGAGCTTTTCCAGCAGGCGGACGTAGGGTTTGATCAGGGACTCGGTGAAGACCTCGCCGCCACGGGGGTAGATGACGGCGGTGGAGCCGGAGCGGGAACATGACGCGGCGAAGCGGGCCAGGTCGGGGACCCCGCTCTCCAGGATGTCGAGGATCTCGTAGCTGAAGGTGGCGAGCCGGGCAGAGTCCGCCAGTCTCAGGGGGAGGGAGAGACTATCGAGACGTGCCAGCTCGTTTTCGGCAAGTGGCGGCGGTGGCACCGCCATGAGGGCGGCCGCGTAGTGGTAGTTGTACTCCACCAGGTCGAGGGCCAGGGGGAGAAGCTTCTTCAGCCGGGGGGGGGTGAACAGTTCCCCCAGGAACTCCCGCTGCAGCCCGAGGATCTCCCCGTCACCCAGCCCGTCTCCTCCCGGCCCGGCTGCGCTACCGGTCCGTGCCAGGTAGTCGGCAAATGCCTGCAGGAAGGCGCTCGGCCCCAGGCCGGCTGCCGCTGCCACGGTGAGGAACCAGGCGACCGCCTTCCCCCTGCTGTAGAAGATGTCGCAGGCAGCCGCCAGCCTGTGGGCGGCCGCCATCTCCTC
>CALMBF010000062.1 GCA_937860145.1 uncultured Geobacter sp.
GAGATCTAGTACGGTCTCGTGGGCTCGGAGATGTGTATAAGAGACAGGGTACCGTACCCCGACGTTCAGCCTGTTCATGAAACTGAGGACCAGGAACAGCACCAGCGGCAGGTAGAGGAGGAGTGCCAGCTCGCCGCGGCCGAACTCCCGCCCCCTGCTCCGGGCAAGCACACCGAGCGCGGCGGCGAGGAGCAGGAGGAAGGGGAGCGGCTCCTTCAGGCATAGCGCCGCGAGGTAATAACCGCGGAAGCCGTCGGCTGACCAGCGCCCGTTCAGGTAGGCCGGGAATTCGGAGTAATCGCTGTCTGCCTTCTGCTTGTCGAAGCCCGCGACGAACGCCGGCGGGAGCGGCAGCGGCAGTCTGCCGGCGCCCCCCCGTGCCAGGTCCGCCAGGGACCGGCTTTCCAGCTGCATCTGCCCCAGGGGGGTACCAATCCCCCGGAAACCGTAGAAACAGTTCACCGTCAGGAGCGGCACCAGTACCACGACCAGGAGGGCCGACACCAGTGCCGGGACCGCGCGCCGCTCCCCCCCGGCCTTCACGAAGGGGGCCACCGTTACGAGCAGCAGCAACGGCGCGAGGAGCAGCGCCGAGAACTTGCAGAGCAGAGCCAAGGAGAAGAGCAGTGTCACCCCCACCAGCCGCGCTGCCGACGGGCTCTTGAGATAATCGACCATCAGGAAGATCGTCACCATGCCCGTCAGGGTGGCGATGACGTCGGTGGTGGCGTAGTGGGCATGAGCCAGGAAAGTCGGCGACAGGGCAAGGAAAGCAGTGCCGAACAGGGCGGCAGCCGGCCCGCACATCCGGCGGCAGCGGCGGTACAGGAGGATCAGGCAGAGCGCCCCTGCCAGGATATTGACCAGGCGGGCGGCCTGGAGATAGCCGTCGTAGGCTGCCCCGTTGTCGCGCATGAAATCCGTGGCCACGAACCAGGGCTCCCAGCCGGCGGCACTGTCCGGCACGGGACGGAACCGTACCGGCTGTGCACCGTCGAGATAGGGGGGGAGCGCCATGGCCATTTTCCAGAGAGGAGGGGTGGCGGCATCGAAGGAGTAATCCCCGCTCTGCCAGTAATACACTCCCGTTGAGAGGTGGCGGAACTCGTCGATGGTCACCGACTCCTGGCGGGAAGAGAGGAGGGAGAGACCGATGAACAGCAGGACGAGTCCGGCGAACAGGAGGTCGGGCAGGAAGCGCTTCACCGCCGGGCGGTTGGCTGAAGAGGTCACCGCGATCACTTCACCCCTCCGGCGGCGCCCTGAAGATCGAACAGCACCCACTTGCCGTCGCTGTGGAGCACCCGTGTTGCCCGGTCGCGGCTGAGGGCATCGAAGAAGGGGTGCAGGGTCGGATGGTCGAGGCAGACGACGTAGCGGCTGGCGAAATCCCTGCGCACGACCTCGGCCGACGAGGGGGGAGCGTCCCGCATGGTGCGGTACCAGAGGTCGTACAGCCCGGGATCGCGACGGTACAGCAGGGTCGGGTCTAGGGCCACCAGGTAGTTCCGGTCAGGCACCTCCACCATCAGGGTCCCCGTGTACTCCCAGCCACAGGTGAAGACCGCCCCCCCCACGGGCACCGACCGGGCGATGACCTGGCTCACCGACCGGTCCATCTCCCAGATGCGCGGCTGGCGGGACGTAAGGTACTGCACCAGGGGGATGCCCGCCAGCAGCGTCCAGGCGAGGGACAGACCGGCGAACAGCGGCAGGATCCACCCCTGCTGCCGCTGCCGGGAGACCAGGGCCAGACAGAGGATGGCATAGGGTACGGAGTATTCCAGGAACCGGTTCGTGCGCAGGGTAAGGAGCAGAAAGAGCAGCATGGCCAGCCCGATGGCGGGAAGCAGCTCATCCTCCCGCCTGGCCCGCCACGCGCCACGGGCGGCATAGACCATCGCCAGGGTCGGCACGGCCATGTTCCGCACCCACTCGACCGGGGAGAACGGCTCGAACTCCTCCCCCATGTTGAACTCCAGGTGCTTTCCCCAGGCGTTGCGCATGAGGATGTCCGTCATGTGGATCCAGTTGATCTGCAGCAGGTTCCAGGAATTGGGGTGCAGGGCGACACCGGCGACGAGCCCGGCGCAGAGGAGCACAGGCTGCCGCCAGTCGCGGCGCCCCCCGGCAAGCAGCCGTCCCCCTTCGGCCGCCAGGACCAGCAGCAGCGGTATCTGCCAGAATGCGACATAGCAGAGGGGGTAGCAAAGGGCAGCGACGAACAGCAGGAGCGGCCGGCGCCGGCAATAGGCCCATACCAGCAGGATCGCCAGGGCGATGGAGAAGAGATGGGGCCGGACCTGGCAGAAGCGGTAGAGGAAGATCGTCGTTCCCAGGGGGAGCACCGCCCAGCACCAGGCCCGTGGCACCTTTTCGGCCCGCAGCACGAGAAAGACCGCCGAGAGGATCACACCTCCCCCCAGGGTACCGACAATCCGCGCCGCAGCGTTGTAACCGAGGCCGGTCCAGGGGACGAAGAGGAGGTGGAAGAGAAACTCCTTGTCGGCGTAGTGGTCGAACTGCCAGCTGAACCGGGTCCAGGGAAAGCTCTGCAGGATGCCGTGTTCCCGGATCAGCCGGGCAACGGCAAAATGGTAGGCGGTGTCATCGTCCAGGGGGGAGGGGATCGCCCACTGGATCAGGGCGACCAAGGCAAACAGGAGCCCGACCAGGCAGACCATCCCGAAACGGCCGGAGAGTATCCGGCCACCGGCAGTGGACGCCTCCCCGCCACGGTGGCTGTCGACCTGAAGCCTCACCGGCAATACCTCCCGAGATAGTCGCCGGCGGCACTGCTCCCCCCCGCTGCCGCGGCACGCCAATCGGCACAGGCTTCGCTCGTCCGTCCCTGCCCCTGGCGCAGACGGCCCAGGGTGACCCGCGCCTCGGTGAGCTGGGGATCGAGCTGCAGCCCGGCAAGCAGGTCCCGTTCGGCCCCTTCGTAGTCCCGCAGCTCGGCCTTGACCCCGCCCCGGAGCAGGTAATCGGTGGCATCGTAGGCAGGATCAACGGAAAAGATCGCGTCCAGGTCGGCAAGAGCCTGCCGGTACATCCCCCGGTTCACGAAGATCCGGGCCCGGTAGTGGAGGGCGGGCATGAACTTGTGCACGATACGCAGGGACTGGTTGAGATAGCGGAGCGCTTCCAGCTCGTCACCCTGCTGAAACTTCGCCGCACCGTAGTTGGCATAGGCCAGGGCGGAATTGGAGTGCATCCGTATCGCCTGGAGGGCGAACGTTTCCGGATTGCGGTAGCTCCGGCTCAGGACCACATTGAAAACGGCCAGGTAGCAGAGGAGCACCGTGAGGAGCGGCTTGAAATACCTCCCCCGGTCCAGGTCGAAGCATTGGACGATATGGAGGTTGAGCAGCAGCAGCCCGAAACAGATCAGGTAGGAGCGGTGATCCACATGCTCGTTGGAAAAGGAGTAAAAGTTGGGGTAGTAGGTCATGCCCGGGAGCATGAAGAGGAGAAACCAGGCCCCATAGAAGAGCGGCCGCCGCTGCCGCAGCCGGGGGAAGAGCCCATACGACGCCGCGAGAGCCGCAATGACAACCGTCCCGGTCAGGGTGGCGGCAAGACTGTAGGCCGGCAGCGTGGACATGTTCAGGGGGAGGTAGAATTTGGCGACCATTTCCGGGAGGTGATGGAGATTCTTCAGGAACGGCGTCACCCCCCGCTCGTAGGCGGAATCGGCCACCGCCATCCCCTTCAGCAGCCAGTAGGCACCGCCGGCAGCCAGGTAATAGACCGGCAGCAGCAGATGCCGCCGCCCCAGGAGCCCCATGCGGCCGTGACTCCAGACATAGATGGCGAACAGCAGGGGGAGGACCACCCCGCTCTCCTTGGCGAACAGTGCCAGCGTGAAGCAGAGGAGGTGAAGCAGGAGAGGTTTCCAGTCGGGGCGGTCAAGAGAATCTATCAGGGTCAGAAGCGCCAGGAAGCTCCCCAGGGCCAGCAGCAGGTCGCCCCGGGCGGGTATCCAGGCAACCGCCGTCATGAACAGGTAATGGGCCGCGTAGACCAGGGCGCCGGCAGCTGCCAGGTCCCGGCGGAACTCCAGCCTCAGCAGCAGGCGATAGACCGTCAGACAGGTGACGATGTGCAGCACCACGTTGGTCAGGTGGGCAAAGAAGACCGTGTCATCCCCCCACTGGGCATCGATGATGTACGTCAGGGACTGGAGCGGACGGTACAGGTCGATCTCCCGGTGCAGATAGAAGGCATCGGTGGTAAACACCTTGGTGACGTTGGCAATATTCCGCAGAAACGGGAGATTGCCGGTGATCATCACCTCGTCATCCACATTGGTGATCCCGTAAAAAAGGGTTTTCAGGTACAGGGCCGCGCAGAGCGCCACCAGTGTCAGGACGATGAGCCAGGACCCCCGGCCGGAGATGTTGTCCGGTAAACGCATCAGGTACCCCCGGTGGCGGCATCCGGGGGGCGGACAGCGGCGGCGAGCCCCCACCCCGCGAGCAGCAGCAGGGTGATGGCCGCGACCCAGAGCCCCCTGCTGAACCAGGGGTCCCGGTACGCCAGGAGGATGACATGCTTCCCCCCTGGCGCAGGGAGCACCATCTGGCCGACTTCCGTCGTCGAGACCGGCAGTGGTTTGCCGTCGAGGGATGCGGTGAAGTTCGGGTTGTAGAGGAAATTGACGAGAATCCTGCCATCGGTGGCGACGTCGGTCTCCATGCGGATCGAATTCGTCCCTATCCGGTACGACACCGTGTCCCCTCCCCCCCCGTCCATGAGGTAGACCAGAGGTTTTGCCGCAGGGTCACGGAGCACGGTGCGGTACCGGTCCTTCCGGAGCGGAATCAGGCCGTCGGTATTGGCAAGGGAGACCCCGCCGCTGACCACGTACCAGCCGACCCCCCACTCCCTCAGGTAGTCGAGGGGGACATCCCGCTGGAAATCGAGGGCGCTGCCCGCCGGGACATTGAAGATCGAATTGTTGATCAACCCGAGGGCGGCGTTGAAGTTCTGCTCGGAGAGAAGCGCCTCGTAACCGCCGAGCTGGTACAGCCCCCAGAGCATCGCATAGTTGTAGCCAAGGGTCGGCACGGTAGCGCCGGGCACGACCCGTTCGCCATCCCAGATCACATCGGGGCCGGCACTGACGATCCGTCCCCCGTCGAACTCCCTGGCAAGGGGCTCGGCAAAGGGGGGGACATCGAGGTGATGTGACAGCATGTTCTGGGGGAAACAGCCGTACAGCACCAGGAAATTGGCGATGTGGAGCAGAAGGACCAGTACCGTCAGGGTTGTCGTGGCGGCCTTCCCCTTCAGTCTGGCGAAAAAGGCGTTGCAACCGTAGCTGGCCAGGGTGACGAGGAAGAATCCGGTGAACATCTGCAGCTTGAACGGATAGCGCATCTTGCCGAAGACGGGAAGATAGTAGACGAGCCGGGCGACGAGGATATCCGCCGACCAGAGGAACGACAACAGCGCCAGGAGGGCAAAGACAGTTACCCGCCGGTTCCGGGAGGGAGCCCCCCGGAGGAAGAGCGCGGCCGGCACGAAAACCAGGGTCAGGTACCCCACGTGGGAAACGAAGTGCAGTTCCCCGAAATAGTGGTACGGCACATCGAGAAACGGTACGAACAGGCCGTGGAGCCACTGCGATATCCCGTAGGAGTACAGGGAGTACACATCCCAGGGGAGGACCCCCTTCCGGCCGACGGAGAGACTGGACTCGCGCAACAGCTGCAGCAGCACCGGGAGGGAGAGGAGGGCTAACGCCAGGTAGTTGCCGAAATAGGCGAGGATGAGCGCCCCTGTCCCGCAACCGGGCACGCCGGCATCCCGTTTTTTCAGGAGATGAAACGCCCCGACCAGCAGAAGGTCAAAGGTGGCCGTGTAGAGAAACCACTGGGGGTAGCCGAGGAGCAAGGCCAGAAGGCGCACCCCCAGAAGGGCGAGAAACGGCCTGATGCTGAAGCCGTCGAGCTGCCTGAGGGAGTAGTGAAGAATCCAGGGGAGCCAGGCCGCATACCCCAGGGTATGGATCCATGAATTGCCGATGGTGATGACAAAGGGGGAAAAGCCCCAGGCAATGGCGCCGAACGAGCTGCTCGCCCCGTCCAGGGCCAGCCCCCGGGCGAAACGGTAGAACCCGAGCACCCCGATCACCAGGTGCATGGCGGCGATGAACTCCATGGCGCCGAAATAGTGGCCGAGAAACAACCTGCTCAGCAGCAGGGCGAGGTAGTTGAGGGGGTAGAACGGGGCGGAGAGGAAACTGACCGGCGTGCCCAGGTACTGGTTGAAGTTGAACAGGGGGAGCTCGCCGCCGAGGAGCGCCCGCAGGTTGTGGAGGTGGTAGGGGAGATGATAGGTCCGGTTGTCGTCCTGGAGGAAGAAGTACGGGTGGGCAGCCTCCATCACCAGCAGCATGCCGAGGGTCAGCAGGGTCAGGAGGAGGGGGGTACGGTATGTCGCAAGCCAGCTCTTCATGATCAACTCTGAAAGTCAATTCCGGAATAGAAACAGTTTTCGCACAGGGGAAGGCCGCGGCGCCCGCCCCGGGCCTGCTGCCGGCGCAGTTCCCGGTAGGAGGGGCCGTTCCAGATCGCCCCTGCCGGTTCGTCGTCGCCGTGCCCCATGACCAGGGGGGATGTGGCGCAGGTGGCAAACTGGCAGCAGGGGACCGCCCTGGCGTCATGACAAAAGACCATGATCTTCCAGAGCCAGTCGCACGGCCGCTGTTTCGGCAGATAGTGCTCCCGGCTCTCTGGCGGGCTCTCCAGGGAAGAGCCGGCCAGCACCCGGCCATACCGGAGGGAGAAGATGATGCCGTGTTCCCGGCAGAAACGCCGCAGGTCCCCCACCTGGTGCCGGTTATGTTCGAAGAGGATGTAGTCGAGCACCACCAGGCAGCGCTTGCCCAGCTGGCGCCGCAACCGTTCGAAGGCAGCAAGGTTGCGCAGCACGGTTTCGATATCCCCCCCCCGGTGATAGATCCCGTACACGTCCTGGGTGAAGCCGCTGACCGCAACCTTCAGGTAGTCGAGCCCGGCGTCGAGAAGCCTCTCCGACATCGCCCCGTCGAGGAGCATGCCGTTGGTGGAAAGCATCGTGGCAACGCCGCGCCGGCCGGCATGGGCAACCATCTCCCCCAGGTCGCTGTTCAGGAGCGGTTCACCCGACACGTACAGCGTCGCCAGCAGCAGATCCCGGTGGAGATCGTCGATGATCCTGACGAATCGCTCCAGGCTGAGTTCGCCGAGACCTGTTTGCTCCGCCGTCTGCCCCGACAGGTCGACCACGTCGGTTCGGGAACGGCGACAGGTCGGGCAGAAGAGATTGCAGCGGTTCGAGACATCGAACAGCGCCACCGTCGGCGACGCACCGGCCGTTTCGGCACGCCGGCGGTAGGCGCAGGCATTCTCCGTCAGGGTTCGCAGTTTGCGGACGGTGACCCGCCCCTTCAACAGCAGCAGGCGGAAGAAGACCATCTTCAGGAGCAGATGGCTCAGGTTCTGCCGTATGATGGACACGCGCCGGGAAATGGGGGCCTCCGTCATACCCTACGGTATGTCTCGTTCAGAAAGAGGGCGAAATCAATCCGTTTCAGCCCCAGGGGATAAAACAGGGAATCGACGTTCCGCAACTCCCGCCGCCCGGCGAGCAGTTGCCTCACCGCCACCGCCGGTACCTGGTGATGGTGGACCAGCTCCCCATCCAGGTCAAACCCGGTCCTGCGCCTGAGATAGGCATGCATGATCCGCTGGGAGAGCCGCAAAAGGCGCCCCCCTTCGGCGGGATAGCAGGCGATCATCACCCCGCCGGTCCTGAGGACGCGCACCGCCTCGGCGACGACCTCCCCGAGACGCTCCGGAGGGAAATGCTCCAGCACGGCGAGGAGTTGTACCACATCGACGCTGCCATCGGCAAAGGGGAGCCGGCATGCCGACGCCTGCAGCACCGGTATCTCGCCGTGGCCGGTCCGGTAGTGCTCCAGCTTGCGACGGTCGAGATCGATGCCGATGAACGATCCGGCCCCCTTTTCCTCATCCGAAACAAAGGGTGCGTGTTCGCCGATGCCGAAACCGACATCCACGGTCAGGGGGGCTTGGCCACAGAGGTGCCGTCTGCGGGCGGCATACCGGTGGTAATGGTTGTACAGCCGACTGATGACCGAGCAGCCGCCATAGGCCCTGGACTTCATCGCCAGAAAGGCGTCCCAGCGCTCCGGTGCCACCTCCCCGTACCCGAGCTCCTCGTCGGCAACGAGTGCCGGGATGCCGTTCAGCACGGGGAACTCACGCCCGCACCCCCTGCAGGCAAGCCGGCCGGCCATCCCCTCCCGGAGTGTTCCGCGCCGGCAGAACGGGCAGGCTAGTCTGGCGAGCAGCCGCTCAGCCGCTCCCCCCGGGCCGGGAGTCACAGCCGTCACCGCTGGTCGATGGAAGCACTCACCCGGCATGTGCCCGCCTGCATTTCATGCTCCAGTTGATGTACTGCAGAATCCCCAGAAGCACGAATCCCCCTTCGACCTTCCCCTGACGGTGCTCCTGCCAGAACCGCTCCACTTCGTCCCACCGGAGTTCGGCCAGGGAGCCGCGGGCCATCCCCAGGTAGTCGCCAAACACGGTATTCATGGCGGGCTCCCTGAACCAGCGGTCGACCGGCGGGAGGAGACCGACCTTGCGGCGCCGCAGCGCCGCCGGCGGGATCTGTCCGGAAAGCGCCGACTTCATGATTCTCTTCCCTGAAAAGAGCGACCGTTTCGCCCGGTCGTCCAGGTTGATGCAGAATGCGACCATCTCCGGGGAGAGCAGCGGCACCCGCACTTCGAGGCCGTGGGCCATGCTCATGCGGTCGACCTTGGCAAGGATGCCCGGCAGATGGAAGAGGAGGTCGGCATGCTGCCGGGCTGCGAGGTACGACCTGCCGGCGGGGGCCGTCTCCATGAAGGCCGCATACTCACCCACCGGGTCGGTACCGGCAACCGTTCGGGCAAACTCAGGTCGATACAGCCGCTGTTTCACTGCGGGGCCGAAAATCCTCCGAAACGATGCATGGTCCCGCTTCGGCCCTTCGGCGGCGGCATCGATCAGCCGTGTCAGCACCATCCCCATCCCGTACCGCTCGTTATCCGACGGAAGCAGTCGGGCCCCACGGCGGCACAGGGACCTGACCCCGGCGGGAAGCGCGCGGACGTAAGGGGTCAGTTCACCGGCAGCATAGGTGGAGTATCCTGCCAGCAACTCGTCGCCACCGTCGCCGGCAAGTATGACCGCAGCGCCGGCCCTGGCGAACCGTGCCAGCTGGAACAGGGGGAACAACGATGCATCGGCCAGGAGCTCCCCCAGGGAACCGAGGGTTTCTTCGATGACACTGCCGGACCAGTCGAACTGAAAGGCGAGTGACCTGATCCCCAGGTAGCGGGCATATTCAGCCGCCTCGGCCCGCTCGTCGAATTTTTCCTCACTGAAACCTACGGTATAGGCGTCCGGGACTTCGCCCGCCTCCACTGCAGCCAGGGCCACGGCATAGGAATCCAGCCCTCCCGACAGGAAAAGCCCAAGGGGGACGTCGCTGACCATCTGCCGCCGGACCGACCGCACCAGCAGCTCACGGAACCGCGCCACCGTCTCCCCGTTCCAGGGGATGAGCTCCCTATTGTACGGGAGTTCCCAGTAACGGGTCAAGTCGGCGCCCCGTTCGTCCATCCGGAGCAGGCAGCCGGCTTCCAGCTGCCGGACCCCCGACAGCCCCGTGCGGGGCGCCGGCAGGTAATTGAACGTGAAGTAGCAGTCCAGATCCTCCGGCTCGGCCGGTGGCACCGGGTTCCCATCACTGAACAGAGCCTGCAGCTCCGAGGCGAAAAAGAGCGCCCCCCCGACCACCTGGTAGAAAAGCGGCTTGACCCCCATCGGATCCCGCGCCAGCCAGAGCGTTCGGGCATCCCTGTCGTAGATCGCAAAGGCAAAGATCCCGTCGAGCTTTTTCACGGCAGCGTCGCCCCACTCCAGCCACGCCGCCAGCAGCACCTCGGTATCGGAACGGGTGCTGAAACGGTGCCCCAGGGCCTCCAACTCCCCCTTGAGTTCGCGGAAGTTGTAGATCTCGCCGTTGTAGGTTATGACCAGCCTGCCATCCGGGGAACACATCGGCTGCCGGCCGGCTGCCGAGATGTCCAGGACCGCCAGCCGGGCATGCCCGAGGAACAGCCCGGGGGCCGTGTACTCCCCTTCCCCGTCCGGCCCCCGGTGCCTGACCCTGCCCAGCATGGCGTTCCTGGTCGTTTCCGGCCAGAGGGACTCCCGGTCAGCGGGTGAGAATATCCCGACGACACCGCACATTAGCCCATTGCCCCCCGTGTATGCCGGAACCGTCGCTGCCACAGGCCGATCAGGCCGGACTGCCAGAGCAGGTAGCCGGCCCTGCCGGTGAGGACGGAAAAATCCATGAAGCGCAGGTGGTCATATGCCCGGCGCGACAGATAGAGCACCCGCAACAGCAGGAGCAGTCGCGGATACCGGGGCTGCTCCTGCCAGGAGGGGAGCGCCCTGTTCCGGAGCCAGGCAAAGAGGCCGGGCGGCAGCCTGAAGAGCAGGATCAGATAGATCGCCAGGTTTGCCAGGGTCGGCAGGTGATTGGGGAGGGTCAGGCTGATGGGAGGGACCGGGATATGCCGTTCCTCAAGGGCAGTGGCAAGCCGGGTATTGGGGATGACCCGGAGGGCAAACAGGTTGAGGGTGTACGGTTTCGGCAACCCGTAGAGCAGGTCCAGGGTCGCGGCCGTGTCCTCCGCCGTTTCCATCGGGTTGTCAAGGATGAGGTCATAGGCAGGCGGGATCATCCGGGAGCTGAACCGGTTGATGATCGCGCAGCTCTCGCGAATCCGCTGCAGCGGCGTCTGCCGCTCGTAAAAGTCGAGAATACGCTGACTTCCCGACTGGATGCCCATCCTGACCCGGTTCATCCCGGCATGAACCAGCAGCGCCATCTTCTCCTGGGTCACATAGGTGGGGACGAGGCCGATCACCGCAAAGGGGAGGCCGATCTCACGGGTATAGAGTCGGCAAAACTCCTCCAGGACCTTGTACGGCAGGGCCATGAAGCTGTCGTCGTGGAACACGACGGTGGAGATATGGGGGTGCTTGCGGATGGCTCCCCTGATCTCCGCAACGATCGTTGCCGGTGCCGAATGGCGTATTTTCCGGTAGTCGGCGTCGTATTCGATGAATTTCGAGTTGCCGCAGTAGATGCAGTTCATGGGACAACCGAGGGACCAGACCGTGTTGTAGGCCAGGCCGCACCAGTTGACGTAATCCAGGGGGGTGAGCGGCACGAACCCCTCCCCGCGCCGGTAGATGAGCTCGCCATCCTGGTAGGTCGGCACCGGCAACCCGTCCATGTCGGCACCGGTCATGAGCGGCAGGTTGGCGTTCCTGGCCACCCCCCCGGGCGTCCTGACCCAGAACCCCGGCGTCCCTTCGAGGGGCTCTCCCGCCTCGCAGGCCGCCAGCAGTTGCAGAAAGGCGAACTCCCCCTCGCCGGTGCAGACGGCATCAGCATGCCTGATGGCATCCTCAGGCTCGATGATGGCATGGATCCCCCCCCAGACGATCAGGGCGGCGGGATTGCGCTGCCTGACGGCGGCGATTATCTCCGCGGTCACCCCGGCATAGGGGGTCATCGACGAGAACGCCACGACCCGGGCATCGGCGATCCGGGCAGCTATGGCCTCGATATCCTCCCGCTGCAGCGGGGCAACCCCCTGCATGGTGAGGACCCGCACCAGCGAGCGGAAATTCCCCGTTGTCACGTAATGAATTCCCGTCCCGGGGTAGTGGGCCTTGACGAATGCGGAGATCTTCCTGAAGCCGATATTGTCGATGCCATCCTCGACGGACACAAGGTTGATCTTCATTTCGAGCCTTTTCCCGGGGGAACCGTCCCGAGGCGCAGTTCCGGGAGGATGACGGTGCGGATGGCATGGTCGGAAATCATGTGGCCAGTCGCCTTCTCATCGATGAAGACCCGGAACGAGCCGAAACCGGGCTGCGCCGCAATCTTCTGCACGCGCCGTTCATAGTCGCGCACGGACGGGACGAACGGCATGCCGGTCAGGCGGCGGTCATGCTGCCCCGCGCCGAAACAGCAGTCATCACGGAGGTTCAGGACCTGGATCTGCCGGCGCCCAGCGCCCAGGACACCAAGAAGGTAGAGTTCGGGGTACCCTGCCAGGCGATAGAAACTGTCAAGCCTCTGTTCGATGTCATGACCGTACCCTTCATGGCAGAGGTAGAGCGGCAGGCTGCCGGCCACGGGGATGCTGACCGTGATGCGCGGGTCAATGGCAGCATAGAGGGTCGTCGTCCACCCACCGCCGGAGAGGCCGATCATGCCGAACTCACGGTACTGGGGATACGTTTTGCGGATATAGTTGAGACTGACCAGGGTCGGTTCGAGGAAGAACTTCAACGGACTGCCGGCGGTCCTGATCCTGAACAGCTTCTCGTGCTCCCAGCGGCAGTCCTCGGGTGTCACCTGGGGCATGTAGACGCCCAGGACGGCAAAACCTTCGGCCAGCAGGGCACTGATCGTCCGGCGCATGCCGATATCAGGTTCTCCCGGCACGTTGTCATTAAAGGTGCAGCCATCCGTATGGCCCAGGTGCAGCACCGCCAACCGGTTGGCATTCTTTCGCTTTGGCAGAAAGAGGTGGGAAAGCCCCTTTACCCCTCCATCCATCCCGATGTGGAGAGTATCGACCCGTTCAAGGTTGGGAAGGTTATCCGGCTTGATGCTGCCACGACTGACATTGACGGGAAGCTTGCCGTAGGGGATACCCCCGCGTCCCCAGATGAAGCGGATGATTTCTCCCCTCTTGGTTGCCGCACCGCCGGCAGACGTTATCCTTATGTCGTGATCGTTTACCAGTGTCCCCCCCGGCGGATTGTACCGGGAGGAAGGCTTGTCAAGAGCCGGGGCCGACGTTGCCAGCAGCAGTGCGCCGAACAGCAGGTATCTGGTCATGGGCATCACCTCCCCCCGCCCCCTCCGGCCAGAGGCACGGTTGTCGTGATGACCAGGCTGTCCGCCGTGCGCAGCACCGTCCTCTGGGGGGCACCTGCTGCAAGGAGTTCCTCCCGGTTAAAGTTTGCCGCACTGGCAACATGACGCACGGAATGGGGCGGAGCGGGACAGGGCTCGAAGGCCGGCAGCATCTTGCCGTAAAACGTGTCACGCAGCGTAATGGCATCCTGCTGCAGGATGACTTCCCGGTGGTACCTGATGCCGCTGTCCACTGCCCTGAATATAAGCCGCTCCTTGAGAAATGCGATAATCCGGTTGCCGAGCAACCTGCTTGTGAGCCGCAGGAGGGCATGGCGCAGCACTCCCGACACCGGCTGGCCGTGCACGGTGACACTCCCCTCGGACGCGACAACGACATTGTCGCCGTCTCCCCCCACCACCACCTTGTTATCGGCATGCTGCCAGTGAGTCACGAGCAGGTGATTGCCGGCGGTCTTCTGCCGCCAGCCGAAATCGGCGCAGAGCAGGCCCCCCCTCCCGTAGAGGTAGAACACTCCCCCCTTGCGACCGGCGGTGTACGTCGACCGGCTGCCGGCCGTATGACGGATATGGATACCTGCCTCCGGGTGGAAGATGTCCCCTCCCCTCCCGGCGGGGAGCGTTTCGCTTTCGGTGCTGATGCGCGAAAACCGCTCCAGGGAGCGGAAACAGGATTGATAGACATAGTGGCAGAGATACCGGTCGTCCGTTGCCTGCAGGAAGTGTCCGGGTTTTTCCACGTCGGCAAACAGGGTCCTCACAACCTCCGCTGCAAGGGGGCTGGACTCTGCCATGCACACGATGCCATGGGGCACGATGTAGTCCGTGTTGCGGGAATTGGTCATGACCGGGGTCGTCCCGGCAACGGAAATCAGGCTGCTGATGAACCGCAGCGCCTTCTCCATGGCAGCCGCAGCACGGCTGTCCCCGCTCAGCTCATGATAGACCGACAGCGCATCGAGCAGTACCGACAGGTATCCGGTATCGGCACCGCCGTACTCGGGGAACCACCCTTCCGGCGATTGCTGTGCGAAAAAATCATCGAGCCGTTGTGCCAGCAGCTCCCTGTTCAGCGTGACGCCTGGCAGTTCCGCTGCCAGCGAGAGTGCCGCCAATGCCACTGCTTCCTGATTGAGCGCCTGATGCTCCGTCTTTTTCAGCAGCCAATCTGCCGCCTTCTGGACTGAACGCAGCACCGCCTCCCCTCCTGCCGGCACACCACGCCTGCGGAGTGTCAGGGTCACCGCAAAGAGGGAAAATGCCGTCGGCGGGAATCCTTCCTCATAAGGGTAGTATTCGTTGAACGATCCGGAGGGGAGCTGTGACGCCGCCCAGAAACGGAGCGCCCCGTCTATCCAGGAGAGGACCACCGGCTCCTGGTACAGGGGATTACCTGGAAATCGATGGTGATACAGGGTATCAAGCACCAGCATCCCCTGTTGCAGGACCATCGACGCGAAATCGCGCATCTTGTAGTGCCAGAAATGTCGATCGAAGCAGCCGAACGTCGGGGAATCAGGATCACGGTCGAGTTGTGTCAGCAAACGGGGTACAGCCCGCAGCAAATGTCGCTCGAAGGCTGCCAACAGCTCCGCGTGGGCCATGTCCTGTGTACGGTTACTCATCAAACTTCTTCTCGTAGCGCTCCACCCATTTCCGCAGCAGGCTTCTGAAGGGGAGCACGTAGTAAAATTTCCTGAGCGCAGTTCTCACCATGAACGCCACGGTCAGTGTATCGGTCTCTTCCACGGGGAAATCCCACCTGTCCATGGCAAGGAGCCTCTGCCGGGAGTTTACAGAAGATTCCCGTTCAGTCCTGTCTTCTTTGTAATAGCCGAACGTGACGACCGCTACCGGCATATACGCCGGGGGCAGTCCGAACTTCAAGACAATCTCCCTTGGGGGCGGGAGATGGCAGATCCAGCAGGAGCCAATCCCCATTTCATGGGCGAGCAACTGGAAGTAGGCTATGGCAGCAGCTGCACTCTGGATATTGTCCTGCCATTCGGCATTATCGGTATTCCGTTGGTAGCAGACAAGCAGCGCCTGCCGTGCGGAGCGCAGCACCAATGATCCGCCACGCCTGTGAAGCCAGTCCAGATCAGCCCTGTCACCAAGATGGATGAACCTCCAACCCTGTCGATTGCAGGCCGAGGGAGCTGCAGTTGCCTGCAGTACCAGCTCTTCGACGATGGCACGGCCGACCGGTTCAGGGGAATAGGTCCGGGTACTCCGCCGGGAGGCTATTGCTTCACGCAGTTCCACTGGCTCCTCCCCCGGGGTCGCCCCCTCCTGCATATGCTCCCCGGCATACCAGCACCGGATATGCGATCAGCAGGGTACAGAACAGCGCGAGCGCAGAGCATCCGAGAACAACCAGTGCGGACAACCGGCAGCAGTCAATGAACCAGAGCACCCCCGCAAGGACAAGCGCGAGAACCGGGGGCATGGCGACCCACGCCAGAAAACGACGTGGATTGTAAACGAGTAGCGACCTGAGGATGATGACCGCCGACTTGGCCACATAACTGTAGGGAGATGACATGAGCCGAGATGGGCGCAGCTTCTTCCCGTTGATCCGGATGGCAACAGGTTCGACCGCAATGCCGGAGTTTCCGGCCTGAATGATTGTCTCCAGGGTATAGGTATACCGGTTATGCACCTGCAACCTGCCCGCAACGTCACGGGTAAATGCCCGGAAACCGCTGGGAGGATCGGTAATGGCGGTACCACTCGCCTTCATCACGACAAGACTCCCTACCTTGTGCATGACACGGATCAGCCATGGCATGTCGCTGGCCTCGTACACAGGGCGGATCCCAACGACGAAACCTGCCCGACCGGCACGAATAGGCTCCAGCAGCTGAGGGATATCATCGGCATTGTACTGATTGTCAGCGTCGGTATTCACAATGACGTCCGCGCCGCGGTCCAGCGCGGTCCTGATACCCGTCATGAATGCCTGAGCCAGTCCCCGGTTAAAACCGTGCTGAACGATATGATCGACGTGCCACGACCTGGCAACGTCGGCGGTACCGTCACTGCTGCCATCGTCGATCACCAGCCATTCGACGACATCAAAACCGTCGACTCTTCGGGGGAGCGCCGCCAGGGTAACCGGCAGGGTTTTTGCTTCATTATAGCACGGAATCTGGATGACAAGCTTCATGAACTTCCTGACCAAATCGATGGGAGTGTACACTGTAGTATGACAAAATCGGCTGCAATGCAACTGTAACCGAAAGAGCCGGATCACGTTATAAAAAAAGGGTGAGATCAGTCATGATCCCACCCTCGCAAACAGGTCCTGGCTCAGTTTAGCAGGGATGAACAACCGCACTACCTACAACCTTCGGAGTTACGTAGCTCTTTTTCATAGTCGGCACCTCCTTTCATAATTTTCAACACAACTATAGCAGATTTTTGGTTGTGGGGCGCCCGAAGGCGCCCCGATTGTTTTTACCAGCGGGACTTCTTGTTCCAGATCTGGGTTGCCGGGTTCCACGTGGCACCACCGGCGTTGGTGGCATTGTGGCAGTTGGAACCGTAGGCGGTCGTGCTGGTCGTACCAACCGGCTGGACCGTACCTGCTGCACCGTTGGTCTGGAACCACCAGCCACCGGAGTTCTGGGCGGAGCCGGGGGTACCGGAGTAACGGGAACCACCACCCGGGAAGCGCCCGCCACCGCGGGCCGAGCTGGCGATGGACTGGTTGATGTTCCCGAAGGTGTTGGTGGTCGCTGTGGCAGTACTGATCTGGTTCGTGCTCCCCGTTGCGAACTGGCCGGAGTGACGTGCATCCAGGCAGTTGGTCACCAGGAGCCGCGGCAGACGGGAGACGTGCGGCGCATGGCACTTGGAGCAGGTGTAGGCATGAACCTTGTTGGCAGTGTTGGTGCCGTTGGTGGATGCCCAGCCGGCTACCGACTGGTGGACGCGCTCCTTGCTCATCCAGGGTGCCGAGGTGGTATTGGTAGCCGAGCCGGTCAGCGCCTGCTGGGTGTGGCACTCGAGACAGATACCGGCAAAGGCGGACGGCGTGGTCTCGGTATGCAGGGTCAGGGCGGAGCTCAGGGTATTGAAGGCACGGAACCTCTGGGACCGCAGGTTCGACTTGGCGGTTGCGGTTGCCGCACCACCGCTCTTGATCAGGGCAGCTGCCGTCGGGATGAAGGTGTTCTGATCGATGTGGTAACCCGGGACGGCACCCATGTTGTTCATGCCGGTGTAGTTGGAGCCGCCGCCGCGCTTGACGATCTTGTCTGCCTTGTCTTCGCGGTACGGTGAGGTGATCCAGGTACCCTTGAGGAGCGGTACGCCGTGATCCCGGTCAGCGCCGAGGGCGTTGGAGACACCGTGGGGATCGTGGCATGGCGTACAGAGGCCGTTGATCTCGCCGGCATGGCCAGCCTGAACACCATTGACGGAGGAGCCGAAGTGACCGCCCATCGGCTTGCGGAGGTCCTTGATGCTGCCTACGGCACCACCGGCCTTATATGCCGTGCGTTTCACAGAGTTGACGGTGTAGTTGTCGAAGTACGGCGTACTCCAGTAACCGACGATTGCCTTGGTGGAGCTGTAAGTGCCGGTGATGGACCAAGGCTTGTTGATGTTGACTTTCCTGGTGTCGTTGTTGTGGCAGTCGTTACAGATTGCGGCACCGGCATTGAACAGGGCCGAAGTTGACGCCGTGGTGCTACTGTAGTTACGGTAGTTGATGGTCCGTGACGTCGGTTTGTAGTCGACGGTGTAACCGCCCCAACCAGCCTTGGTAGACTTGAGCAGGCCGCCTTTGTAACGACCGGTGGCGCTGGAGTAGGAGCTGGTAATACCGGTTGCATCGGAACCGTGGGAGTTGTGGCAGTCGGCACAGAAGACGTTCCGGCGGGTGGACTTGTTGTTGGTGTAGTCGGCACCGTTACCGTCATCACCGGCACCGTTGGCAACATCGGACCAGGTCTGCATCTGGTTGTTGACGGCATTGCCGTGGGCGGACAGGGCCTTGGTCACCCTGAACTTCTGATTGGTACCGAACCTGGAGACCCCGCCGGTTGCGGAGGAGTAGGAGTAGTAGCTCCACTGGACGGTACGGGTACTGGAGTAACGGGACTGAACACTGGTCTTGGCTTTCGGTGTGGCCAGTCGAGCCTCAGGTGAGTACCGGTGGGTACTGTAGGTATTGAACGGTTTGACCGTAGTTGCCGTGTTGTGGCACCCGAGGCAGTGATCGTTCAGCTTCGCGATGGAGGAGCGGCTGCCGTTGGCAGTGTAGGAGATATAGGTTGTACTGCGGGCACCATTGACCCAGACAACCAGGTTGACAGCTGCACCGGAACCGACGGTCCCTACGTGGTAGTTGGAATCGGGGGTACCGTTGGTGTCAGCAGCCTCCATGTGGCACTGGTAGCAGTCAGCAGCAGTGATAGTCCGGCCCTGTACGTGGTGGGACTGGAACTTGTTACTGGTGAACTGCCCGAGAATTCCATACCTGTTACCATTTGCCGTAGCGTGGCAGCCGAGGCAGTTGCCGCCCTCGATGGTACCGTTGATATGCTTGCTCTTGTCGAGGAACACGTTGCCGACATTTGTTGCTGCCGGGTTGAGGTTGTTATGGCAGCCGCCACAGGTAGCTGCGACCGTTGCCATGGTGTCGGAAGCGTTCAGGGTGTAGCCGGAATGGCTTCCCACGGCTGCAGGCGGCATGGCGTGGCACTTGTTGCATGCCTGGTCAACACGGTTTGCGGTCTCTTTTACCAGACCGGTCATGTTCCAGAACGGTGCAATAGTAGAACCTGAGTTGTATTTGCCGCTGTGGCAGAAGGTGTTGTTACACTGAATTGCGCCATTCGTACGTCCTGAGATAGACGGCACGTGCGACTGGGCAGTTGCCCTGCCGTTGAACGTCAGGGTTGCCGTCGAGTAGTTCCAGTGGTTACCGGCGCGGATATTGGTGACGGAAACGTGGCACTCGCCGCACTTGACCGGTGTGGTGATGGCATTGGAGACCAGGTGCCGCTGGTGAGCACCAACGCGCGGGCTGGTGGGTGCGGCGTTGACCATGGAGGTATCCGTACCGGTACCGTTGTAGCCAGGAGCGACCTGGGGCGAGGAGAAGGTGCCGAAGGCGGTGCTCCTGTCACCGTGGCACTTCTGGCACTGGTTGGCGGTGGTTGACGTACCCCAGACCGGAGTGCCCTGGCCGTGGCAGACGATCTGGCTGCAGGTCACCTGGAAGCCGGCGGTTGCCACGGTCGCCTTGGTGCCGATGTAGGCCTTGGCGGTATTGAAGTTAACGTTCGTGCCGCCGGAGAGGTGCGTGGTGGAGTATGGCCTGAACTTGTTGGCAACAAGGGTGTCGGATGTTTTCCGGTGGCAGTCGGAACAGGCAAGGGTATCGGTCATGCCGCTCAGGTGGCCGGGGTGGAGGTTCGAGGTGGCCGTATTGGCGCCACCATTGGCGTAATCCGGATAACCGAGGCTGTTGCCGCGACCGTGACACTTGTTGCAGGTGGTGATGGTGCCCGAACCGTTCCAGACCTTGCTGCCGGTCATGCTGACGAAGACGAGTGCATTCGGATTACCGTTGGAGTGGCAGTAGACATTGGAGCACTGCTTGGTCGTGCTGTTGTAGTTCTTGTTCGCCTTGGCACCGGAGTAGTCAAGCAGTGCATTGACGTGCTTGGCCTTGTTGGCGACGACGATGTTGTTGCTGTTGGTGATGGTCCTGGCGTGGCAGTCGACGCAGTTGAAGCCGTTCCCGGTGCCGATCATGGCATTGTTGGTCGGGTTCATGTGCTTGTCGTGCTTGCCGCTGAGTGTCGATGCGGTAGCCGATGTCGACTTGGTGTCGTGACAGAATGCACAGTTGCTCCCTGCTGTCGGCCTGGTCGTCCAGTTGAGGAAAGTGACCTTCGGTGCACCACCGGCGCCATTGGAGTGGCAGTAGGAGGTGTTGCAGGAACCTGCGGTGTACTTGAAGCCGTTATCGGTCTTGCTGTTGGCGGTAGCTCCGTAGCTGTAGGTACCGCGCTTGCTGCTGGCGGCCGGGGTGGCGGAGGAGATGCCGAAGAAGACCCGGGCAGCGCTGTTGGCGCTCTGGGGCTTGAGACTGTGCTTGGCCACGTTGTCGTCATGGCAGTGGGCGCAATTGAAGCGGTACTTGTTGGTCGTGCTCAGGTCGGTGACGATCTGGGTGTAGGTGGTCGGAGCGGTCGAGTAGTTGTAGTGGGTGTTGTGACGACCGGACCAGTTCGGGCTGTCGACCTTGGCCCCGTGACAGGTATTGCAAGCCAGAGGACCTGGAGAACCCCACGCCGGCGAGGCATTGGTACCGTGGCAGAAGGTCGCGGAGCAGGTACCATAGGCAGCGGAACCGGAGGTCTTGTTCATGCCGGTATTGAGCGGTGTGCCGACCGAGTAGGAGCCACCGATGTACGAAGTGAAGTTGACGTACACAGCACCGTCAGCGTGGAGAACGGTACCTGAGCCGGCATCCTGGTGGCAGTAACCGCAGGCAACGCCCATGCCGGTGGTCGTGTTGGCATGCTTGACGTGGCTGCCGGTGGCGGTACCGTCGGTCGCCATGTTCTTGTGACAGGAGGCACAGGTAAGCGTGGCATTGTCAGTGCCCCAACGCGGTGAACCGTAGGCAGTCGGTGTACCCGTACCAGTGGTACCCTGTACGTTACTATGGCAGTAGAAGGTATTGCAGGTACGGTAATCAGAACCGTTGAGACGCGGCGCCGGTCCGGCGAGGGCGCCGGAGGAGAGGTTGTTATAAGTTGCGCCGTCACCTACGAGCGGGTTGGTGTGATCGAGATGCCACGTTACCTGACCATTGACGTGCGTACCGTTATCCATAACTGGTCCGTGGCAGGTGTCGCAGGTAAGACCGCGGCCGCCGTTGTCGGCACTGGCATGCTTCAGGTGGGAGCCACCCTGAGGCACAGTGGCGTTGGTGTTACTTACACCGTGGCAGTCGCCGCAGGCAACGGTAGCTTCCCAGTTCGGGGTAGTGTTGGTTCCACCACCAATAGCACTGATACCGGTGGTACCACCACCGTGGCAGTAGAGATTGGAGCAGACAGCGGCCTGGACATTGGACTTCACGATAGTGGTACCGGTGCTGGAAGCTTTCCACTTGGGACCGTTGACGCTGTTGGTGTACCCGGTGAAGGTACCGGTGGTTGCAACACCGTTGAACATGTTGAAGCCGATTTCAAGGTTGTTGCTCGGCATTGCAGGATCAGAGCTGTTGTGGCAGGTATTGCAGTTATTACCGATTGCCGGCAGGTTAACGTGGATGCTATGGGCTCCTGCACCACCGGCCAGAGCATTCTGGGCAGGGATAGCAAGACCGTCTGCATCACCAACGATGTTATTGATCGGCGGGTTACCATGGCAACCGGTGCAACCGCCGTCTACCTTGCCATTGACGTGAAGAGCCTTGTTTTTGAAGCCATGGGCATCATTTGTCAGGTGCTGGTGACAGCTGACGCAGGTGTTGAGCGTCTTGCCGTAGTGGGTGTATGACGCATCGGGAGCTGCCGGCGGCAGGGCATGACACTTGGTGCAGTCCGTGTTGCCATCGCCGGTGAGGTACGGCACGTTCCACTTCGGGTTGGTGCGTACCGGCGGCGTGGTACCGACATACTTGCCTGTACCGCGGTTGGAGTTCATACCGGCACCGTGGCAGTACACATTGCTGCATGCCTGTGTTGCGTAGGAGTAGGTCGGTGTCGAGTAGTAACCGAACGCGTCACCTTTGTGAGCAATGGAGCTCGCATGGCTGAACGGCACCTCTGCCGGCAGGGCAGTATCGATGTGACCGGCTGTAAACGGACCAGTCGGAACATTATGACACTGGTTACACTTGAATGCCGCGGCATAGGACGTAAAGCGAGCGAATGTCGACTTGCGCGGGGAGTTCGGATTCTGGATATGGATATCGTGAACGCCGACGCCGGTCGAGTAAACACTCAGGGTACCTGTGGGGCCCTGGGTGTTGTAGAAACCATTTGGCGAGTTTGCAGACCCGTGGCACTTCTCGCAAAGGGTCAAGCCGGATGAGGGGGTGCCCCACTGGCGGGTGAAGCGGCCGTGGCAATCGCTGTTCGAACAGTTACCGTAGGCAGTCCCCGGGGTTACGTTGTTACCACGGGAGTAGACGGTGTTCTGGGCGAGACCGACGAACTGGAAGTTGATGGTGCCGTTGGCATGGTTGAGCGGAGAGGTTGTACCGCCATTGTCGTGGCAGTTATGACAGTCGAAGGCAACCTCGGCGTTCTCATGGTTGGCATGGGAACCAGTGGTGTTCGGGTAGACGTGGCATGAACCGCAAGGCGCAGAGCCGCCCCATGTGGGGGTCGCATACGTGGTCGGAGAACCGGTACCCGTCGGACCCTGGACGTTACTGTGGCAGTACAGATTGGTACAGGTGCCGTAGTTAACGGACGCAGTCGGAGCAAGGGCGCCGGTGTTACCCGAAGCTGCACCTTTGTAGGTTGCTCCGGCATAAGCGCCGAGGTTCCACTCGACCTTGCCGTTGATATGGGCGCTGCCGGTATAGTTTGCGTAGGTGGCGTGGCACTTGTCGCAGGATATCCCAAGACCAGCGCCGCTGTTGGCAGCGTGCTTGGCGTGACTGCCTGTAGTCGGCGGAACCGCGCCGGTAGCGTTGTGACAGCCGCCGCAGGCAACCTGACCACTACCGACCCAGATCGGAGTGGTGTTGTTGCCGCTATTGCCGGTCCACGCACCGTGGCAGTAGGTGTTGCAGGAGTTGTTATAGTCTCCGATCGGCGTGATGGTCGTGCCGGGACCGGCAGACCAGACGAAGGGTTGGTTCAGGTTGTTGGTACCGTAGAAAGTGCCGCCGGTTACGCTTGCATTCGGATTGAAACCGGGGAACGAGTCCTTGTTGATACTGAAGCCCATCTCCAGCTTGTTGTCACCCTGCCAGGCCGTCGTGTCGAGACCATGGTTGGTATTGCTGTGACATGCGGCACAGGTAATTTTTGCCGTATTGTGGCGGGCATGGGCGCCGTAGTTCGGCGGATTCGGACCGAGGGCGTTGGTAAGGTCTTTGACCATGGTCCCCTTGCTGACCGGAGAATAACCGGTCCCCTTGAATCCGTGGCAGTCACCGCAGAGGCCGTAGATGGAGCGGAAGGCGGTGTTGTGGGTATGGCAGCGGACGCAGTCGCGGCTGTTGTGGTGGTCGTTCACATAGGTTTCGTCGCTGTTCGGACCGCCAAACGGCTTGTTGGCGCTGTACTGATGCTGACGGGTCTTGTGGTGGCAGACAGAGCAGACGTTGTTTGAAACATTCTTCACGGCACGCTGGTCAGTGCTGAACACACCATTGGAGTCCGTGTCGACCGACGAGGTCTTGGTGAAGACGACGTTACGGCGTCCGATAGGAGTCGAGATGACCTGGTAGATACCCTTGATGTTGGTGGTGCTGTTGGAGTGGCAGGTTGCACAGGTGTAAGTCTGGCCCCAGTTGCCGTACTGGTACTTGGCCATGTTGTTGCTGTTATGGACGATCGGCGGCATGTCGTTGAGGAGACCGGTGACCTGCTGGGTGGTAAGCGGCGCACCGTGACTGTTGCCAGGGGAGCTGATCTGTACGGCAAACGTGTACTGCTCGAGCTGGTTGGCTTCGGGACGGCCGGTGACGTAAAGGTTCAGGGTCTTACCGGTGCTGGCGCCGGCACCGCCGGTACCGAGGGTGATCGTTGCCGGGAACGGTGCACCGGCAAGGTTCTTGTCGAAGTGGGCGCTATTGACCTCGTTGACAAGCGTTGCGGTGAAATTGACGTCGGCGCAGGTACCGATGTCGTTATTCGCTACCTGCAACTTGAACGGCGCAGAGTTGGCAGACTTGATAAGCTGCGTGGTCGAAAGGCCGTCCTCGGCGGTCAAACTGATGGTCGGCGGATTCCAGCAGATATTGGTAACCTTCGCGTTGGCGTAGGATGCGGCGCCATCGCTGATGTTACCCTGGGCGTCCTTGGAACAGACACGGTAGTAGTAACGGGTGGGGGTCGTGTCGACAAGACCGGTATCGGTAACGCTGCGGCTCGACTGGTTGACCGGCGACAGGGTTACCGGTGTGCCATCAACGCAACCCGGGCTCGGCTGGGTCCCGTCCGGCGCACTGCGGACGACAATATAGGGGGTCGTTGCGTCAAGGGAACCGCCATTAGCATCGGAACCGGCATCCCAAACGAGATCGATCTCGCCACCGTTCGTACCGGTTGAAGCGGTTGCCGTTGTCGGCCCGATCGGCTTCTCCACGTCGATGACCAGCGTCTGGCTGGCACTGTCAGCGAGGACGAGTTTGTTGTTAGGCCTGCCGTGGCTCAGGGTGGTCAGCGTGCCGCCGAAGGTGTAGTACCCCAGGAGCGTACCCGAAGGATCGGCAGCCGACGGGGTAATGGTATCGGCGGTTGTCACGCGGACATAATAGGTTGTTGCCGTTGACGTGGCAGTCAGGCCGGTGACGGGAATATTCCACGTATCGCCCGTCGTGGCGGCATTTGACGAACCGTAGACCGTGAGACCGTCAGCACTGACGATTTCAATCAGCTTGAATTTGGAGATGGTACCACCGGACCCGCCCGAAATATACTGGGGGGTCATGGTGACAGTCACGTTGGAGATGGTGTCGTCATCGGTTGGCGATGTACCGCTGTGCTGGAGCGTAAAGGCATCCATGTTGGTCGCGGCACTCGACTTCCAGAGCCGTGCGGGGGCAGGCTCAACGCCCGTCGCCAGGGTCGTCGTTGCGAGAATGGTAGCAGCAGTGCCGGTATCGGTCAGGGAAACCTGGGTCGGCGTGAGAGCCGTAACCGCCCCGCTTACCGTAATGCTCGTCCCGTTGGCGACGGCTGCGGGGTTGATGTCATAGACGATGATGTAATTGGTGGTAGCGCTAATGGTTTCCGTTGCGGACAGCGTTACCGACACCGGGGTCGTCCCATTGGGGACACCGGACCCGATCAGGACATCGGATGCTTCATAGGCAGTAAGGTTGGTTCCAACCTTGCGATAGATCCGCATGGCGGAGACGTTCGCACTGGTTGCGCCCGCATTTCCCGTCACCGTAATTGCCGTTACCGTACCCGAACCACCGAGAGCAAAGGCATCGACGACCACGTTGGTGGCGCCGGCGTAGACACCAGGGGACGGTGCGGTCACCGTGGAACCGTTGGCAACGGTAACACCACCAGCCTTCAGGGTAATAGCAGACACACTGTCAAGGACAGACGCGCTGGACGTGTGCGTGGAATCATGGGTACCGGCAGTCGTAATGGATGCTATCGTCATCCGAGCCGCATAGGCAGCAGGAGTCGTACCGGTCCGTGTGGTATTCGCTGTCAGGGTCCAGGTGGCAGGAGTCGTGTCGGCAGTCAGCGTTGCAGCCGTCGAACTGCCGGTCCGCAGGATATCAACCATCTCGATGGCCATATTGCCGGTGGCAACGACCTGGGAGGTGGCAAGAGGACCAACCGTCGTATTAGCGGTGGCGCCGCTATTGTAGGTCGTCGGGGTCAGAAACGGCGTCGTCTGGTCTACGCCGGTGAACACCGCCGCATTGGCATAGGTACCGGTATAGGTCAGACCCGAGTTGCCGGTGTAGGTAAACGACAGGTTCGTGCTCGTCGCGGCGGAAATACCCGCATCATTAAGATAGAAGAGCCAGGTATGCTGCCGACTGCTCGTCGCCTGATCCGAGGTAGCGATCTGCAGAGCCTGACCTCCGTAGGTCACCGCAGGACGAAGTGCACTCTGCGCCGCACTCGTATTGACCGTGAGAGCCACGACCAGCAGACGGTTGGCACCCGCCGCGATCGAGTAGGTGTTGGTCGCACCCGGGACAGCCGTTGTCCCACGGAAGTAGGCGGTCGCGGAGATGGCAGTACCGGCCGTCGTCCGCCACCCGTTACCCGTGAGAGCCGCCACCGCAGCCTCAGCCGATTGCGGCGCCGACAAACACATGAAGGAGAAAAGGAATGCCAACAGCAGCAACACCCCTCCACCGGTTTGTGGATTTATTCCTCGCACTTTATTCACGAGTTGTTTTCCCATCTTAGATATCCTCCCCTTCATGACGACTACGAAAGTTTATTCGATTTTTTACACTCTATAAACAAAATTAAATCGCTTTAATAACCATTGATATTACCAACTTATAGCTTACCGCACTACTACGCCGTCACAACACGCACCACTACGTCATTAAACGGCGAAATAGTCCCTCACATGTATTTTATGCAAATCCATCGCCAGACGCATCGCAACCTGGCAACAAAATGATTAACATTAATTAACATAGTCGCAACAGGGCAAAAGTAGGTGCCAAAAAAATTACAGTCGCCGGACTCGCTCGTAATCGTATTTTCCCGACAGCGCCTGCAGTGACATGGAAGCTCATTTCATCCGTGGTAATTTCGCAGTTACGCTCAGCCTGAACCGTCATTTCACCAACGACGCCCCACGACCTTCCCGTGCAGTAGGTCATACATCATAACATAACATTAATATCAGTTGCAACCGACCGATTCTTACCGGTCAAGAAGAGTGGTCACCATGCCGTCACCATCTTCCACCGCTATATCTCTGGCAACACCCTGAAGACTGCCTTCCCCCCTGCCCGCATCAGGTAAAAAAAAGCGGCGCACCTATTCAGTGCGCCGCATGTACCAGCATGGATCTCCTGACTTACAACCTACACTCTTTAGTTATATGCACTCTCTGAATGCTGGGTCTGGTCGAGGCCCATGATCTCGTCTTCCTTCTCGACCCTCAGACCGATGGTCTTCTGCAGCACAAAGGCGATGACGATGGTGACGATGAACGCATACAAGCCTGCAGCTCCGACAGCGATCAACTGGGTAACAAACTGTTTTACGTCCCCGGCCATGAGACCCTTTGCCCCAACCGACGCAAAGACACCGGTCAGGATCGCGCCGGTTGTCCCCCCCAGGCCGTGAACACCAAAGGCATCAAGGGAGTCGTCGTACTTCAGTTTGGCCTTCATCAGGACGCCACCGTAACAGACCACACCTGCCACTAGGCCGAGAATGAGAGCCGCGCCCGGCTGCACAAACCCTGCTGCCGGCGTAATGACTACCAGACCGGCAACAACTCCGGAACCGAATCCGAGGGCACTCGGTTTCCCGGCATGGATCCACTCGGCCACCATCCAGGAAAGACCTGCCGCAGCAGGGGCGATGGTCGTTGTTGCCATGGCCAGACCGGCCAAGCCGCCCGCCGCATCGGAACAGTTTACGCCGACAATTGCGGAACCGGCATTGAAACCATACCACCCGAACCATAACATGCCAACGCCCAGCATGGTCAACGGCAGGCTGTGGGGAGCCATCCGCTCCGTCGGGAAGCCATGACGCTTGCCGAGGAATATCAGTGCCGCCAGTGCTGAAATACCCGACGAGAGATGAACGACCGTCCCCCCTGCAAAATCGAGTGCACCCTTCTTGAAGAGCCATCCATCGGTCATCCACACCCAGTGTGCCAGCGGATCGTAGACCAGGGTCGTCCAGAGGAGGACGAACAGACAGTACGCGGAGAACTTGATCCTCTCGGCAAGTGCGCCGGAGATGAGGGCCACGGTGATGATGGCAAACATGCACTGATACATGGCGAACACATACTCGGGAATAGAGCCGGTTTCCGTGGTCACGTTCTGAAACAGGGCATAGATGGGAGTCCCATCAGCACCGAACGAGATGAGACCATTCAGCAGTGCCTTGCTGGTATTTCCTATCAGCCCCATGAACGCATCGGGGCCAAAGGCGAGGGAGTAGCCGATAATGGCCCACTGAACGCCGACTATCCCCATGGCGACGAATGAATGCATCATGGTTGAAAGCACGTTCTTCTGCCTGACCATGCCCCCATAGAAAAATGCAAGACCAGGAATCATGAAGAGGACGAGGGCGCTGGAAACCAGCATCCAGGCAGTATCGCCGGTATTGAGAACCGGATCGACGTTCTTCGGTTTGGCAGGTTCAGCGGGTGCGGCAGCTGCGGGGACTGCAGCCGTGGCGGGAGTGGCAACGGCTTCGGTTGCTGCTGCGGGCGCCGACCCGGCCGCAGGGGACTTGGTCTCTTCCGCCGTTACCAGCAGCGGAGTGAGAACCAGTGCCGACACTACGAGCATTTTGCAAATGAGTGCCCGGAATTTCATAATAACCTCCGTATTACGTTAATATGGTTAGTGTTCTTATGGCTACAGCGCAGGTCAGATAGCCTCTTCACCCTTCTCACCGGTCCTGATCCTGACCGCATTTTCCAGCGCAAAGACAAAAATCTTGCCATCCCCTATCCTGCCGGTACGGGCCGTTGCTTCAATGGTTTCCACAACCTTGGGAGCAAGTTCGTCCACAACGGCCACTTCCAGCTTGACCTTGGGGAGGAAGTCCACTACATACTCTGCCCCGCGGTACAATTCAGTGTGCCCCTTCTGCCGGCCAAACCCTTTCACTTCGCTTACCGTGATACCTTCGATACCGATCTCGGCAAGTGCATCCTTTACTTCGTCAAGCTTGAACGGCTTTATAATCGCTTCTATGAGTTTCATGGTCATTCTCCCTTTTGTAGTTTACCACAGCGAGTTAGGGGAAGTTAATGTCAAGCTGGGTAGTGAACGTATTCTTCCCGCCGGTATTGACGTTGTTGTAGATGTCATACCCGAAGATGACGGACACGTTTTTGGAAAATGCCCACGAAGCACCGAAGCTGAAGGCACCGTTGGCGTTGTCGCCGCTCATGTAGTCAACTCCCACCCAAAGCTTGTCGGAAATCTCGCTCATGGTCCGGTCCCAGGAGAGGAGGCAGCCGTTGTTGTCCAGTTTGCTCCCCGTCACCGGGTCGACGGAAAAGGCGACGGATGATTGGGCCGCATGGTAGCCGCCGGCTGAAATCCGGCCAATGACCGGCAAGGTCCTGGCAAGCAGACCATAGGTTATGTTCTGTGCGGTTTTTGCCGGACCGCCGGTCTTGGTCCCGGCGTTATAGACGCCGACAGCAATTGCCGGCGAGTACTTGAAAAGGCTGTCTTCCGGCGTGCCGAGCTTGGCGTTGAAATAAATGGGGTGTTTGTCGGTCCCGGCATTGGAACCGCTCTCCATGTAGTCGATCCCGACTTCGGCCTGAAGTTTTTCCCACGGCAGCACCCCGAATGTCAGGCCCAGATCGTACGTGTTGAGTCCGCCCCCTTTGCTGGAGGTTCTGGTATAATTGTCGATTCCCAGGTGGGCGGTACCGAACCCCTGGATGTCGGTGGACGGAATCCAGATCTGGGTCGAAGGGGTGGCAAATGCGGCGGTGGATGCTGCCAGAGTCAATGCTACGGTCACGACTGCTTTGAATACGTTCTTCATGATTAATTCTCCTTTGAATAAAATTGATGTAATGTGAATCCGCCCTACCGTCCTGAAAATTCATGCCCCCTTTCCTGAAAGTGAAAAAAAAAGGCGCCAATCACCGGGAAGTGAAAGGGCGCCATTGCCTTTGTCCAAATCTGGGGTGCACGTCATTGTGCAGTTCATTTGTCATCAAATCTCTTAGCACAAGGCGTGCCAGTTTTGTTTTACTAACAATTTCGGCTTGTTATAAGCGGGTGCCGCCATTGGCGGGCAAAAAAACGGGGCAGGATCCATGAACCGCCCCCCGGGATGCCTTTTTTTTAGACAGCACCACCGCACTGCCGTAACAAATATTGTGCAGAGCTGGCCGGCAAGCCCCTGCGGACGCATCGGACAACGTGAGCGAGTGGGAGAGAGGGAAACGCTCACGGTTCAGTTGCCATTTGTCAGCAGGATTGCTTCGGCAATCTGCCGCAGGGATTTCCGCTTGTCCATGGCAAGTTTCTGCATCCTGCGGAACGCCTCGGGCTCGGAGAGGCCACTGGTACGCATCAGAACCCCTTTTGCCTTTTCCACGACCTTGCGACTCTCCAGGGCACCTTCCAGGGCGGCAACCTTCTCCTTCAGCTCTGCAAGCTCGTGATTATGCACCGAGGCAAGCTCGATGGCCGGCCAGAGCTCCTCCTCACGAACCGGTTTTGCCAGAAAGCCTCCCACACCCGCTGCTATGGCTTTTTCGAGGAGATCGCCACTGAACTCTTTGCCGAGCAGGATCACCGGGATGTTAAGCTTCTCCCTGATGGAATTGACCGTGGACAGACAGTCTGTAGCGGCAGGGGAAAGATCGATTATCGCCAGTTCGGGAAGATGATCGATTGCCATGGAAAGTGCCCTATCGTCGTCGGCAGGTTCTAAAATTTCAGCAAACCCAAGGCTGTTCAGCATAAATTTAAGGCGTTTTCTTTCGGCAGCCTCTGTGGTACAGATCAGTACATTCTTCATGATTTCACCACCTTAGAAAGTTATCCGGAGCAAAAACCATCTCTATGGACAGGAAAAAGCAGATATCGGGCCAAAACTCCACTATTCGCAACAATCCTTGTCGACGTGCCGGAAACTGTTTGACTTTCTGACGGTAATGATGGAAGATGGGTGCAGCCGTGAATACCACGGACACTATCAACAAGAAGTAACATCAGGAGAACGTAAGTAAATGGCAAACGGAACAGTAAAATGGTTTAACGACAGCAAGGGTTTTGGTTTTCTCGAGCAGGAGAATGGTGACGACGTGTTCGTGCACTTCTCCGCCATCAACGGTGACGGCTTCAAATCCCTTTCCGAAGGCGACAGGGTATCTTTCGACCTGGTCAAAGGCCCGAAAGGCCTCCAGGCTGCGAATGTAACAAGAATATAAAACAGCCTTGCAATAACTCTCCAGAAAAAGCCCCGGACTCCGGGGCTTTTTCTTTTTAAGCTCCATCCCCACCCCCTGTCTCTTATACACATCTGACGCTGCCAACGAATAGAGAGGT
>CALMBF010000063.1 GCA_937860145.1 uncultured Geobacter sp.
GCTCGTTCATGATCTCCTCGCCGCGGCCGGTGGGGACGATCATGAACATGTACCAGGCCGTTGCCCCCAGCGACTTTGCCACCTTGAAGGTGTTGGCGATGTCGTGCTGGTTCCGCTTGGTGAAGGAGGAGTTCACAAGGAACTTCTGGCCATGTTTGCGGAAAAGTTCTGCCGCCCGCACCACGCCGTCGAAGGCGCCGGGGCAGCTGCGGAAATCGTCATGCACCGCGGCGGTGGAGCCATCGAGGGAGAGGGAGACCATCTTGATGTCGGCCTTTTTCATCTTCTCGCAGACGTCGTCGGTGACGAGGGCGCCATTGGTGGCCATGCACATCCGCAGGCCCAGGGAGGTGCCGTACTCGGCCAGCTCGAAGATGTCGGGACGGAGCAGGGGCTCCCCGCCGGAAAGGACCACAACCGGCTTGGAGAACTCGGCGATCTCCCTGAGAAGCTTCTTCCCCTCCTCGGTGGTGAAATCACCCTCGGAGGAGGTCATATCCGATGAACAACGGCAGTGAACACACTTCAGATTACACTTTTGCGTGGTTTCCCATGCTATCCACTTGGGAACAAATTCTTCGCTCATGGTCACTCCATTTAGTGGGTCAATCAGAAAACTTTACTATGAATGTTCCGTCGAACTCAAGCAGAATCGCCGAACAGCCACCCCTCCCGGCAGTTCACTCGGGATACAGGGCTCCGACGTGACGGATCGTTTCCAGGTTCTGCAGAAAAATCTCGACCAGCTCCGGATCGAACATCCTTCCTGACTCGCTTTGCAGCTCGGCGACCACGGCCTCCTCGTCCCACGCCTCCTTGTAGCACCGCTTATGGGACAGGGCATCGAAGACATCGGCAATGGCCACGATCCTGCCGAACAGGGGGATCTCCCTGCCCCGTTTACCGCGTTGTGCGCCGCCACCAGCCCCCTCCGTCGTTCCGTCCGCACCGTCGGCTGCCGGCTCCACGAAGCCGGGATAGCCGGTGCCGTCCCACCTTTCGTGGTGGTTCAGGGTCACCAGCATGGCAGCCTCGTCGATGTCCGAATAGTGCTCGCCGAAAAGCCCTGCGCCATACCTGGTATGCTGCTTCATGATGTCGTACTCTTCGGGGGTAAAGCGCCCCGGCTTCTTCAGGATCACGTCCGAGATCGCCACCTTCCCCACGTCGTGGAGCATGGCGGCCATGCGGAGGATGTCGCGGTCGCGCTCTATCTCTGCCGGCGACAGGCCGTTCCGCCTCGCCCACGCCTCGTAGAGGACCACCGCGTAGGATGCCACCCTGTTGACATGGGCGCCCGTCTCCTTCGGGTCCCGCAGCTCCGCCATCTTGTTCATCCGCATGATGATCCCACGGGTCAGCTTGGCCCGCTCGACCGCGTTTGCCGCCGCAATGGCAAAGTGCTCCAGCACGGCCATTTCACCGGCGGGGAAGCTGACCACCTCCCCGTTCCGGTCTTTGGCGTTGATCAGCTGCAGCACCCCGGAAACATCCCCGCGAGAGGAGGTCAGGGGGAAGGTCAGCAGGGAGCGGGTCCGGTAGCCCGACACCTCGTCGTAACTCCGGTTGAACGAGTAGGGAACATCCGGGGGGAGATCCCAGGCATCGGGGATGTTGAGCACCTGCCCGGTGACGGCCACATGTCCGGCAATGGAGGTGCTGTCGATGGGGGTTGTGAAGGTGGCGTAGATGAGTTTCTTTCCCGCTGGCAACTGGGACTGGAGGGTATCGTTCTGGGTGTAGCTGAACTTGAGGAAATCCCCTTCACGGATATAGATGGAGCCCGCATCCGCTCGGGTGAAACTCCTCGCCTCGCTGAGAATCTTTTCCAGGAGGATATCGATATCCCGTATCCTGGCAATCTCATTCTGCAGTCCGAGAACCTTGTGCAGTTTCTGCAGCGCTTCCGACACCCGATCCCCCCGTGAACAGCTGCGCAGCCCCTAGGGAGCCACACCTCGGGAAGCGTTCGCCTCCGGGTCGAGGGGGAAGAGAGCGATGAAGGAGCTCCCCCTGCGCTCCTCGCTCTCGGCCCAGATGATGCCATGGTGAGCTTCCATGACCTTGCGGCAGAAGGCCAGGCCGAGCCCCGTGCCGCTCGCTTTCCCCTGCCTCCTGTTCTGAGCCTGGACGAAGCGGTCAAAGATCGTCGCCAGGGACTCTGCCGGGATACCGACACCGGTATCCCTCACCGTCACCCGCAGATACCTGCCCCGCTTCGGGATGAGGGCGGCAGGATACAGCCCCTTGGGAATGCCCCCCGTTATGGCGGCCACAGTTTCGGGTATGTCGGCGGTCACGGTTATCTCCCCCCCTTCGGGGGTGAACTTGAGCGCATTGGAGAGGAGGTTGCCGATCATCCGTATGAAGGTGGTTCTGTCGAGACAACACGGGGGAATACTCTGGTCAACCCGAAAGGTCAGTCTGACCCTCCCTTTTTCCGCGGCGGTGGAGTATTGGGTTACCAGCTTGTCCAGGAGATGGCGCGGCTTCTCCTCCTGGAAACTCATGATCATCCTCCCTGCCTCGAACTTGTGGATATCGAGGAGGGAGTTGATCATCTCCACCATCTCCGAGCAGCTCTCCTCCGCAGCCTCGATGAATTCGCGCTGGTCGGCGTTGATCGGCCCCAGGCGCCCCTCCCGCACGAGGTCCAGTGAGCCGACAATGGAGGTGATCGGGTTCTTCAGGTCGTGGGAGAGCATGCTGACAAAATCCTCCCGCTCCCGCTCCAGCGCCTTGAGGCTGGAAATATCCCTGATTATCTCCACGCTGCCGATGAGGGTGCCGCTGCTGTCCCTCAGCGGCGAAGCACTCGCAAGCACGGGTATCTTGCCGGTCACGCTGTTGAGCGTGTAGGTGACATCAAGGGCCGGCTCTCCGCTCTCCAGGGTCATGCGGCACGGCAGGGTACTCCCGGCGGCGAGTTCGGCATCGATGACCTCCTCGACCACCCGACCGAGCAGCTCCTCCCGGCCGATACCGAGAACCTCTTCCGTTTTCCGGTTAAGGGACATTATGCGCCCCTGGATATCCACGGCGATGAGCAGCTCGGCCATACCCTGCAGGATTGCCTCCGTCTTCTTCTGCTCTGCCACCAACGACTGCTGCAGACGCTCGTTCTCCTGAACGGTGCGATTGTACTTGATCGCCCGCTCCACCCGCTTGAGCATGTCATCGCTGGAAAACGGCTTGGAGATGTAGTCGACCGCCCCTTTTTTCATGGCATCGACGGCTATGTCCTCGCTGCCGTGGGCGGTCATCATCACCACCACCATGCCCGGGTAGGTTTCCCTCACCCTGCCGAGCACCTGCAGCCCGTCCATGCGGGGCATCTTGATGTCCAGGAGGAGCAACTCGAACTGCTCCCGGGAGAGCATCTCCAGGGCCTCGACACCGTCCTTTGCCCTCTTGGTGGCATAGCCCGCATCCTCCAGGTGCAACTTCAGTATCAGCGCAATATCCGCTTCATCATCCGCAATGAGTATCCTATCCCTGACCATCGTCCTCTCCGCAAATTGGTACGGTAAACGTGAACATGTTTCCTCCGGCCAGGCCGGGTGTGTAGTGGATGGTGCCACCGTGCTTTTCGACGATCTCCCGGGAGATCGCCAGGCCAAGACCTCCCCCCCCCGGCTCCCCATCCTCGGAAGGTGAAAACTGCTGGAATTTGCTGAAGAGCCGGTCCCGGTCCGCCGGATGTATCACCTTGCCGTCATCACTCACCGACACGGCAAGGTAACTCCCCAGTCTCTCCGCCATCAGGGTGACGACCGAGTCCGTGGGAGAGAATTTGACCGCATTGGAGAGAAGATTGGCCAGCACCTGGTGCAACCTGTCGTGGTCGCCCTGGACCCGGGGGAGGTCGAAACCTATGCCGTTGACGAAGGAGATATTGCGGGAGAGCGCCAGCCCCTTGACCTCCTCCAGTGCGTACAGGGCCAGCTCCCCCATTGATACCGGTTTCCTGGCAAAGGGAATCTGATCCGCTTCTATGCGTGAGATCTCCAGGATGCTGCCGATGAGGGAGATCAGACGCTCCGTGTTCCTCAGACAGACGCCGAGCATCTCCCGCTCCGCCCCGGTGAGCCACTTCCCCTTCTTGAGGATGAACTGCAGGGACCCTTTCATTGATGTCAGGGGGGTCTTCAGTTCGTGGGAGACCGTGGCAATAAAATCGCTCTTCAGGCGGTCGACCTCCCCCTCCTTGCTCACGTCCCTGATTGCGAGGAGAAGCCCCCTGAAACTGTCCCTCTCATCCATAAGCTGGTTGATGGAGATCCGGAGCTTCCGCCCGCCATGGGAGAGGGTCAGAACGGGCTCGCTGTCGTCAGGCCACTGCTCCGGAACACTGGCAATCCGCTCCCCGAGCTCGGTCAGGTGCAGGTCGGTGCAGAGCTGTATGACCGTCTGTCCCGTCCCTTTTGCCTCGCAGATTCCCAGCAGTTTTTCCGCCATGGGGTTGATATGGATGACCGACTGGCTGCTGTCGGTGACCAGAATCCCGTCGAGAAGATTCTTCAGGATCGCCCGCTCCAGTTCCGCTTCGCTCCTGAGCTGGACCGTCAACTCCTCCACCCGGGATTCGAGCATGGCGTTCCGTTTCGCCAGCTCATCATTCTGCTTCCCCATGAACGCTTCCCGCTCGGTGTACGTCTCTGCCATGTGGTTGAAGGTTTCATACAGGACATGAAATTCACCCACACCTTTTTCGGGAACACGGGTGGTGATGTCGCCGAACTCGATGCACCGCACCGCATCGGTAAGCCGGCGGATCGGCAGGGAAAACTGCCTGGCCGTGAAATAGGCCAGCACGAAGATCAACGGAATGCTCAACAAACCGCACAGGATCAGATTGCGGAAGTTTTCGTGCCTGAGGCTGTGAAAACTCCCCGCCTCCAGGGCAACGGCGATGGAGCCGATGAACTCGCCCTTATGGTTCTGGAGCGGCTCCGCAATCATATCGTAGCTGCGGTTGCCGAACTCCGTCATGCCGCTGAAGGAGTATCCCCCCTTCAGGGTCTGAATGACCTTCATGTCCAGGTTCTGACCCAGGCCGTTTGTTATCGGCATGGTACTGGCAATCCGTTCCCCCATCTGGGTAATGAGCATCTCCACGGTCTTGCCGAAGACTTTCTGCTGCTGATACGCGAGATGGGGATCCTTGTTGATGGCATCCCCCGCCACCACCGCCCCGATGACGCTGCCGTCGCTGCCGATAACCGGGACGAAGATCAACTGCACCATCACATCTTTGTTTTCCGGCAGCGCCTGGCATGCCTCCGGTTGAATCTCGAGGCAGTAATCGTCGCGGTTGACCAGTTCGGTCGTGACGAACGGCTGGCGGCGCTTGAACAGGCTCTCCAGCAGGAACCCCTGGACAAAACTCCTGGTTTCTTTATGGGAACTGTTGCGGACAAGCACCTTCTGATGCCCATCCACAAGGGTGACCATCTCCAGAAAATCCAGGGATCTGCTCCAGCGCTTCACCGCATCCCGGAGTTTGTCCATGTCGCGCCGCTCGATCCACCCCTGCACCGGCACGGAAGAGACCGGCATTTTCAGCGCTTCGAGGACGATTTCGGGACGTTGGTCGTACTCGGTCTTGGCAAACTTGAGGGCCGTCTGCAGATCCTTGGAGATCTCGTCATCGGTAAACTGCTGGATTGAGATATAGGTGGTCAAAAAGAGGAGAGCGTATGAACAGACCAGGATCGCGACGATGGCGAAAAAGAGTCTGCTTTTGATGGTCAGGTTTTTCATCATACGCCCCATGGCAAGGGATGATGCTGCACCTACGAGAACCGGTATGCGGCCGGAGCCGCGGAGGGGACGGGTACCCGGCGCTACACTGGGCCTCAATACCCCTCGGCCTTCAGGTCGCGGGTCATCAGCTCCATGACCGCCGTCCTGGCCGGTCTGTCGGCATAAAGGATTTCATGCACCTTGGACGCGATCGGCATCTCCACACCGAGACGCTGTGCCAGCAGGCAGGTCGATTCGGTGGTTTTGACCCCTTCCGCGACCATCCGCATCTCGCCCAGGATGTCCGCCAGGAGCCTTCCCTGGCCGAGCTGGATGCCGACGGTGCGGTTCCGGGAAAGATCACCGGTGCAGGTGAGGACCAGGTCTCCCATGCCGGCGAGCCCGGCAAAGGTCTCACCCTTTGCGCCAAGGGCCAGGCCGAGACGGGCAATCTCCGCCAGTCCCCTGGTAATCAGGGCAGCACGGGTATTGCACCCGAAGCCGAGGCCATCGGCGATGCCGGCCGCAATGGCGATGACGTTCTTGACCGCCCCCCCCAGCTCGACGCCGGTGACATCACCGTTAGTATACACCCGGAAAAAACCGCAGGTGAACACATCCTGCACTTTTTTCGCAACAACATCGTCCTCTGCCGCGGCAACCACGGCGGTCGGCATCTCAGCCGCCACCTCCCGGGCAAAGCTGGGGCCCGAGAGGACGGCAAAGCGCCGGTACAAGGCCGGGGGAAGCAGTTCTTCGTAAATCTGGGAGACGAGTTTGAGCGTCCCCACTTCGATCCCTTTGGAAGCGCTGACGATGATGCTTTCGGGGGAGATGTGGGCTATGGTCTCCTTCAGGACCGAGCGGAGTGCCTGTGACGGCACGACAAAGAGAAGCAGGTCCTTTCCCCTGACAGCATCGACCAGGGAGCCGGTAAAGGCGAGGTTATCGGCAAGCCGTATCCCGGGGAGATACATGCTGTTCTCGCGCCCGGTCCGCATGTCTGCCACCAGCTCGGCTTCATATGCCCAGAGCGTGACCTCGTGCCCCTTCTTGGCCAGCAGGTCGGCCAGTGTCGTCCCCCAGCTCCCCGCCCCGATTACCCCGATCTTTACTCTCTCTCCCATAAGGTCCCCAGTCATGACGTTTCTTCCCCTCGCGACCCCGCCTCAGCCGGCACGCGGGCGAACTCCCTACAGCCACTCATCATCTTCAGGGTGGTTGCGGATATCGTACCCTTCTTTCAGGGCTTCACGTGCCGCCATCAGGCTTTCCATGGCATACCGGCGCAGGAACGGGTGCAGGTGGCAGGGAAGGGCGAACTGCCCGATACTCTCCGCCGCGGCCAGGGTCGCCTTGACGAGCTCGCCGTCAACCCTTGCCCTGGCGAAATAATCGGCATTGAGAAGCAGGCGGCGGGAAATTTCCACCAGCCTGGGTTGGATCTCTTTCAGGCAGAATCTTGCCACGAGTTTTTCCAGCCCTGCTGCCAGCTTTTCACCCGAAACGTTCTCCTCCAGGAGAGCCCACTCTTCCGCGGCCTCGTAGACACCGCTGCTGGCAAGGGTCCACCCCGCAAAGAACTCGTCCTCGAAAAGCTGGGCGGACAGGGCAAGAAGCTTTGGCGTCACGGTGACGGGCCAGGAGGAGAACGACGGTTCGTATGCCGCCGGTACCAGCTCTTCCGGGGCGAACATCGTCCGGCGGAGCAGAAACTCCGGCGGCAGTTGGTACCCTTCCTTCCGGCTGCGATAGAGGGCATCCTTCAGCAGCACGAGCGCATACTCCACCGGGATCTCTTCCACCAGCTCTTCGACGGCCCTGATGGAAGCCCGCTCCGTGTAGGCAGCCGGGGTTTCGCCACGCTCCCCCCAGACACTCTTGATCCCGGTCTGGTCGTGAAGCTGGAAATCGATGCTGTCGATCCTGCCGTCGGCCCGCCAGCGTGCCAGCCAGAGGTAGCGATAGCCGCCGCCGTCAAGGGGACCGGCGTAGGCCGAATGAAACGACGGCCTCGCCACGGGGGGTGGGGCCGCAACCGCCGTGATGCCGACAAAGGAGAGCCGTCTCAGGCTCTGGACTATCTTCCCCTTCAGGTCCTCCGGCGCACCCTTGCGGAACTCTTCCAGCAGCGCAGCCGCCCGGGGGAGCCTGAGCCGTCCCAGGACGGCGACGACTTCAGCGACAACCTCGGGCTCGTCGTACCAGAGAAGAAGTTCGAAAAAATCCGGGACGCGCGGGTCGTCAAGCCTGGAAAGTTCGTGGAGGAAGCGGCTCTTCGCCTCCAGGGAGAGGCAGGCGAAATCCTCCAGCAGCCAGAGCACCCCCTCATCCCCCCTGTCCATCAGCTGGGGAAAGGTTTCGGCCAGGGGTCCCGGGGTGCAGGAGAGAAGAATCGAAAAGGGGGGGACCGTCACGTCGACACCGCAATCCTCCAGCGTGGCAAGGATGGCCGATTTCCCCTCGAGCTCCAGATCCTTCCGCTGCAGGGCAATCTGGATGATCTGGTCGAACCAGTAGCGGTCATCGAGAAATTCGAGCAGATAGGTGTACTTGGAGATCAGGGTGCCGTTTTTTTCCCGCCAGAGCTTGCGCAAAAGGGGCTGGACCGCCGAACGGCCGGCCTTGCGAAGCTGGTTGCCGATGTCGTCCATCTCGGCATAGGTGATGTTGTCCTTCTTCAGCCGCTCCAGCAGCTGCAGGACACCCAGCCTCTCCTTGAAGCTTCTGTCAATGGGGGTAGGCTCCATGGTCCCTACTGATCACCGTCGTCACCGATCAGTTCCGCTTCGGTCAGCTCCTCGGCCCCTTCCTCGTCGGCCGCGTCATCATCCTGCTCGTCCTTCTCGGCCAGCTTGGCCACGGCAACGACCCGCTCCTCGGCCTCGGTCACCATGAGGCGGACCCCCTGGGTGTTCCGGCCGATGATGGAGAAACCGGACACCGGCACCCGGAGGATTTTCCCCTGGTCCGAGATCAGCATCAGGTCGTTGTCGTCGGTCACCTGCTTGATGGCCACCACGCAGCCGTTCCGGTCGGTGGTCTTGATGGTGATGACCCCCTTGCCCCCCCGGCTCTGGCTCCGGTATTCTGCCAGTTCGGTCCGCTTGCCGTAGCCGTTCTCCGTGGCGGTGAAGATGGTGGAGCCGGAGAGGTCGTTGATGATCTCCATGCCGATCACCACGTCGTCATCCTCCAGGGTCATCCCCCTGACGCCGCGGGTCACCCGCCCCTGGGGCCGGGCATCCTCCTCCCTGAAACGGATCGACTTGCCGTGCTTCGAAGCGAGGAGCACGTCCTGCTTGCCGTCGGTGAGGGCCACGGAAATGAGCTTGTCACCCTCGTCCAGGTTGACGGCCAGGATGCCGCCGGAACGGATGTTGGCGTACTCGTTCAGGTTGGTCTTCTTCACCACCCCCTGGCGGGTCGCCATCATGATGTACCGGTCGTCGCTGAACTCCCGCACGGAGAGGATGGCGGTGATCTTCTCGTCCTGGGAAAGGTTGAGGAGATTGACGATCGCCTTCCCCCGGGTCGCACGGCCACCTTCCGGCAGTTCGTAGACCTTCAGCCAGTAGACCTTCCCCGCATCGGTGAAGAAGAGGAGGTAGTCCTTGGTGGAGGCGATGAACAGGTGTTCGACGAAATCCTCTTCCTTGGTCTTGATGCCGGTCTTCCCCTTGCCGCCGCGGCGCTGGGCCCGGTAAAGGGAGACGGCGCTCCGCTTGATGTAGCCGGTGTGGGTGATGTTGACCACCATGTCCTCTTCGACGATGGTGTCCTCCAGGGTGATCTCGGCGGTCTGGGCGATGATCTCGGTGCGGCGCGGGTCGCCGAACTTCTCCTTCACCTCCAGGAGTTCCCCCTTGACGATGGCCAGGATCTCCGTCTCCGAACCGAGAATCTCCTTCAGGCGGCTAATGTAGCGGAGGATGTCCAGGAACTCCTCGACGATCTTGTCCCGCTCCAGGCCGGTGAGGCGATGGAGCCGCATGTCCAGGATCGCCTGGGCCTGGATATCGGAGAGGTGGGGCGACTTGTTGTCCACATTCGGAGCGACCAGGTCGAATTTCTTCAGCCAGGCCGGATCGGCGAACTTGCCGGCCATGAGCCCCTCCTTGGCCTCCGCCGGGTTGGCCGAGGAGCGGATCAGTTCGATGACCGCATCGAGCCAGTCCAGGGCGATCTTGAGACCTTCCAGGATGTGGGCCCGGGCTTCGGCCTTCTTCAGTTCGAACACCGTCCGCCGTGTGACGATCTCCCGGCGGTGGTCGATGAAGTGGCGGATGGTCTCCTTGAGGGTCAGGATCTTCGGCCGATTGCTGACGATGGCCAGCATGATGATACCGAAGGAGGACTGCATGGGGGTCTGCTTGTAGAGCTGGTTGAGGAGGACCTGGGGGTTCTCGTCCTTCTTCAGCTCGATGACGATCCGCATCCCGTCCCGGTCCGACTCGTCCCGCAGGTCGGAGATCCCCTCGATCTTCTTCTCCCGCACCAGCTCGGCGATCTTCTCGATCAGCTTCGCCTTGTTCACCTGGTAGGGGATCTCGGTGACGATGATCGACTCCCGCTCGCTCTTCTTCTGCTTCTCCACCCGCGCCCGCGCGCGCATCTGGATGATGCCGCGACCGGTGCGGTATGCCGAGATGATCCCTTCCCGGCCGTAGATGAAACCGGCGGTGGGGAAGTCGGGACCGGGGATGAAGGTCATCAGCTCTTCCAGGATGATGGCCGGGTTGTCGATGGTGGCGATGACCCCGTCCACCACTTCCCCCAGGTTGTGGGGGGGGATGTTGGTGGCCATGCCGACGGCGATACCGGCGGAGCCGTTCACCAGGAGGTTGGGTATCTTGGCCGGGAGGACCAGCGGCTCCTGAAGGGAGTCGTCGTAGTTCGGCCCCATGTCCACCGTCTCCTTGTCCAGGTCGGCGAGCATCTCGTGGGCAAGCCTGGACATCCTGATCTCGGTGTACCGCATGGCCGCCGGCGAGTCGCCGTCGACGGAACCGAAGTTCCCCTGACCGTCCACCATGGGGTAGCGGAGGGAGAAGTCCTGGGCCATCCGGACGATGGTGTCGTAGGCCGCCGTGTCGCCGTGGGGGTGGTACTTACCGATGACGTCGCCGACGACACGGGCCGACTTCTTGTACGGCTTGTTGTAGTCGTTCCCCATGTCGTACATGGCATAGAGGCAGCGCCGGTGCACCGGCTTGAAGCCGTCCCGCACGTCGGGGAGCGCCCGGCCGATGATGACCGACATGGCGTAGTCCATGTAGGACTTTTTCATTTCGTCTTCGATGTTGACCGCGATCTTGTTTGTCTGGTTGAGCATTATCAATCCTTAATTCCCCCCTCTCCCCGGCCCTCTCCCACTAGGGTGAGGGAGTTCTCTCAGGTCCCCCCTCCCTTGATGGGAGGGGGCGAGGGGGAGGGTGCAATTTAAATGTCAAGATTCGATACGTTCAGTGCGTTCTTCTCGATGAAGTCGCGGCGCGGCTCCACCTGGTCACCCATGAGCACGGTGAAGATCTCCTCCGCCTCCACCATGTCCTCGATCTTCACCTGCAGGAGGAGCCGGTTGTCCGGGTGCATGGTGGTCTCCCAGAGCTGCTCGGGGTTCATCTCCCCCAGCCCCTTGTAGCGCTGGATGTAGAGCCCCTTCTTGGCGGTGTCGAGGAAGTAGCCGAGCATCTCTTCGGGGATTTCGGTGGCAAGGAGATCCTTCCCCTCGGAGCTGATGACGCCGGTACCGACCCCGAGGCTGGCCCGCATCTTCTTGTAGTTCTCGAACAGCAGGGTGTACTCGTAGGAGGTGAGCACGTCCAGTGAGTGGCGGTCCAGGCGGATGCGCAGGTTCCCCAGCTTCACCACGGCCCGCTTGTCGTTCACGTCGTAGTCGAACCCCGGCTCGATCCCCTTGATCTTCTCGAAGTGGGGGGCCAGGTCGCTGAACTCCTCGAAGCCATTGCGGGCATTGACGGCGACCATGAGCTTCACCAGCTCCTCGTTCAGCCCCTTGCGCACCACCTTGTCGAACACGGTGCGGTAGTCGATGACCTGCTTCAGGACCGGGATGATCTGTTTCCCCCGCAGGGCCCGCTCGCCGTTGTCCAGGGTGAGGGTCATGTTTTCCGTCCCCTCTTCCAGAAGGTAGTTCTGCAGGGCCGCCTCGTTCTTCAGGTACTGCTCCTTCTTCCCCCGCTTGATCTTGTAGAGCGGCGGCTGGGCGATGTAGAGGTGGCCCCGCTCCACCAGTTCGTGCATCTGGCGGAAGAAGAAGGTCAGGAGCAGGGTGAGGATGTGTGAGCCGTCCACGTCCGCATCGGTCATGACGATGATCCGGTGGTAGCGGAGCTTGGCGATGTCGAAGTCGTCCTTGCCGATCCCGGTTCCCAGAGCGGCGATGAGGGTGCGGATCTCCTGGGAGGAGATCATCTTGTCGAAGCGGGACTTCTCCACGTTGAGAATCTTCCCCTTGAGGGGGAGGATCGCCTGGTACTTCCGGTCCCGTCCCTGCTTGGCGGAGCCGCCTGCGGAGTCACCCTCGACGAGGAACAGTTCGCACAGGGCCGGGTCCTTCTCCTGGCAGTCCGCCAGCTTGCCCGGGAGGGTGCCGATCTCCAGCGCCCCCTTGCGACGGGTGAGATCCCGCGCCTTGCGGGCCGCCTCCCGGGCCCGGGCCGCCTCGATGGACTTTTCCAGCACCCGCTTGGCGACCTGGGGGTTCTCCTCCAAGTACATGGCCAGCTTCTCGTTCACCAGGGTCTCCACGAACCCCTTGACCTCCGAGTTCCCCAGCTTGGTCTTGGTCTGCCCCTCGAACTGGGGCTGGGGGATCTTCACGGAGATGACGGCGGTGAGCCCTTCGCGCAGGTCGTCACCGGAGATGGCGACCTTGACGTTCTTCAGCAGGTTGTTGGCCGCGGCGTAGCTGTTCATGGTCCGGGTCAGGGCCGCCTTGAAGCCGATCAGGTGGGTCCCCCCCTCGTGGGTGTTGATGTTGTTGGCAAAGGAGAAGATCTTCTCGTCGTAGGAGTCGTTGTACTGCATGGAGACTTCCATCTCGATGCCGCTCTTCTCCCCCTTGAAATAGATCGGCTTGGGGTGGATCGCCGTGCGGTTGCGGTTCAGGTACTCGACGAAGGAGCTGATACCCCCCTCGTAGTAGAACTCGTGCTCCTTGTCCACCCGCTCGTCCTTGATGATGATCCGCACCCCGGCGTTGAGGAAGGCCAGCTCCCGCAGCCGCTGGGAGAGGACATCGAAGGAGAACTCGGTGGTCTCGAAGATCGTCGCGTCGGGGAAGAAGGTGATCTTGGTCCCCCGCTTCTTCGTCTCGCCGCAGACCTTGAGGGGTTCCTCCGGGACCCCCCGACTGTAGTCCTGGCGGTAGATCTTGCCGTCCCGCCTGATCTCCAGCTGGAGCGTGGTAGAGAGGGCGTTGACGACGGAAACCCCGACGCCGTGGAGGCCGCCGGATACCTTGTAGGACTCGTTGTCGAACTTGCCGCCGGCGTGGAGGACGGTCAGGACGACCTCTGCCGCCGATTTCCCTGTGGGGTGCATGTCTGTCGGAATGCCGCGGCCGTTATCGACCACCGTGACCGAACCGTCGATATTGATGGAAACCTGGACGAGATCACAGTAGCCGGCGAGGGCTTCGTCAATGGAGTTGTCGACTATCTCGTACACCAGGTGGTGCAGGCCCTGTGATGCGGTCGAGCCGATGTACATGGCCGGTCTTTTCCTGACCGCCTCGAGCCCTTCCAGAACCTTGATCTGTTCTGCACCGTAATCGTACTGCTGCGCGTCACTCATTCATCATCCTCACTGTTGAAGGCGGCCGGCCGTCACCCGGAAGGCCGAACATGCGATAGTATCCGGCAGTGGAACGGTTGCCGGGTCGGTGGTTGTTATGAAAACCTGCATCTGCTTCCGGACCAGGTAGTCGAGCAGATGGGATATGCGGCTGCTGTCCAGTTCGGCGGTCATGTCATCAAGCAGGAGAACCGGCTGCGTCCCCTGTGTGCGGGTCAGATACTCTATTTCCGCCATCTTCATGGCCAGCACGAAACTCTTCTGCTGCCCCTGGGAGCCGTGCTGCCTGATCGGCTTGCCGTTGAGAAGAAACACAAGATCATCCCGGTGGGGTCCGACCAGGGTGGTGCAACGCTCCTTCTCCGCCGAGCTGTTCCGGGCCAGGGCGAGGACCATCCCTTCCCTCACGTCATCCGGCTCTCTCCGGCCCTCCAGAGCGTGGGCATGATAGCACAAACGCCCTACCTCGTCACTACCTGAGATAAGGGAGTAAAACCCGGTGAACAGCTCTGCCAGTTCGGCTACGTACCTGTCCCGGGCCATGATCAGCCGGACTGCCGTTTCGACCAGCTGTTCGCTCCAGGCATCCATGGCATGGTAGCTGCGGCTCCGCAGCAGCTGGTTGCGCTGCTTCAGCACCCGGTAATAGTCATGGTACAGCCTGAGATAACCGGCATCGCCGCTGAAGATGGCCCGGTCGAGGTAACGCCTTCTCTGGTCGGGAGAGCCGTTTACCATGACCAGCTCTTCGGGGGAGAAGGCAACCACGGAGAGAACGCTGCAGTAATCGACCAGACGCGCGGAGCTTTTTCCGTCCACGGCGAGCTGTTTGCCGTGGGCTTCGATGGTTATGGCAAGATCATGACGCATGGTGTCGTCGATGACCGCACACGAGAGAGTCGCCGCCTGTTTCCCCCAGCTGATGATTTCCGCCTGCCGGGCATGGCGGAACGACTTGACGGTTCCAAGAAAGAAGATGGCTTCGAGAAAATTGGTTTTTCCCTGGCCGTTACTGCCGTGAAACAGGTTGAAGCGGCTGCCGAAGTCGACCCGGCTGTGCTCTATGTTCCTGTAATTACTGAGTGATAGATGAGTAAGCTGCATTGCCAATAATGAGAAAGGCCGCTCTCCTGACATGATGTCTGGAGGGGCCTTTCTAAAACACCGGTGACCTGTCCGTTTCTAGAGTCTCATCGGCATGACGACCGAAAGGAATTCCGTGCTGTTTGCGGGCTTAAGAATGGCCGGTGACATTTCATCCCGCAAAAGGAGCAGAATCTCTTCCCCGTCAAGAACGTTGAGGACGTCAATGAGATAACGGGCATTGAAACGGGTGGTTATCCTCTCCCCTTCGTACCTGACTTCCAGCTCTTCCCGGGCCTCACCGAGTTCGGGGTTGCTCGACGATATCTCCATCATGCCGTTTTCAATGTCGAATTTGATTCCCTTGAATTTTTCACTGGAGAGGATCGCCATCCGTTTCAGGGAGTGGAGGAACAGTTCCCGGCCGACGTAAATCTCCCGGTTGTTCCCCACCGGAATGACCCTGGTGTAATCGGGAAACTCGCCGTCGACGAGACGCATGACGACCGTGGTGTTCCCCTTGATGACCGCTACGCTGTTGTCGATGAAGCCGAGGAGGATGTCGCTCTGCTCCTCGTCGCAGAGTTTTTTGAGCTCGAAGATACCTTTTTTGGGGAAAATGACCCCTTTTTCAAGCATTTCAATGTCGACGTCGTTGATCCCCTGCTCCGCCACACAGAGACGGTGACCATCGGTAGCCACCAACCTGAGGATCTGCTGCTCTTCTTCCCTGGAAATCTTGAACAGGATGCCGTTCAGGTTGTACTTGGTCTCGTCGTGGCAGATGGCGTAGGAGGTCTGCTCTATCATCCTGCTGAGTACATCCGATTTCAGCGTGATGAAACTGTCTTCGCTGATTTTCGGGAAAAACGGAAACTCGTCCGGCGACAGGCCGACTATCGTGAACTTGGCCTTGCCGCAGCTGATATCCACCCAGTCGTTGTCCTTGGTGACGAGGCGAATCTGTTCATCGGGGAGCTCCCGGATGATCTCGTACAGTTTTTTCGCCGACAGGGTGATGCGACCCTTGCTGATCACATTAGCCGTGTAGGTGCTTTTCATCCCGACTTCAAGGTCCGTAGCGGTAAAGGTAAGGGTCTCCTCACCCGCTTCGATCAGCACGTTGGAGAGTATCGGCATGGTATTCCGCTTTTCGACGATACCCTGTATTTTTTGAAGAGCCTTGACGAAGAGCTCTTTTTCTATGGTGAATTCCATGACCCCCCCTTGTCTCTTATTCTAATAAAGATTATAAGATAGTAGTCTTAGTAATAGTGCCTGTGTAAAAGTGAAACCGATAGGTAACCGTTCGTAATCGCTCACCATGATCGCCGCATAATTCTGTTGTTTCCCTGTGCATAACAATCGGTTATCAACAGTCGCCCCTTATCATCCACATCTCTTGCGATATATCAACACCCTTTTCAACCCTATGCTAACAGCTTTTTTTTCAAAAGTTCGTAACTGTTGAATATGTCAGGTTTTTCTTCCAGGATCGCACTGATCTTCTTCACGGCGTAGATGACGGTGGAATGGTCTTTTCCCCCGAATTTTTCCCCTATTTCCGGATAGGATGCCTTGGTCAGTTCGCGGCAGAGGTAAATGGCCAGCTGTCTCGGAATGACAAAGTTCTTCAGTCTCTTTTCCGACTTAAGGTCGGCAACCTTGATCTTGAAATGCTCGGCAACCAGTTTCTGGATCAGCTCGATGCTGATCTCCTTGCTTTTATCGACGATGATGTCCTTGAGAATATCCTTCGCCATGGTGAGGTTGATCTTGTTTTTCGTCAGGCTCGCATAGGCTCCGATACGAATGAGCATCCCTTCCAGCTCCCTGATGTTGCTCGCATTGCTTGAGCCGATCAGTAGGGCGACATCATTAGGTAGATCGATACGGTTGAGTTCCGCCTTTTTCTTCAGGATGGCCACCTTGGTCTCAACGTCGGGGGGCTGGATGTCGGCAATGAGCCCCCACTCGAACCTGGACCGGAGGCGCTCTTCCAGCCCGGGGATATCCTTCGGAAACTTGTCCGATGTTATGACGATCTGCTTGTGGGATTCGTACAGGGCATTGAAGGTGTGAAAGAATTCGACCTCGGTGGCTTCCCTTCCGGCCATGAACTGGATGTCATCGATCAGCAGCAGGTCGGCTTTCCTGAACTTGGCCCGGAACTCTTCCATTTTCTTGTGCCTGATGCAGTTTATCATCTCATTCATGAACGTTTCAGATGTGTAATAGCATATCTTGGCATCGGGATTCTTGCTGAGTATCTGATTGCCGATGGCCACCATGAGGTGGGTTTTACCCAGTCCCGTTCCGCCGTAGATGAACAGGGGGTTGTATTTTTCTGCCGGCGCCTCGGCAACCGCAAGGGAGGCGGCATGGGCGAATTCGTTGCTCGAACCGCAGACAAACGAGTCAAAGGTATACTTGCCGTTGAGGGCGGTGGTGAATGTCTGGTTTTTTGCCTTCTCGACCGTGACTGGCGAAGGCGGTACATCCTCGCCCCTCTCCGGAGATCTTTTCTCTTCGGATTTCGACTCGGCTACCTTGAGGACGATGTCGAAACTGTCGTTGCTCAACCCCGAGATGACATCCCGTATGAGAGATATGTAGCGCTCCCGGATCTCGTTTTTATGAAACTCGCTCGGTACTTCAAGGATATAGGATGACTCGTTCGAATCAATGAATTTTATCGGTTTGATCCATGTCCGGTACGACTGGGGAGTGAGCACCCCCTCGATTTTTTGCTGCGCATCGATCCATATCTGTTTCATGTATAACACACCATTAATGATTAAATAATAAGTACTTCCCTGCCATCAAGCCGGTTCCTGGCGCTGGACAGGCACGTCATTGCAACAGTTATAAACAGCATTATCAACAGCTGTTGATAAATGGCTACGGGTAAAATCGCTTGTAAAACAGGTAACTAGACGGATTTACTCCCGATAAGGGTTACTGAGACTAGCAGACAGGCCGTACATTTGCAAGGTCATTATTTATAACGTAAATTAAAATAAACGTTGACAAACTAGGCGTAATATGAGTAAGAATCATCTTTCCTGCAGTATTCGATTTACTACGAAAGAGGTATACATAATATGAAACGCACATTCCAGCCCAGCAATGTATCACGCAAACGTACCCACGGCTTCCTGGTACGCATGTCCACCAAAAACGGCCGTCTCGTCATCAAGCGCCGCCGCGCCAAGGGTAGAAAGCGTCTTTCCGTATCCATTGCCGCCAAGTAATCAATCATTCTTTCGTCGATGCCCTCTTTTCCCAAGACGGTGCGACTGCGTAAGCGTTACGAGTATACCACCGTATCCTCATCTGGTTACAAACGCATAACGCCACATTTCATCATCGTCTACGGCCGTAACGATCTGGTACATCCGAGGATCGGCATTACCGTCTCCAAAAGAGTCGGTAATGCCGTATGCCGCAACAGGTTGAAACGCTACATCCGGGAACTGTTCCGTAACTGCCGGGAATTATTCATTAAAGCTGATTTCAACATAATTGCCCGGAGCGGTGCGGGGCATCTCGAGTATGCTGCAGTCTGTCAGGAACTTGCCAATGCCCTTGGACGAATTGGCCAGCACAATTTCAATTAGACTGATAGGTGCTGTCATACGTTTCTATCAGCGATATCTCTCACCCTTTACCGGGTCTTCCTGCAGATTTCATCCTTCCTGTTCAGAATATTCTTTACAGTCATTTCAAAAATACGGATTGATTACCGGTCTGTACCTGACAATCGTTCGCATCGCGAAATGCCACCCATTCCACCCCGGCGGTTATGATCCTGTACGCTGACTCACTGGAGACTTCATGGAAAAACGTGTTCTGATAGCAATCATCCTCTCCATAGCCGTAATGTACGGTTATTCATTGATCTTTCCGCAGCCGAAACAGCCGGCTGCCGTCATGAAGGCGGAGCAGGTGAGCGCACCGGTCGCATCCACTGTGTCACCCTCCCCTGCGGCAGCTCCCCCTTCTCTCCCGGCGCAGAACACGGCACTCCCCCAGCAGGCTGCTCGGGACGTCACCATCGATACCGACGTCTACCGTGCGGTTGTCACCACGGCGTCGGGGTCGCTCAAGTCCCTTTCCCTGAAAATGTACCGTGACATACCGGGTGCGGCAGGCAAGGAGATAGTTTTATTCAACGAGGTGAATCCCAAAAACTTCACCCTGGTCACGGAATATCCCGGTATCAGCCAGGATGCCACGCTCGTCTATTCCCCATCCACCGACCACCTCCAGGTCAGCGGCTCCGACAGCAAGTCACTGGAACTCGTCGCCACCACCTCCAACGGCCTCGTCGTCAGCAAAACCTATACGTTCACCGGCAACGGTTACGGCATATCCCTGGATCATTCCCTTGCCAACAGGTCAGCGGCGCATCTGGACGGGTCCGTCAACCTCCTGCTGCGCAACAAGTCGGAGAAGCCCAAGGAGGATGCCGGCCGGTACGAGGTGTTCGGCCCCGTTACCAAGACCGAATCGGCAGTAGTCTTCGACAAGCTGACCGAGGTGGCAAAGGGCCCGAAATCGTACACCACAGGAGTCAAGTGGAGCGGATTCGGCGACAAATATTTCCTGAATGCCGTGTTAGCAGCTAAAAACAGTATCGGCACCCTGTCACTCAAGGAAAGCAACGGTATGCTGGAGCAGCGCTTCATGTCCCCGACCATATCGCTCAATCCCGGCCAGAGTGCCACCGTACCCTACCGGCTCTATTTCGGGCCGAAAGATCTGGATATCCTGAAAGCTCAAGGCGACCAACTGGAACAGGTCATCGATCTGGGCTGGTTTTCCGCGATAGCCAAGCCGATGCTCCATTCGCTGAAACTGTTCTATCGCTACCTGCACAATTACGGCCTTGCCATCATCATCATCACGGTCATCCTGAAGATTCTCTTCTTCCCCCTTACCCACAAAAGCTACAAGTCCATGAAGGAGATGCAGAAGCTTCAGCCCAAGATGCAGCAGCTCAAGGAAAAGTTCAAGGATGACCGCGATGCCATGAACCGCGAGGTCATGGAACTGTACAAGACGCACAAGGTCAATCCTCTGGGGGGCTGCCTCCCCATGCTCGTGCAGATCCCCGTCTTTTTCGGTCTGTACAAGGCGCTCATGTTCTCCATCGAACTTCGCCACGCACCCTTCTATTTCTGGCTGCAGGACCTCTCCGCAAAGGACCCCTATTACGTGACGCCGATCATCATGGGTGCCACCATGTTCATCCAGCAGAAGATGACGCCGTCCAACATGGACCCGGTCCAGGCAAAGATGATGCTTGCCCTGCCGATCGTCTTCACCTTCATGTTCCTGAATTTTCCGTCCGGACTGGTCCTGTACTGGCTTGTCAACAACATCCTGACCATCGCCCAGCAGGCCTATATCAACAAGTCGCTCAAGGAGGCTTGATCCGTCCATGTATAGAGCAGATACCATAGCTGCCATCAGCACACCCCAGGGTGAAGGTGGCATCGGTATTATAAGGATCAGCGGTCCCCATTCCCTCACCATTCTGCAGCAGCTGTTTCGTATCATTCCCAACGGTGGCTTTACCAGCCACCGTTTTTATTATGGCGAGATCGTCCAGCCAGCGACCGCCATGGTCCACGACGAGGCCCTGGTGGTCTACATGCAGTCACCGCGCAGTTTCACCCGCGAGGACGTGGTGGAAATCCACTGTCACGGCGGCACGGTCATCCTCCAGCAGATTCTCCGGCTTGTCCTTGCCCAGGGCGCCCGGCTGGCTGATCCCGGCGAGTTCACCAGGCGTGCATTTCTCAACGGTCGCATCGACCTGCTGCAAGCCGAATCCGTCATCGACCTCATCAGGGCTAAGACCGAGGCTTCTGTTGCCCTGGCACAACACCAGCGCGACGGTTCCGTCTCGGGGAGACTGCACGATCTTCAGCAGCTTCTCAGGCAGCTCCTCGCCCTGATCGAGGCGTACGTTGATTTCCCCGACGAGGACCTCGGGGAGACGGACGGTTCCGTGCTGCAGGACCTGCAGTCATCCGCCCTCGCCCTCGCCCGTGAGCTCATCGCCGGCTACCGTGAGGGTAAGGTCCTGCGCGACGGTATCTCCGTTCTCATCGCCGGCAAGCCCAACGTCGGCAAGTCGAGTCTCCTCAATACCCTGCTGCGGGAGAAGCGGGCCATCGTCACCTCGATCCCCGGCACGACCCGCGATCTTATCGAAGAGGTCGTCAGTCTGCGGGGTGTGCCCGTGACCCTGCTCGACACCGCAGGGATCTGCCAGAGCGATGACCCCGTCGAGCAGGAAGGTATCCGCATGGCACAGGAGCGCATTCCGACAGCGGATCTCATCCTGTTCCTGCTCGACTCATCTCGTCCCTTCGATGCCGACGACGGGGTCGTCGCCGAGGCCCTCTCCGGGAGAAACGTACTCATTGTCACGAACAAATCGGACCTGCCGCCCCTCATGGTCCTGCCGGACGCCCTTTCAGACATTCCGTCAGTTTCTATTTCGACCACGACAGGGGCCGGTATCGAGGAGTTGAAGGAGACCGTCGCCGAGATGTTTCTTCGGGGCGGAATACCGGACAGTCGTGAACTCGTCCTCCTTTCCAAGGCCAGGCATCGTGATGCCATCGCCAGGGTCGAGGGGTCGTTGCTGCATTTCGCCGAAGCCCTCTCCGCGGGGATGTCACCCGAGATCCTCGCGCTCGATATCCGCGATGCTCTGGAAGCCATTGGCCAGGTGACCGGGGAGACTACCCCCGATGATATCCTTGACCTCATCTTCGGCCAGTTTTGCATTGGTAAATAATCATGTTTCACGTGGAACAATCTTGTAACAGTCTATAAGTATTGAACTAATTTGATGGATACAGTATTTTTACAGCATTATTGTGAAACAGGGGTGTGTCGTGATCGTGTACGACAAGCAGTATGACGTGATCGTCGTGGGTGCTGGCCACGCAGGTTGCGAGGCGGCGTTGGCCGCGGCGCGGATGGGATGCAGCACCCTACTGCTCAGCATCAACCTGGATGCCGTTGCCCTCATGTCCTGCAATCCCGCCATCGGCGGCCAGGCAAAGGGTCACATCGTCAGGGAGATCGATGCGCTCGGCGGGGAGATGGCGAAGAATATCGACGCCACCGGCATCCAGTTCAGGGTGTTGAATACGCGCAAGGGGCCGGCGGTCAGGGCATCGAGGGCCCAGGCAGACAAGCAGCTGTACCGCTTGCGTATGAAGAGCGTGCTGGAGCGCCAGGACAACCTCGACCTTAAACAGGCGGAGGTCACGGCGCTGCACCTGGAGCACGGTGCAGTCGCCGGGGTCGACACCAGGGCCCAGGTGCGGTTCCTCGGCAGGACGGTCGTTCTCACCACCGGGACGTTCATGAGGGGCCTGATCCATATCGGTCTTATAAACTACCCCGGCGGTCGGGCGGGTGACCTGCCGTCCATAGGGCTGTCCGACCAGTTGAGGAGCATCGGCTTCAGCGTGGGGAGGCTCAAGACCGGTACCCCTGCCCGCCTCGACGGGCGGACCATAGATTTCAGCCGGCTCGAACCCCAGTACGGCGACGATCCTCCGAAACCGTTCTCCTTCTCGACGGACAGGATCGGGCGTCCCCAGGTCCCCTGCTACATCGCCTACACGAACGAGAAGAGTCACGAGATCATCCGCTCCGGACTCGACCGCTCTCCTCTGTACGCAGGGATCATCGAAGGGGTCGGGCCCCGCTACTGCCCCTCCATAGAAGACAAGGTCATGCGTTTTCCCGACAAGGAGAGACACCAGACCTTTCTCGAACCGGAAGGGGCGGACACGGTGGAGTACTATCCGTCGGGCCTGTCGACGTCCCTGCCAATCGACGTGCAGTGGGCGTTCTACCGCAGCATCGCAGGGCTGGAGCGGGTGGAGATCATGCGGCCCGCCTACGCGATCGAGTACGATTACGTGGACCCGGTGCAGCTGCACGCGACCCTCGAAACGAAGCTTGTGGCGAACCTGTACCATGCCGGCCAGATAAACGGCACGTCCGGCTACGAGGAGGCTGCCGGTCAGGGGCTGATGGCGGGCATCAACGCCGCGCTGCGGGTGAAGGGTGAGGAGGGGGTCGTCCTCGGCCGGAACGAGGCGTATATCGGTGTGATGATCGATGACCTCATCACCCTCGGGACCCGGGAGCCGTACCGGATGTTCACCTCCCGTGCCGAGTACCGCCTGCTGCTGAGGGAGGATAACGCCGATCTGCGTCTGCGGGATGTCGGCTACCGGTTGGGGCTGGTGACCGGGCGTGAGTACGGGGCCTTTACCGCCAAGAAAGAGATGATTGCCGACGAGATGGAGCGGCTCAGGAGCCGGAAGATGCTCCTTTCCGAAACGGACAGGGGATTTCTGGAGGAGTTCGACCTGGGCGGTATCCAGAATGCCTTGACGTTCGAGCAGCTCCTGAAGCGGCCGGATTTCACCTACGCCCAGCTTGCCAGGCTGGATGCCACCTGCGCCGGGGTGCCGGAGGATGTGAGGGAACAGGTGGAAATCCAGGTAAAATACAAGGGGTATATCGACCGGCAGGACGAGCAGGTGAGGCGCATGGCACGGATGGAGTCGGCCAGGATCCCCACGGGTTTCGATTACCAGGCCATGACCGGACTGACGGCCGAGGTGCGCGAAAAGCTGGACCGCTTCAGGCCCGATACCCTGGGACAGGCATCACGTATCCCCGGGGTTACGCCGGCAGCCATTGCCGTCCTCTCCATAGCCCTGAAGGTAAGGGAGGAGGGGTGACCCGGGACCTGACACTGTTGAAAGATGGCGCGGCAGAGCTCGGCATTAGTCTGGGTGATGCCGAACTGGAGCGGTTTTCCCGGTTTGCCGATGAGCTCGCGAAATGGAACCGCAAGATAAATCTTACCGCCATAACGGAGAGCAGGGAGGTGGTGCTGAAACACTTCCTCGACTCCCTGACCGTCGCGGCCAGGATCCATCTGGCGGGCAGAGTGCTCGACATCGGCTCGGGTGCCGGGTTCCCGGGGATACCGCTGGCAATAGTCAGGCCCGATCTGGACATCGTGTCCGTGGATGCCGTGGAGAAAAAGATCATGTTCCAGAGACATGCAGCACGTACTCTCGGGCTTGCGAACTTCAAGGCGCTCCATGCCAGGGGTGAGGCATTACCGGACCTCTACGGCTCGTATTTTGATATAATTGTTTCAAGAGCGTTTGCTGACCTTGTAAACTTTGCGAAGATGGTGCTCCCCCTGCTGGCCGACGGCGGCGTTATCGTGGCGATGAAAGGGAGCGAGGGGAAACGTGAGGCTGTCACCCATGGACAGGAACTGACAGAGCTGGGGGTTCGGGTAGAATCAGTGCAGGAGTTCGGTCTCCCCGGCGCTGGCGACCGCCGCTCGATCATCATGCTCAGGAACAAGATCGACGAACATGATTAGAAAACACTAACAACATGTTTTCGGGCTGAAAAATCCTGTAGCGCGCCATATTCTGCGCAGAGAAGGATAGTGAGCCCGGAGAAGGCCGCTGGCAGGGCTCGGACGTAAAAAGCGATTCTGGGCGGATTTTGGAAGTCGATAATTGCCCAATAAATGGGCAGTTGCCGGGCGGCCCGCTGCTGCCGGCTGAGCCGCCGGTCCCACGGAGAGGAGACAAGAAAATGCCGAGAAAACTGATTTCGATCCTGTTGCTCTGTTCCTTCACCCTCGCATCGTGCACCGCTCACCAGAGCAGGTATGTTTCCTTCCGTCCGCCCGAAGCCTACGCGAACAGGCAGGATGTCGCCGGGATTGTCATTGCTGGCGAGGCCTATGCGGAGAGCAGGGCTGCCGAGGATGCCTTTGGCTTCGACATCAAGAGTGCCGGACTGCTCCCCGTGCAGCTGGTGCTCAACAACGGCAGCGGGCGGGCCGTGAAGATCGTCACCGAGCAGACGTTCCTGGTGGACAGGGATGGTCGCTACTGGCAGGTCGTGCCCAACGGCGTGGCGATCGACCGCCTGGATAAATCCACCGAACTCGCCGCGTTCTTCGGCCGCGGTGCCGGTCAGGGGGCCCTGCTGGGTGCGGTCGGGGGGGCGATCCTGGGTGCTGCCCTGGGGATAGTTTCACGTTCCAATGTGGGGGAAGCCATGGGTAAAGGTGCTGCCCTGGGCGGTGCCGGCGGTGCCATCATCGGCGGCGCGAAAGAGGGGACCTCGCCGGAACGGTCCCACCGGATCATCGATGACATCCGCGACAAGGGGCTGGAGGGGAAGGTGATCCCCGAAGAGTACCTCGCAAACGGCTTTCTCTTCTTCCCGGGCGAGGCAACATCGGCAAAAGCGCTGAAACTGCAATTCAAAGAGATAGACACGGGCAAGGTCTATTCCATAACACTCGCGTTATAAACGGGGGATTCATGCCAGCACACAAGGCGGTTCTCCTCCTGCAGATGGGAGGACCCGATTCACTGGATGCCATCAAGCCTTTTCTCATTAATCTGTTCAGCGACAGGGATATCATCAAGCTCGGACCCGCGTGGCTGCAGCCCCTGCTTGCGCGCATCATCGTCAGGAAGCGGTTGTCCCATGTGGAGGAAAACTACAGCCAGATCGGGGGAAAGTCGCCCCTGCGGGAACTGACGCAGGCCCAGGCAGCTGCCCTGGAGAAGGCTCTGGGGGAGGAGTACCGCTGTTTTGTCGCCATGCGCTACTGGAGGCCGTCGACCATCGAAGCGCTGGCGGAGATACGGCGAGCCGGGATCGGGGAGATCACGGCCCTGTCGCTCTATCCCCACTACTCCCGGGCCACGACCGGGTCGAGCATCAATGAGCTGAAGAGGGTGCTGGGGGAAGCGGGGGTGACGTTCACCGTACGGTACGTGGAGAGTTACTACAACAACCCCCTGTACATAGAAGCCATGGTCGAACGGATCCGGGAGGGGCTGGGGCAATTTCACCCCCTGGCGGATGTGGAGCTGCTCTTCTCGGCCCACTCGCTCCCCCAGTCATTCATCGACGAGGGCGACCCCTATCTTTCCCATATCGAGGAGACCGTGCGGCTGGTCATGGAGCAGTTCGACCTCCCCCACCACCTCTGTTTCCAGTCCCGGGCCGGGCCGGTGAAGTGGCTCGAGCCGTCGACCGACGACATGCTGCAGAAACTGGCGGCAGCGGGGAGCAAGAACATCCTGGTGGTTCCCCTCTCCTTCGTGTCCGATCACATCGAAACCCTGCACGAAATCGACATCGAGTACTCGAAAAAGGCCTGGGAGCTGGGGATTGCGAAGTTTGCCAGGGTGCCGTCGCTGAACTGTTCCCCGCGCTTTATCGACTGCCTCGCCTCGCTGGTGCGCGGGTCGGGGCAACAGCCAGGGGGGGCGGCGTGAAAAGCTGCGGGATCTGTGGCGGAGAGATACGCGAAGAAGCCGAGGAGAGCGAGTTCTCGAGGGCGGGTGAATGGCTCGCCGAAGATGTGTGGCAGGACAAGGGCTCCCTCTGCGTCCGCTGTCTTGAAAACAGGGGGAGGCTGGCTATGATGTATCTCCACGAGTACAACCGCTAGGCAGCGGAACTCCCCTCCCCTGTTCTAGTCCCGGGGGACGGCAAGCATGCGGTCCAGCGCCTTCTTGGCCGGAACCCGCACCGCTTCCGGAACCGAGACGACGGGACGCATGGTCGTGAGCGCGGCGAGGATGTCCTCGAGGGAGGTAAGCTTCATGTTGGGGCAGATCAGTGCCGGAGAGGCAATGACGAACTCCTTGCCGGGGTTCTCCCGTCTCAGTCGGTACAGGATCCCTGCCTCGGTGCCGATGATGAACTGTCTGGCCGTACTCTTCCTGCAGAAATCGTACATCCCCGTCGTGGAACAGACATGGTCCGCGAGGGCGACCACCGCGGGATTGCACTCCGGGTGGCAGACGAAGAGGGCTTCCGGATACTCCTCCTTCAGCTTCGTGATGTTGTCCGCCTTCAGCCGCTCATGGGTCGGGCAGTAACCGTTCCAGAAGTGAAATGTCTTGGTGGAGAAACGGGCCACGTACTGCCCGAGGTTCCGGTCGGGAGTGAAGATGATCTCCTGGTCGGGGAGGGAGTCGACCACCTTGAGGGCGTTGGCCGAGGTGCAGCAGATATCGCTGACCGCCTTGACGTCGGCGGAAGAGTTCACGTAGGTTACCACCGGCACGCCGGGGTGCTCCGCCTTGAAGCGGACGAGCTCGTCCGCGGTTATCATGTCGGCCATGGGGCAACCGGCATCGAGGCGGGGGAGGAGCACGGTCTTGTCCGGCGCCAGGATTGCCGCCGACTCGGCCATGAAGTGGACGCCGCAGAAAACGATCAGGTCCTTGTCGGTTCGTGCCGCCTCCTGGGAGAGCGCCAGGGAGTCGCCGGTGATGTCGGCAATCTCCTGGACCTCGTCGCGCATGTAGTTGTGGGCCAGGAGAATCCCGTTCCGCTGGTCGAGTAACTCCCGGATCTCCTGCTTCAGTGCCTGCTGCATGTGTACCTCGTCGTCGGCTACTAGTGGTATCCGACGATACTAGACAATGTTACACCGGCTGTCAAATCCTTTGCCGTTGACTATGACGGGCAAAAAAACTATTATTTACTGATATCACGAAGTTTTAGCCGCGGGGAGAGGATCGTATGTTTGGAATAGGCATGCCCGAATTGATAGTCATCCTGGTTATTGCCCTCATTGTCATCGGTCCCCAGAAGCTGCCGGAACTGGCCAGGTCGCTGGGTAAGGGGCTGGCCGAATTCAAGCGGGCGACCGACGATTTCCGGCAGGGGGTCGAAGATGAAGCCAAGGCTGCCGAGGAGAGGGAGCGGGTAGCCCGCATCATGGCGGAAAAAGAGGCCGAACTGAAGGCGGAGGAAGAGAAGGCCTCTGCAAAGTCTGAAGAGCAGGAAAAGACGAAGGTGTAAGGTAGGGTGGTGCGTTCATGTGCAGAAAAGGCGGGGGATTCCCCGCCTTTTTTTATTTGATCTTGGAGAGGAGCTCCTTGGCCAGGGGTGCTTCCTCGGCGTGGGGATGCTTCTCCAGGAGCTCCCTCAGAACGAAGCGGGAGCTCTTCAGGTCGCCCAGCTCCTTGAACGCCATCGCCTGCTTCAGCATGGCCGCAGGAACCTTCTCCTTGCCGGGGTATTCGGTGACCACCCGCTGGAATTCGAGCACGGCCTGCTCGTAATTCTTTTCCATGTAGTACGATTCGCCGATCCAGTACCGGGCATTGGGACAGAGCTTGTGGCCGGGAAACTGCTCGATGAGCTTGGTCAGAATCTCGCGGGATCTGGCGAGCTCACCGGCCTTCAACGCGTCCTGGGCCTGCTTGTAGAAAGCCTCGGCTGACGGGGGTGCCTCCAGGGACTTGGCAAGGGCAGCAAGCTTTGCATTCGATTCCGTCACCCCCTGCTCGAGTCTGGTGAGACGCTCGTCCAGGGCCTTGACGCTCTTGGCGGTATCCTCCTTGAGCAGGGTTATGTCGTCGTAGGGCTTTTTCGCAGCGAGTCCCATGTCGTCGACCTTCCCAGCCATGACCTGAACGTCGATGCGCATGGCATCCAGGTTTGCCTGCATGTCTGCCGTTCCCTTGCGCAGGCTGTCCAGGTTCTTCAGAGCTTCCCGCGAGGCTTTTTCCGAGATGTCGAGGGCTTCCTGGCGGGTTGTCGAGATGTTTTTCTCCGCTGTCTGCAGGCGTGTCTTCAGTTCGTCGATATCCTGCAGGGCAAGATTCATTTCACTCTTCGTGGCACAGGCTGCCAGGGTGAAAAGAAGCGGCACACACAACAGAGCTTTGTTCATTTGACTCCCCCTTCTGGTGCGGGTAAGAAAAAGGAGCCGAAACGGCTCCTTTTTTGAGGTATGGCCGTGGGGCCTATTTGACGACGTCGAATTCCACCCGCCGGTTCTTGGCCCAGGCATTTTCGTCGTGACCGGGATCGAGGGGGCGCTCCTTGCCGTAGCTGACGATGGAAAGCTGCTCAGTCGGCACCCCGAGGGTGATCAGGTAGTTCATGGCGGTTTTCGCCCTGTTTTCACCCAGAGCCAGGTTGTACTCGTCGGAGCCGCGCTCGTCACAGTGTCCTTCGAGCCGCACCTTCCCCTTGTACTTCTTGAGAAGGTATTCGGCGTTGGTGTAGAGCGTGTCGCGCGCGGTCTGGGAGAGGGCGTAGGAGTCGAAGTCGAAGTAGATTCGCGCCAGGGCGCGCCGTGCCGCTTCGGCCGACTGGCTGTCGGATTCCTGCGCGGCGGGACGTGCCAGCCCGGCGGAGACGTCGTCCTTGACCTGCTGCTCCTTGAGAGGTTCCGCGACCGGGGCTGCCGGCTTGATCTCAGGTTTTACCGCTGGCTGCTCCGCAACCGGGCCGCTCTTTGCCGGCGGCTGGGTCATGCCTTGATCCGGCTTGACCTGGTCCTTGGCACAGCCGCTGAATACCAGCATTGTCATCGCTAACGCGGTCAACACTCCCGAAAAATTCCTGCTCATCACGTGCTCCTTTCCCCTTGCTGTCTAAAACGATGAACTATTATACCTGTCCCGATTAAATTTTCAATATCGCTGATACGAAATGGCCGGCAGTGAGCGGCGCCTAGAACCGTGTCGACCAGGCCGGGTGTGACTGGGCACTCCCCGTACGGGAGATTTTGGTCTGGGCGGAGCCATCGGCCCGCATGACGTAAAGAGCCTCGGCACCGCCGCGCTTGCTGCTGAACACGATGAACCGGCCGTCAGGTGACCAGCGGGGGTGTTCGTTGCTCCCGTCGAACGTCACCTGCCTGTCCTCGCTGCCGTCGGGATTGATCAGGTGGATCTGGAACCTTGCGCCATACTGGCGGCAGTAGGCGATCTTGTCCCCCTTGGGAGACCAGCGGGGGGAGACGTTGTACGCCCCCGACGTGGTCAGACGCCGGGGGGTGGAACCGTCCGCATCCATCACGAACAGCTGCGGTTTGCCGAGGCGGTCGGAGACGAACGCGATGTAACGGCCGTCGGGAGACCAGGCCGGGGAGAGGTCTATGGCGGGATTTCGCGTCAGCCGTGCGAGCTGTTTCCCCTCCTTGCTGATGAGGTAGATTTCCGAGTTGCCATCCTTGCTCATGGCCAGCGCAATCCGGTTGCCGTCGGGAGCATATGCGCCGGTGATGTTGATGCCCGAACTGGAGGATATCCTCGCCTCGCTCCCCGTGAACAGCTCCCTGCGGTACAGATCGGGGTTCCCCCTCTTGTAGGAGGTATAGATCAGCTCTCTCCCGGAAGGGGAGAAGTCGGGATTGAGGTTGATCGAACCGTTGCTGGTGAGCCTGCGGACGTTGAACCCGTCCCAGTCCATGAGATAGATCTCCTTGTTTCCCGTTGCGGTGGAGACGAAGGCAAGTTTCGAGGTGAAACAGGAGCGTTCGCCCGTCATGCTGAAGACAATGTCGTCGGCAAAGGTGTGGCCCGTCCGGCGCAGGTCCTGGCGAGCCGCGCTGTACCGCTTGGCGACCACCTCCCTGCCGGTTTGGACCTCCACCAGGCGGTATTCGAGGATGAGCTTCTCCGCTGACGCGGAGTAGGAGGTTTTCAGGACCAGGTCCGCATCGGGAACGCCCTGGGGGACAACCTGGAAAATGCCGGTCATGTCCAGGTCAAAGGCCAGGAGGTCGGAAATCTCCCCTGCCATCTTCGGATCCTGGCTGCCGGCCGACGGGGTGGGGAGGGCAATGGCAAGCCGCAGCTGGCGGTTGCCGGGAGCGGTCACGCGCAGGTAGTCGTTCTGGGAGAAGAGCATCGAGGGGACGATGGTTACCAGCAGCAGGACCAGGCAGGTTATTCGGGCGCACGCTGTCACTTCTTGCTCACCTCCTGGGGGCTGAATGCATAGATCTTGTCGAAATCGGTACCGGCCGGGTTCGGCGGGAACGTGCTCCGTGCCTTTTCGATGGTGCGCATGACCGAATCATTGAACAGCTTGTCGCTGGAGGGCTTCTCCATGACGTAGCGGAGGAGCTTCCCTTTTTTGTCGATGTAGAGATGCACGAACGCCTCCGGCTGCTTGCTCCGATACACCATGGTCGTGGCCAGGGCATCCCTGAGCCGCGACTGGATGTAGGCGGCATAGTCGGACCCCGGTGCCGAACCGCTCGCTGCCGGGGCCCCCTGCCTGGCGGCGGCGACCTTCTTCTGCAACGCTTCCAGGGCCGCGGCCTGGCGCCGCGCTTCGGTAGCATGTTCCAGCCTGTTCAACCGTTCCCGGAATTCCCGCGCCTCCTGCTCGGCAGCATCGGGAGCCTGCTGGGGAGACGGGGCGTTTTTCTGGGCCGTTGCGCTGTCTCTTATACACATCTGACGCTGCCGACGAATAGAGAGGTGT
>CALMBF010000064.1 GCA_937860145.1 uncultured Geobacter sp.
ACAGCCCCCCCATGGTGATCGCACCCACCACCGCCGGCGCCGGCTCCGAGGTGAGCCAGTTCACCATCATCGTCGACACGGCCCGCAAGCTGAAGATGTCCATCATCTCCAAGTCCCTGGTGCCTGACATCGCCATCGTCGATCCTGAACTGGTGAGCACCATGGACGGGAAGCTCGCCGCCGCCACGGGGCTGGACGCCTTCACCCACGGCATCGAATCCTACGTTTCCCTGGCAGCCACCCCCCTCACCGACATCCATGCCCTGAAAGCGATCCAGCTCGTCTCCGCCAACCTGCGCCGGGCGGTAGGAGACCGGCAGGACATGGAGGCCAACACCAACATGTCCATGGCAAGCCTGACCGCCGGCCTCGCCTTTTCCAACGCCATCCTCGGCGCCACCCACGCCATGACCCACCAGGTGGACGGCCTGATAGACCAGCACCACGGCGAGACCAATGCCTCCATCCTCCCCCACGTCATGGAGTACAACCTCCCCGCCTGCCCCGAACGGTTCAGGGACATCGCCTTGGCCATGGGAGAGGATGTGACGGGTCTTTCCGTCATGGACGCGGCCCGGCGGTCGGTGGAGGCGGTGCGGCGGCTGATCCGGGAGATCGGCCTGGAAAAGGGGCTGGGGGAGATCGGCCTGACCGAGGAGTTCATCCCGCTCCTCTCCGAGAACGCGGTGAAGGACGCCTGCCTGGTGACCAACCCCCGTCCGGCCAGCCGGGAGGACATCGCGGCTATCTTCAGGAAGTGCCTGTGAGGAGGGGAAGGAAACAACCATGACGGACAGGGGAAAACTTCTCGAACAGCTGACCGGCGTCGATTCGTCCAAGCTCAACTACTACGTGGAGCTGAAGAAGCGGAGCCAGGAGGTCCTCAGGCAGAACAGCCGCCTGGAGATCCTCCACCAGCTTGCCCGGGACATCAACATTGACATGTCCATCACGGAGATCTTCGAGCGGACCTTTGCCCGGCTTCCCCAGACCCTCCCCTGCGACTTCCTCGGCCTGGTGGCGGTGAAGAACGACGGCTTGTCCCTCAAGGCGCTGATGCCGAAGGACTTCTGCCGCATCGACGACTTTCCGGCCCACTCCCCTTCCCTCAGGGTCATCCGGGAGAAGAAGTCCGGCATCTTCAACCTTTCCGCCGAGGAGCTCGGCCATATCCGCATCAACCCCGGCTACCCCGGGCCGCTCCGCTCCCTGGCCATCGCCCCGATGTTCAAGCGGGACGAGGTGATCGGCGCCCTGATCGTCTCCAGTACCGTGGCAGGCGCCTATGACGACACTGATCTCAGTTTCGTCGAGCACCTCGCGAACCAGCTCTCCATCAGCATCCAGAACGCCAGGCTTTACAAACAGGTATCCCGGGCCCAGAAGGAGTGGGAGGCGACCTTCAAGGCGGTGACCGACCCGATCTTCCTCATCGACACCGACTACAACGTGCTGCTGCACAACGGCCGACTGCCGGACGGGATGCAGGAGTTCTGGGACCGGGCACTGAGCCGCAAGTGTTTCGCCAAGCTCCACGGCCTGAGCGAACCCTGTCCCGAATGCCCCCTGCAGGAGATCCACCGCACCGGCAAGCCGGTGTACCAGCGGTGGCAGACCGAATCCGGCATGGTGCTCGACCTCTCCTACTACCCGGTAATGAACGAGCAGAAGGAGCTCTCCGCGGTGACGATCATCCTCAAGGACGTGACCGAGAAGATCAAGATGGAGGGGCGCCTGGTGCAGACCGCCAAGCTGGCTGCCCTGGGGGAGATGGCCGCGGGGGTGGCCCACGAGCTTAACAGCCCGATGACCGTGATCATCGGCACGGCCCAGCTGATGGCCCGGGAACTGGTCGAAGAGGGGCGACAGGAGCAGGCACGGGAGCTGGACGATATCGTCAACTCGGGGCTGCGCTGCAAGCGGATCATCCAGAACCTTCTGACCTTCTCCCGCCAGGACCAGCAACCGGCAACGGAGATCGACCTGAACGAAGAGGTGCTGCGGGTGCTGGGAATGATCAAATACCAGATCAACCGGAGCCAGATCTCCATCGTGGAGCGCCTGGCACATGACATCCCCCGGCTGATCGCCAACGGCCCCCAGATCCAGCAGGTGCTGACCAACTTCCTCATCAATGCCCGGGACGCCCTGACCGAGGTAGAGCGGGAGGAGAAAATCATCGAGGTGGGCACCTCTCTGCGCAGGGAGGGGGAGAGACGCTGGGTGGTCCTGAGCGTGAACGACAACGGCGTCGGCATTCCGCAGGAAAACCTGGCCAAGATCTTTACCCCCTTCTACACCAGCAAGGAGGCGACCAAGGGGACCGGCCTCGGGCTCTCGGTGAGCCTCGGGATCGCCGAATCCCACAACGGCACCATCGAGGTGAACAGCACGCCGGGCCGGGGGAGCACCTTCTCCCTGGTGCTGCCGATTGAAAACAGGCTCGCGATTGAGGAGTGAAGACCATACGAGGTTTCTGTCTCCCTCTACCCACCGGACTTCAGTCACATCCTTCACGCCACACGGAAAGAAGGCACCATATGTCACAGCTCCAGGTCCTGATAATCGATGATGAAGCGGATGTCTGCGGGTTTTTCCGCCGTCTCCTGACCAAAAGGGGGTACGGGGTGGTCACCGCCACCAACCGGCAGGACGCCCTGGCAGCCCTGGGGGTAACACGCTTCGGCGTCGCCATGGTCGACCTCAAGCTCCCGGATACGGACGGACTCACCCTGCTGAAGGAGATAAAAGCCAGACAGCCCGCCTGCGAAGTCATCATCATGACCGGTTACAGCACCGTCAAGACCGCGGTGACCGCCATGCAGCAGGGTGCCTACGAATATCTGGAGAAGCCCTTCGACGACATCGGCGAGATCGAAGCGCTCATCGCCCGGGCAGCGTCCCATGGCGATCCGGCCCGCGGGGGGGGGAGTGGCAGGGAGGATTGGGAGGATATCGCCGCCGGGGTCGGCTTTCAGGTCGGCGGCTCTCCCCTGATGAAACAGCTCGTATCCCTGGCCCACAAGGTGGCGGGGAAGAACATCAACGTGCTGATCCAGGGGAAGACAGGCACCGGCAAGGAGGTCCTGTCCCGCTTCATCCATGCCGCGTCAAACCGTGCCGACGCCCCCTTCATCCCGGTGAACTGCGGCGCCCTGCCGGAAAATCTGCTGGAGAGCGAGCTGTTCGGCCACGAGCGGGGGGCCTTCACCGGCGCCAGCCAGACCCGGAAAGGGATCTTCGAGCTGGCCAACCACGGCACCCTCCTCCTGGACGAGATCGGCGACGCCAGCCCGATGATCCAGGTGAAACTCCTGCGGGTGCTGGAGACGGGCGAGTTCATGCGGGTGGGGGGGGAGCGGCCGATCAGGACCGACGTGCGGGTCATCGCCGCCACCAACGTGGACCTGGAAGAGGCGATCCGGGAGAAGACCTTCCGGGAAGACCTGTACTATCGGCTCAACGTGGTGCGCCTGGAGATCCCCTCCCTGCAGCAGCGACAGGAGGACATCCCGATGCTGGCTGAGCACTTCGCCCGCACCTTCAGCCCCAGGGCACGGCTCTCACCCGGGGCGATGCGCCTGCTGCAGAACTACCCCTGGCCCGGGAACATCCGGGAACTGGCCAACGTCATGCGCCGGGCCGTGGTCATGTGCCACGATGACACCATCCTCCCCGGCCACCTCAACGACCGGATCCGGAACGCGGCAGTTACCCCCTCACCCACGTCGGGACCTGACCTCGGCGGGGAGGGCGACTTTCTCCTGGCGAGCGAGCAGTTCCGCGAGCTGTCGGCACGGGGGGACACCCTGATGAAGATGACTCCGGATGAGCTGGAGCGGTTGCTCAATGCACTCAACGGCATCGAGGCGGACCTCCTGGCGGCCATGGGGAGCAGGGGGATGGCCGGGGCCGGCCGCAAGGGGCTGAAGGAGACCGAGGCCGAGGCCATAAAAAAGGCCCTGGAACTGCACCGCGGGAACATCACGGAAACGGCCAGGGCCCTGGGGATCGGCAGGAACACCCTCTACCGGAAGATCCGGCAGTTCGGACTGGGAGAGTAGCATCCTGACGGTCCGCCGGTTTCCGGGGGGATCACGTTCCGTCCAGATGCAGGCCGGCGAGGCACCACGCCTCCCCTTCCGCCCCGCTGGAGATGTCGCCGACCATGCCGTCAGGAGTGATGAACCGGTAGCAACCGGGCTTTTCCTGGTCAGCTATCACATGGTAGCCCGCCTGCTGTGCCCTCTCGATATGGCGATCGATCGTCGCGGCGACCCAATCCCAATACTCTAAATCAGTACGGTTGCCGTACACGGCCTGGCGCCAATCGCTCCGGGTAAACAGATGGTACTCGCTCCGGTTCCCTCCGCACATGTTCCTGATGGTTTCCACGTACTCTTTCCACTCCCTGGTGTCGTACCTCTCAGCGGGAAGATGAGTGGGCGCCGCTGATGACGGAGATGTGAGCTCGGCCGGGACATCCAGCCGGCCGGGTACCTCTGCCTCGTCTCCACGACATGCTGACACTGCGGTCACTTCACCCGACAGCCCGGCAATGGTTTCCCGCACCCCCGACACCCCCGCCCTTACGGATGCCGACACCACGTCAAGCTCCCGTGCCAGCAGATCCAAGCGCTCCACCCCCTCCTTCAGGGCTTCCAGCCCCTTGCTCAGGCCGGGAGGGACCGACTCGCCGCCATCCCCGGAGGGAATCGACCAGTAATGGACCCTGCTCCTGTCCGCAAGATCGAGTGACGCCATGAAGTCACGGGCCGTTGAAAAGCATTCGCCGTCCGCGCCGCGCGCCTGGCAGTATGCCCCATAGGAGTTGGCCCAGCATTTCTTCACACACTCCACATAGGCGGCCCGGGCCGCCCCCTCATCCGAATATGCCTTCGGCGTTTCGACATTACCAAGCAGCACCACCTGGACGATATGCACCATGGGTTTCACCTCACCTCCGTTACAGTTTAAAGCCCGCCCCGGGGGGAAGAGCCCTCTTGGTCGTGCGGCTAATCGATGATGATGCGGTACTCCGCACGCAGCGCACAGCACGCACCGCCGGAGCCGAGGAGCCCGCTGCAGGAAAGGGTGCCGTGGGCTCTCGTCTCCCGGTTAGTCACCATGGCGTCCACCACCGGGGTGAAGTCAAAGCCGCCACCGGCACATTCGACCCGAGAACAGTCAAGCCTGAAGACCGCCTCGTTTTCGGCAGTGAATATGATCTGCTGGTAGCTGGGTTCAGACTCCGGACCAGCCTCCTCGAAGGCGACGAACAGCATGATCCTGCGGAGATCCGGGTACACCTGGGAGAGCGAGAGGTGGTTCCGGCACACTGTGCTTGGGCTCGACATGATGTTTTCCTTCTGTGGGATAAAGGGGAAACCGGCGGGGAGACCGGGGAGGCAGGCGCAGACCTCCCGGCGGCAACCCGCGTCGGGCAACCATCTACGGCTGATGCCCCCCCATTTTTCGGGAGAGTTCCCCGGCACTGCGCAGCAGCACGGGGATGATCTCCTTCTCCAGCCTCTCGTCACCGAGTCGCATGGCCGGGCCGGTGACGGCAAGGGCACCCGCGACCTGCATGGTCTTGTCATAGACCGGCACGCTCACGCAGCGCACCCCATCCTCCATCTCTTCGTCGTCCAGGGCATAACCGCTCCTGCCGACCTTGTCCAGCTCTTCCAAAAGAAGCCACTTGTCGATGATGGTCCGTCTGGTCTGACGGGTCAGCTCACCGGAGAGGAACTGGCGCCGCTCCTTGTCATGCATCCCGGCCAGAAAGACCTTCCCCGGGGCGGTGCAGTGAAAGGGGAGCCAGACGCCGGGGCGGCTCACCACCCGCACCGGCAGGGGGGTCTCAACCTCTTCGATGGAGATCATGCTCCCCCCCTGCATGATGATGAGGCTACAGGACTCCTCAAGTGCCGCCGTAATGGTTTCAAGAACAGGCCGGGCCACGTTTCTCAGCTCCATGTGCCGGCAGTACACCTGTCCCATCTCCAGGTTCTTCAGGCCGAGGCGATAGTTGCCGGTGGAGCGGTTCTGCTCGATGAAGTCACGTGACTCCAGGGTGGCAAGAAGCCTGAAGACGTTGTTCTTGTGCAGGGCCATCCTGCGGCTCAGCTCCGTAACCCCCAGCTCTGCCCGTTCAGAGTTGAACTGGCCGAGCAGGTCAAGGGCATGGCAGACCGTCTGGATCAGATAAGTTGACCTGTTTTCCCGTGCAGCCACTTTCACTACCTCACAACCCCGTTTCGTGGAACTCCATGGCATGGAGATCCAGGGAGAGAATCCGTCCCCGCAAGTGCCGCTCCTCGCCGATGAGGAGCTTGCACGCCTCGGCAACCTGCAGACTGGCAACAACCGCCGGGGTGAAGGACGGGTTCCCCAGCTGCTGCTCCACCCCCTTGCCGCTGCTCCAGTTGCGGTAGATCGACCTCACCGCCTCCTCGCCGGGGAACTGGGTGGTCAGATGCCCGTACCAGCCGCCGATGGCCCCATGGACAAGGGGGATTCCCAGCCTGGTGCAGGCATCGGACAGTGCCAGGCGGGAGGGGATATTGTCCAGGGCGTCGACAACCAGCCCGACCCCCTCCAGCAGTTCGGAGGCGTTGGATTCGGTGAAGGCCACCTGATGGGGGGTTACGGTCACCGCCGGGTTGATCGAGCCGATACGGGCAAGGGCCGCAGCCACCTTGCTCTTCCCCAGCTCGGCAATCGAGGAGAGAATCTGGCGATTGAGGTTATGTTCCTCGAAAACATCCGGGTCAACCGCCACCAGGGTCCCCACCCCCAGGCGTGCCAGCTGCTCGACCACATACCCCCCGAGGCCGCCGCACCCGATCACCGCAACCCGGCTGCGGAAAAGACGGAGCTGCCCAGCGGTGGAGATTGTCTGGCGGTTGCGTTGGTAGCGTGCCGGCAGGAGATCCAAGGAGAGGATCCGCTCCTCCACCTCGGCGCAGCTGCGGGAAAACCTCTCCATGGCCGACCTCTGCACACCCCAGGGGACGAGATCACCCACGGCACCACTGGCCAGAAACTCGTCAAAACCCTCCATGTCACCCTCCGCCGACCAAGGGGAATATGGCCAGAGTATCACCGTCCGCCAGCTCCCGTTCCAGCTCCACGTGACGATGGTTCACCATGACGATCCCCAGGGATTCCCGGGGGATGGACAGTTCGGCAATGATGTCATCCACAACGGTCCCCGGGGGGTATTCGCGGGTCTGCATGACGAAGCGCCCCTTCTGGAAGGTTGCAAAAAGCTTGACGGTGATCTTCATGGATCGTCCTCGAATTCGACGTTAAGCAGGAGCTCCTCGTCATCCATTTCATCCAGGGCTGCGGGGAGTTCGCCTGGCGAGAGGGCTCCGCTGTTGAGAAGCGGGGAAACGGTGAAGTCGGACCCGGAAAACTCCCCACCGGTCAGGAGAGAGAAGAGATCAGCCGCCGGAAGGAGTATCCCCCGGGAGAGGAAGCCGGGCCCCAGCTCCTCAAGGAGGAGGTTGAACAGCTTGACCCTTACCCTGCCGGTGCCCCCGCTCTCCGCGCCGGCATCCATGCGGTAGGTCATGGCGCCGCGCATGGCGGCATAAAATCCACCCCGCCGCATGGTTGCCCCCACCAACCCGGGCATTGCGCCGGAGAGTGCCACCACCCCCCCGCCGGCGACCAGTGTCGTGGCGACGTTGTCAACCGCCCGGGAGTCGACGAAGATGGTAGTTATCCGTGAGGCGACGTAGCCGGCATCGACCCCCCACTGGTTGACCAGCAGGTCATCCAGGGTAACGCCGACCCGGCAGGGAACCCATACCCCCTGCTGCAGGAGGGGGTAAAAGGCATTCAGCCGCCCTCTTTTCAGGGTGATGACCAGGCTCTGCAACGACATCGTCCCCATCGCGTCATCTCCTGTTGGCTACGGCAGGTAGAGGAGATCACACCCCCGGCACTTGCCGTACTTTGCCGGGAGGAAGAGGATATTGACGGAAAAGCACTTCTCGCAGAGCCAGAAGCGGATATCGCTCACCTCCCGGCCGGCGATGGCGCCGTAGAGCCAGCGATAGTAGGATTCCCAGTCGTACCGGGGTGGCTGAGCGGCTTTTTCGACCAGTTGTTCCAGCAGCATCTCCCCTCCCCCCTGTCCGCACCCGTCTTCACGGCATCTTCGACCCGTTTTCGCTCGGACGATCCTCGCTCGAGCCGGGCCGAACCTGCCGCAAATCCGGCTGCGGATCATGTCATATCATTTGTATTTCAAACCAAACCCCATCCAACGCAGTACATGTAGCGAACGTTTCGGAGGAGCCCAGGTTTGCAGCGAAAGCTGCGGCGGCGTCCAGATTTTCGTCAGGTCGGTTCTGCCCACAGGCTCTCCCGAGGAGGCGTAGCCACCCTCACCCTATCCCTCTCCCAAAGGGAGAGGGCAATGAGTACTCTCCCCCTCTGGGGGAGAGATAGAGAGAGGGCCTGCTACGTCGCACGAGGGGGAGCCGAGGACAGGGCCGAGATGGCGGAAATATGGACGCCGCCTCGTTACTACCAGTTGAACAGCTGATCCATCTCCTCATCCGGCACCGAAAACACCTGATTGTGCGGCGCGATCGGGTCGGTGTAGAAGAAGCGCGGCAGCCGGTCGTGATGCTTGGTGAACCCTGCCCGGGCGTTGAAATCCCGCTCGGCGGAGAGGACCTTCTTGCCGAGGGCGACCACGTCGTCGCCGGTCATCTCGATGCCGTAGAAGGAACCGAGCAGATCGAGGAGCGCCTGGAACGTCTCCGGCTGGTCCATGATGGCGAAGGCGATGAAGAGACACATGCCGGTGGAGTCGATGGCCGCCGTGGCGATCTGCAGGTTGCGGGAGAGCTCCACCTGCCCCTCGGTCTTGAGCGGATCCACGTCACCGCCGACTTTCAGGATGTTGGTGGCAATGGCGTAGCCGGCGGTGTGATCCGCCCCCATGGTGGTGGTGGCATAGGTGACGCCGATCCCCTGGATCGGACGCGGGTCGTAGGCGGGGATCGCCTGTCCCTTGACCACCGGCACTTTCTCCACCCCGAACACCTTGCCGGTGATCTCGGCGCCGCAGCCGAGGATACGGCCGAGGGGGGTCCCCTTGCCGACCTCCTCCATCAGGCGGATGGCCCCTTCACGGTCGCCGAACGGGGCAAGTCCTGCATCCATGGCCACGCCGATGGTGACCCCCATCTCGATGGTGTCGAGGCCGATGTTGTCATCCATGTAGTCAAGCTTGGCCACGGTGTCCAGGTCGTCGATGCCGCAGTGGCCGCCGTGGGACCAGACGGTCTCGTATTCCGGCTGCTTGGTGACGTAGTTACCGTCCTTGTCGTTGAAGATACCGGAACACTGGATGACGCAGCCGCGGTGACAGCCGTGGGTGGCACTACCTCCCCGTTTTATCTCCAGCTCGGCCTGGGCCTCGCCGGAGAGCTTGGCACCACCTTCGAAGACGCCGGACTTGAAGTTGCGGGTCGGGTAACCGCCGGCCTCGTTGAGGACGTTGGTGAGGACGTTGGTGCCGTAGGCCGGAAGCCCTTCGCCGGTGACCGGGTGCTTGCGCAGCCCCTCGACGAACTTGCGGTTGGCGTCGCGGAACTTCTCCGGGTCCTTGGGTGCCCTCATCTTCATCCCGGTGTCATCGAGAATGATCGCCTTGACCCTCTTGGACCCCATGACCGCGCCGACGCCGCCGCGGCCGCAGTGACGGGTGGGGCGGAGTTCAGGATCGGTGCAGGCGATGGAGGCCGCCAGCAGCTGGCGCTCGCCGGCGGAGCCGATGGTGATGTAGGCCACCTTGTCGCCGTACTCTTCCCTGAGCTTCGCAACAAGCGGATAATTGTCCAGAAGCTTCAGGCTGTTGTCCACCTCTATCCTGAGCCCGTTCTTGTCGACGATGATCTTGTACAGATCATCCCCTTCCGGCTTCCCCTCGAGGATGATGGCGGCATAGCCGATCCGCGCCAGCACCTGGGCCGCCTGACCGCCGGCGTTGGACTCCTTGATGGTGCCGGTCAGGGGGCTCTTGCACCCGACGGAGAGCCGGCCGGTCATGGAGCCGGTAGTACCGGAGAGCATCCCGGGGGCGAAGATCAGCTTGTTCTCCGCTCCGAGGGGATGGCAGAGGGGGTGCACCTCCTTGGCGATGAAGAGCGAGGTGAGTGCCCTCCCGCCAAGGCCGGCATACTCCCCTACCTCCTCGGTGGTGATGGTGGGGCCACCGGGTGCCCCCATGTTGATACGTACAATCTTGTCCATTCCCTGTACTCCTTTCCCTTTAATTGTCTGCAGCTTTCACCACGAATATTCTCCTTTCCAAAGGGAGGCCCGGCAGTTTCCCGCTGGACCCGATGGCCAGCCGGCATGGGGGACGTCCCTTTAGCCGGGCTGGCTCGGAGACACTGTTCTAGTATAACAGAAGCATCGTTGCTGTCTGGTTGAGATGGCCGATGAACTGTTCGCCGTAGGTGCTGAATCCGACGGTCTGGACATCGGCGAACAGCCTGCCGTACTCTTCCGTCAGCCCCTTTTCCCTGAGCTCGAGGGTGCGCAAAATGCAGTTGAAATTAATGATGACCGAGGGCTTGCCAAACTCCGTTATGGCTGATTCCAGGTCCCTGCGGGTATCGGCAATGATATCTGATGACTGGAGCAGGGAAAGCTCCATCCCCTCCTTGACACTGCAGTAGAAAGACATGGTCCCGCCATCGACCCTCTGGGGGCTGCGGACAAACGGCTCCCCCTCGAAGAGAATCCCGAGCGGATTGGAGAGGAAATGGGCGCCCGCCTCCTCCAGGGGAACCCCGAGCGCCTCGGCATAGGCAACGGCAGCCGGCTTGTGGTCGAATTCCAGGACCTCCCGACAGGGCTCGTTCGCCCGGGTAACCGTCAGGGTCCGCGGCAACGGGGTGAAACTCTGGGTCTTTATGAAGGAGAACGGCACCGCCGGCTCCAGCAGCGCCAGCACGGCGGCGCCGCCATGGCTTGCTCCGTTGGCGAAGACATGGGAGGCGGCAAAGCGGAGATCGTCGCCGGCCGAGCCGCCGATGAAGTTGACGTTGGTCAGGTCGCCGATCCGGTCGACGACCAGTTCCTCCTTGCGGCTCAGCCCGTCGATGAGGATAAGACCCACATAGCGGGACGGGTCCATCTCGGCCATGGAGACGCCGAAGTGCCTCTCGAATGAGGCAAAGGCATCGTACCCCGGGTGGTCCAGGTCGGTGATCACCTCGACCTTCGCGGACGTTATGGCTTCGCTGCCGAAGGCCATGGCCCCCACCGAATGGGTCAGCATCCTGCCGGTGACGATCTCGCCGGCCGTGGAGCAGCCGAAGGTCTGGGCAGCCGGGAAGGCGGCGGCCATGGCTGCCGCGATCCTCTCCGGCGGGTAGACCGGGGATGCGAAATAGAGCACCACGATGGGGTCGCAACCGGAAAGCTGGTCCCGGACATCGGCCACGGCGGCGTTCACATCGATTTTTACCGAAAAAGCGGACTGTGCTTTCATGGGTGCGATCCTCCAGTTACCTGAGCTCTGCCATCAACTCATGCAGCCTGCCTATGACGGCAGGGTCGTCGGGGGTGGTCTCGGTGAAATTTTTCGGGTCGATCCCCTTCAGGATCAGCTTGGTCTTCACTACCCCCTCCAGGACCTTGCTCCCCTTGGCGCGCTGTTCGATGATGGCATCGATCAATTTTTTCGCTTGTCCTGCCATGACGATCTCCTTCTTGTTCAGGCCGAAATCTCCACCTGCCGCAGGACCTCGACCCGGTAACTGGCAAACGTCCCGCCACGCAGACACCCCAGGAACACGCCGCTGCCGTAGGAGATCTGCTCCAGCAGGTAGATGCCGGCAAAGACCGGAAACGAAAGCCTCGGCCTGCGCACGGCGTAGTCGACGGCCGCGGCGCAGCCGGCTGTCAGCGGGAAGACCGCCAGCAGCCGGAAGTCTGCCAGGGAAACGAGCATGAGGGGAACGGAGTAGTAGCGGACCAGGTGGTAGCTTATGTAGTAGACAAGGCTTCCCAGGGCACGGAGTCTTCCGGCGGCGATGGACGGGATCGTGGCGGGGAGTTTCATCCGCTTCAGGCGAGCGCCGACACGGGCCGTGTCGGCCGCCAGGAGCAGTGCTGCGGCGGCAACGGGCCACCAGCCGGCAAATGGTACCGTCAGGCAGAGGAGAAGGATCATGGCCAGAAGTGGCGGTATCACCATCCTCTTGTGGCGGGCTGGGTGGAGGCGCTGCAACATCCCCTCCGAAGTGCCATAGTCGAAACGGCGGGACATGAAGGAGCGCAGGGTGCTGCGGTGCTCGTGGAAGACCCGGCCCGCCGGCAGGTAGGCGATGGTCCAGCCCCCGTCCCGCAGGCGCCAGGTGAGGTCCACGTCCTCCCCCACGTGCATGAGGTCGTTGAACCCGCCGGCCCTTATGAAATGGGCACGCCGGACCAGCAAGTTGCAGGAGGGGAGGTAGAAGGTGTCGTCTCCCGACCCGCCCCTCTGCTCACGCCCCCCCAGGGAGAGGCTGGACATGACCGCCTCGTAGCGGTCCACCGGCGACTCCATGCACATGCCGTCCACCAGCCCGCCGACGGCGGCGATCTTCGGATCGTCGAAGGCGGTGAGGAGCTCCCGCAGCCACCCCTCCGACGCGGTGCAGTCGGAGTCGATGAAGGCGAGGATTTCACCCCCGGCCGCGCGGGCGCCCACGTTGCGGGCTGCTGCCGGGCCACGGCCTGTCCCCCCGGAGGGTACCACCAGGGCCCCGAGGGATGCGGCCACCGAGGCCGAGTTGTCGAGGCTGCCATCGTCCACGACAATGACCTCTACCAGCTCGCGGGGGTAGTCGATCCGTGCGACGGACTCCAGGCAGCGGCGCAGTTCGCCGGCACGGTCCTTCACCGGGATCACCACGCTGATCGTCGGCAGAAACACCACTTCCGGGGAGGCCCCGTGGAGCCGCTCCAGGAATCCCTTCCCCGAGAGCTGCTCCAGGAGCGTACCCTCAGCCGGCGAGTTCGGCGTTATGCTGCCGCTGCAGCCGCCGGCAAGGAGCTGCCCCAACGACCGGTTCACCGTGAGAAACCGGAGGGGGGTGCGGGAGACGAGGAGCCAGTCCCCTTCCCGCTGGATCAGTTCCACCTGCGGGGCAAGCCGGTAGCTCATGTCGCCACCCCCTCCTCCTTGAGGATCTGCCAGATCCTCTCGGCAGTCGCGTCGGCGCCGAGTTCGTGCTGCCGCCCCTCCCTCGCCTTGATGCCGCCGGAGAGGAGGGAGATGATCCGCTGGAACGCGGGAAGGTTCGCGTCGGGGGTGGCCACCCGCACCGGGTCCTGACGCGGCGTGGCGTACGAGGCGAGAGGGAGGGCCGCACCCAGGGCACCCACCTGGTGGAACGGTATCCCCAGGTCGGCGAGAGTCCACTTCTCGATCCTCGCCCCCAGGGAGGCTGCTACCGCATCCGTGTCGGGGTAGCGGGAGAGGGGCTCCTCCGCGAAGAGGACCGTTGCCGGCAATCCGCTGGCGACACGCTGCCGCCCGCCACGGTCGGCCTTGCGCACCGCCTCCACCCCCTCCCCTTTCAGGGTGATGCCCGTCACGGCGGAGAGACACGGGATCCCCCGCAGGGCAGCCGCCAGAGCGGGGACCGGGTCGTCACCCCGATCAGCCAGCCGGTTGCCGCCGAAAACCAGTGACGGTGAGAGGATGGCGATGATACCGGCCAGGACCCGGGCATCGGCCAGGGGGTCGCCGCCGCCGGCACAGTGGTCGTGGAAGCGGATGCAGCGGTCGGCTCCGAGGGACGCCGCTAGGCGGAGATGATCGTCCAGGCGGCCCGGGCCGACTGCCAGGGCGGTCACCTTCGCTCCGAGCCGCTCCTTCAGGATGATCGCCTGCTCCAGGGCGGTCAGGTCCGCAGGGTTGGGGATGCGGCGCAGGCCGCGGTCACTGATACCGGCCCCCCGGGTCATGAGCCGTGCCGGCGGGCGGGGATCGTTCACCTCCCGGAGGAGGACGAGTATGTTCAAGTTTTCATGAGCCATATGAATCTCCATTTCCATTCCCTCACCCGACCATCTTCCACGGGAGGAGATATGGGCTACTAGCCAACACCCAGGTTGCTAAAAAATAGTCAGATCGTCGCACCCGCAGAGAGCCGTGCGGAGGCGTAGCAGCGCTACGCCGCACAAAGCGGCGAACGAGGACGGCGGCGAGATGGCTGTTTTTTAGCAGCCTTCTATGTCATCCGGTACGCTACGCCGTACCCCCCCCGGGGATAGCTCCAGCGGGTGAAGGCGTTTTTGTGGCAGACCACGTAGCAGGTGCCGCACTCCAGGCAGCCGTCGTGGACAAAGGTCATCTTCCCCTCCGCCTCGGACCAGGTGTAGCAGCGGGCCGGGCAGCAGTTGACACATCCCCGCTGGTCGCAACTGGTGCAGACCTCCCGGTCGAGGACGATGTGGGGCTCCCGGTCGATGGTGAAGCTGGTGTAATCGAAGATCTCGTCTATGTTCACAGTGCCCTCCATGCGGTGAAGAGGTCGCCCAGCAGGTTCTTCAGCCCGATCTTCTCCCGCGCCTCGCGCAGCATCAGCTTGGGGATGCTCGTCTTCGGCGTGCCGTCGATGCGGTAGATATGCTCCATCATGCTGCAGACCAGTTCCGGGTACTCGTTGTAGATCCGGTCGATGTGGAGCATCTTCGGTGCATTCCGGAACCCCTTGAGGTCCTGCATCACCCAGCTCAGGTCGAGCCGCTCCTTGTAGCGTTTCAGGGTCTTTCGGGAGAAGTCCTTCCGTTCAAAGGCGTCGATGACGGTCCGGGCTGCAAGGATGCCCGAGTGGGATGCCAGGTTGATCCCCTCCAGGTTGACACCGGTGGCGTTGCACAGGGCGGCGGCGTCGCCGGCGACCAGGATGCCGTCGCCGTAGAGCTCGGGGAGCATGGCGTAGCCACCCTCGGGGATGACGTGGGCCGAGTACTCCATCAACCTCCCCCCCCGGAGGAGCTTGGTGAACTGGGGCTGCTCCAGGAAGCTGTTCAGAAGATCGTAGGGGGTTTTGCCGCTGTCCCGCAGACTGCTGATATGGACCACGATGCCGACGGAGACCGTGTCGTAGTTGGTGTAGAGGAACCCGCCCCCCCGCACCCCGGCGGTGACGCCGACGTACTCGTTGGCAAAACCCTGGTCCCGGACCAGGCCGAAGCGGTCGTCGATGACCTCCTTCGGCATGTCGAAGAGCGCCTTCACCCCCACGGCCATCTGGTCGGGGCTGAAGCGGGGTTGCCGCAGGCCGGCCTTCTTGGCGGTGAAGGAGAGGACCCCGTCCGCAGCCACGACAACCGGTGCACAGATCTCCCCCTTGCGGCCGGCGATGGTCACCCCGGCGATCCGGCCGTTTTTGATCACCAGGTCTTCCACGGTGGAGCGGTTGATCAGGGTGGCCCCGGCCGCCACAGCCTCCTCCGCCAGCCAGCGGTCGAAGCGGGGTCGGAAGACGGTGTAGCCGTTGTAGGGGGTACGGTCGAAGCCGGTGCACTCGTGCTGCACGTGGAAGCTGGCGTCGCCGGTCATGAAGGTGGTCCCCTTCTTGGCGATGTGCCGCTCCAGGGGTGCACGCTCCCAGAAGTCGGGGAAGACCTCCTCGATGGAGGTCATCCGGTGAAGCAGGCCGCCGAACATGTTCTTCTCGCCCGGAAAGGTCCCCCGCTCGATGAGGGCCACGTCCAGTCCGGCCCGGGCCATGGTCAGGGCCGCGGAAGATCCGGCAGGGCCGGCACCGACGACGATTGCCTGAAACTCTCTGTTCACTGGACACCTCCGGTGCTCTGTCTTGCCCGCTCCAGCAGCCGGGGCAGGATCTCACCCAGATCTGCCACGAATCCCTCGTCGCAGTTGGCGAAGATCGGGGCCTTGGGGTCGCTGTTGACCGACACGATGCGGCGGGAGTCCTTGATGCCGCCCACATGGTGCATGGAGCCGGAGATCCCGAGGGCCAGGTAGAAACGGGGGGTCACGGTCCGTCCGGTCTGCCCCACCATCCGCTCGAAGCCGCACCACCCCAGGTCGTACACCGGTCTGGTCACACCGAGGGAGACGTTCAGCAGGCGGCAGAGTTCCTGCAGCTGGGCATAGGTCCGGCTATCGCACCCCTTGCCGGCGCTGAAGATCACCTCTGCCTCGGTCAGGTCCACGGTCTGGGGATCAGGCGGGATCCGCTCCATGACCCGGGAGGTTGCACCGTCGACAGTCGGCACCTGCCAGCGGCTGACTGCGGGTGTGGCCGGCTGCACCGACGGCAGGAGCACCTGGCTCAAGGAACGGAGCGGCACGGTGATCACGAGGGGGCGGTCCCCGGCCCAGGTGCGGGCCTCGGCGACCCGCACACCAAGGGCTGACCTGGTGAGGTGGAGGGTGCCGTCGGCCATCCGGGCAGAGGTTACCTCCGTCTGCAGGGCTGCGCCAAGCGTGGCGGCGATCACCGGCGCCAGGGTGCTCCCCAGGCCGTTGTGGGGGAGGAGGACGATCCCCGCCCCCCGCTCCTTCGCCAGCTCTGCGAGGCACCGTCCGAGGAGCACGGGTGTGTCGAGCAGCGCATCGGCGCCGGCTGCCACGGTAATCTCCGGGGTGCCGTAGGAGGCGAACTGCCCCAGGGGCTCACCGGCCGGTTCGGCCAGGGTGGTAGCCCCCCAGGTCCCTTCCGTGAAACGGGAAAGTCTTCCCGCGAAGGAGAGGAGGCCCCGTCCGGTTTCGTCGAGCTCACCGGAGGGGAGATCGATGATGGCGAGGATCGAGCGGCTGTTCATCAGATTTCCCTCCCGATCCGGTGCCCTTCCCAGATGGCCATGTCGACCTTGCGGGGGGCGACGCAGTCGCCGATGCGGTAGAGTTCGTCCACCTTCCCTTTCAGGCTCAGGTAGAGCCCGTCGTCAACCCGCTGCCCCATGGCGAGGACCAGGGAGTCGTAGGGGCCCCACTCGTCCCAGATGTTGGAGTAGACGTTGAACCCCTTGACGGTCTTGGCGCCGGCCTCCCCTGCCACCTCGATCACCGCGATGTCCGGGGTGAAGGTGACCCCCTTCTGCAGGAGTCGCTGACGGGTGAGGTAGAGGTCCTGGGTCGGACCGAGTTCGGCGCCGATGAAGAGGCTGGAGGTGATCATGTGCACGGTCTTCCCCTGGTTGGCCAGGTACTCGGCGGTGGCGGCGGCCCGCTGGTGGCCGTCGTAGTCGATGAGGCAGACCTTCTCACCCAGCTCGGCCTTCCCCTCCAGCACCTGGCAGACGTTGAAGATCGCCGGTCCGTCGGCCCCGCCCACCGGGTGCTCCTTCGGCACGCTGCCGGTAGCCACGATCACCACGTCGGGATGTGTCGCCAGGAGGCTCTCGGCGGTGACCTCGACCCCGGTTTTCACCGAGACGCCGGCCTTCTCCACCTGGCTCTTCTCGTTGCGGATGATCACCCCGAACTCGTCCCGGCCGGCACCCTTCATGGCGGTCAGCACCTGGCCGCCGAGGAGCTCGCCCCGGTCGTAGAGGGTGACGCTGTGCCCCCGGCGGCCGGCCATCTTGGCAGCCCACATGCCGGCCGGGCCGCCGCCGACGATGGCAACAGTCTTCTTCACGTTGGCCTTTGCCAGGGTCCCCTCCCCCCACTCCTTCTCCCGTCCGACCGCCGGGTTCTGCACGCAGCCGAGGAGCTTGTTCATGCCGATCCGGCCGATGCACCCCTGGTTACAGGCGATGCAGTAGCGGATATCCTCCAGGCGTCCGTCCTGGGCCTTCCTGGGGAGGAACGGGTCGCAGATCAGGGCCCGGCACATGCCGATCATGTCCGCCTGGCCGCTGGCCAGCACCTTCTCCGCCATGACCGGGTCGTTGATCCGGCCGGTGCAGAAGACCGGAAGCTTGATCTTCTCCCGGATGCCGGCGGCCAGGGGGATGGTGTAGCCCAGCGGCGTGTGCATGGAGCCCTCCACCAGGTAGAGGTTGTAGAAGGTGGCAATGGAGAGGTCCATGAAGTCGATGAGCCCCGAAGCCTCGAAGCGGGCGCAGATCTCCTGCACCTGGCCGAGATCGAGACCGCCGGGGATCATCTCGTCGGCACACATCCTGATACCGAGGGTGAAATCGCTCCCCACCGCCTTGCGTACCGCTGCGATGAACTTCAGCGGTGCCCGCATCCGGTTCTCCAGGCTCCCGCCGTACTCGTCGGTGCGGAAGTTGGTCAGGGGGGAGAGGAACTGGCGGGCCAGACTGGAGTGGCCGAACTGGAGCTCGATGCCGTCGAAGCCCCCTTCCCGCACGTAGATGGCGCACCTGGCGAAGTAGCTGGCCACCTCCTCGATATCCTCCGGCTCCATCTCCTTCGGCGTCTCGCGGAACAGGACGTCGGGCATGGGGGACGGAGCCCAGACCGGCAGGCGTGAGATGGAGCCGTCACCCTGCTGGCCGTTGTGGTTCAGCTGGGCGAAGATCTTCGCGTCGAACTGGTGGACGTAGTCGGTGATCCTGCGGAAGCCGGGGATCACCTCCGGGTGATAGACGTCGATCAGCTTCTCGTAGGCCATGTCGGTCGGGTGGACGCTCATCTCCTCGGTGATGATCAGACCCGCCCCCCCCTTGGCGCGCTCCCCCCAGTAGTACATCTGCTTCTCGCTGGGGAGGTTCCCCACGGCGAGGTTGGTCAGATGCGGCTGGAAGGAGATCCGGTTTTTCACTTCGGTCGTGCCGAGCTTGAGCGGCGAGAACAGGTTGGGGAACATCATGGTTATGGCTCCTTGAATGTAATTCTCATCTGAACTGCTTTCACCCTCCCCCTTCCCCCCTCCACTCAATGGAGGGGGGAAGGGGGAGGGGAGTATCACGCTGCCTTGGCCGCCCGGTTCGCGTCGGCGATGCTCGTCACGCAGCGCTCCAGGCACTCGGGATCGCCACCGGAGATGTCGTTCTTCAGGTGCCAGGCAACGGCCGGGCAGCCGCCGTGGCACTGGTCGAAGCGGGTGCACTCCTCGCAGGAGTGGATGCGAAGGTTCCGGAACGATTCATAGATCTCCGATTCGTCCCAGATCTCCTTGAAACTCTGCTCCCTGAGGGAGCCGGCCTTGAACCGGTCGGTCTGGAGGAAGGCGCAGGGGTACATGTTCCCCGTCGGGCCGACGCAGCAGGTGAGCTTGGCCGCGCCGCACAGGTTCAGGCCCAGCCCTTGGCGCTCCTGGGAGGTGAGGGAGAAGAAGCTGTCGCCGGTGCGCACGTCACCGCTCTTCGCCAGCCAGTCGGAGAATGCCAGCAACTGGGCCGGCGTGGGGCGAAGTTCTTCCCAGTTATCCGCCCCGCGGCCCGAGGGGCGGAAGCGGCTCACCCGCAGGGATACACCAAGGGACTTGGCCATCTCGTACATGGCCGGGATCTCGCCGGCGTTCTGGGTGGTAAGGACGGTGTTGATGCTGGTGGGGATACGGGTGGCGGCGAGAAGCCGTATGGCCTCGATCGCCTTATCGTAGACTCCCCTGCCCCGGATGGCGTCGCAGGTCTCCCGGGTGGCGCCGTCCATGCTGACCTGGATCGCCACCAGCCTGCTCTTTGCCAGTCGGGCGACCCGCGCTTCGTCCAGCAGGGTGCCGTTGGTGGAGATGCAGGTCATGATCCCCCTTTGGTGGCAGGCATCAAGGATCTCCTCGAAGTCGGGGCGCATGAACGGCTCGCCCCCCCCGAAATTGACCTGGAAGACCTGATTGCGGTGCAGCTGCTCAACCAGATCCAGGGCCTCCTCACGGGATAGTTCGCCATGGGCGGGCTCGCCGGAAGAGGAAAGGCAGTGGCTGCAGCGGAGGTTGCAGGCAAGGGAAACTTCCCAGGTAAGGTTCACCGGGGCCTTCAGCCCCATCTCAACATATCTGTTGCTCACGGAGATATCCTTTCTCGCTCAGTTTCGCCAATAGCCCCAGCACCCTCGCGCGGCTCGCCGGTGCAATACGGGCAAGCCTATTGTCGACCGGCTCGTCGCCGGAGAAGAACTCCGGCGTGAGCAGGTCACCGGTTTCGACGAAAAGGAGTCGCGGCCCCCGTGAATCGTAAAACAGGAGGCCGAACCCTTCCTGCCGCACGCGGCAGGCGGGGTGCAGCTGCATTCTTTCGCCTGCCGCCGCCATCTCAGTACACCCCGCAGATGCCGTCGATGGCCAGTTCTTCCACCTGGAACTCCTCCAGGATGCGCGGCTCCTCTGTGCATACTTCCTGACAGCTCTTTTCGTTTTCCATTTTTCTCTCCTTTTACTGTTGAGTGCGCCCATAGCCTGCGGGCATGTGATACAATCCTTTCTGCAACCCCAATGCCAAATCTTAAAACAGTGATTTATCCACATATTATGATTGCAGAGGCGTACCCTGGACCAGCAGGGCGACAGATAATTGTGGAAATTATCACCATTTACCTCTCCACCCTCACCTGGGGGTGGAGCCAAATCTGTTGACTTATTCCACAACGAGTAGTTTCACCACAGTTTTACAAACCACCGTTCTGCTATTCTGCATACGGTCACGAGCTAACTCGAAAAAAAAGGGATTTTTTTCTGCAGGGATGATTTCCCGGAGGACGTACGATGAAGGAGAGACATGCCCACTGCGGCTACTGTGGCAACAGATTTCACGAGGAGGCTCCCTGGCCGAGGCGCTGCCCTGCCTGCAACAACAAGTCGTACCTCAACCCCCTCCCTGTTGCGGTGGTGCTCCTCCCGCTGGGGGACGGTATCCTCCTTGTCCGCAGGGGGATCGAGCCGGCACTGGGCACCCTGACCCTCCCGGGGGGGTACATCGACGTGGGTGAAACCTGGCAGGAGGCGGCAGCCCGCGAGCTCCGGGAAGAGACCGGCATCAGTGTCACGCCGGGGGAGATTTCCCTGTACGACGTGATGAACGGGCTAGACGACACCCTGGTGATCATCGGCCTGGCGCCCCGCCAGGAGCGGCAGATCTTCCGCCAGTTCAGCTCAGCCGAAACTGTGGAACTGGTTCTGATCGAAGAGCCCACGGAGCTGGGATTCCCCATGCACACCAGGGTGGTGGAGAGGTACTTCACGGAAAGGGACTCGGGGGAGTAGTCGGGCTGGCAGGTGATCCACAACGAGCGAAGCGAACGATGCCGGACCGAGCGGATGCTTCCCCTGTCCGGCATCCTCCTTAATAGGCGCCGCAGATCCCGTCCATCGGCAGAGGAGTCACCGGCACCAGCACCCCCTTGGCAGCGGCAATGGCAGCACCGTAATCCGGTTCATCGCCGATGTCCTCAACAACCTCGATGTGGCGAAGAGTATCGTCAGTATCCAGAACGAAAACGGCACGGGCGAGGAGCTGCAGCTCCCTCACCAAAACGCCATATGCCAATCCGAATGACTTGTCCCGGTAATCGGAGAGCAGCCTGACCCGCTCCACCCCCTTGGAGGCACACCACCTGTTCTGGGCAAAGGGGAGATCCAGGCTGACGACGAGCACCGCTAGTTCATCGCCGAACTGTTCCGCCTCCCTGTTGAAGCGGCGGACCTCATTGGAACAGACCGGGGTATCCAGGGAGGGGACGGTGCAGATTATCTTCACCTTCCCCCTGAAGTCTGCGAGGGTAACATCTGCCAGCGTACCGTCCACGACCCTGAAGTCAGGTGCCCGATCGCCGACCGTGAGCTCTTTGCCAAGGAGCGTCACCGCACTACCCTGGAACGTTACTGCTCCACGTCTCTCTTCCATACAAAGCCTCCTGGCCACGATGCCGACTAACCCGAGTGGGGTTTACCCACATCATCAAGGTTCACGCTGCCGTGACCACCCTCCACATTCGGCGCGGAGCCCCCCAGGTGAGCGGCGCAGACGTACTTGACATCATTGACCCTGGCACCGCAGTGACTACATGATGCGGCGGGATTGTCGGTTATGCTCCTGAGCAACTCGTCCTGCCCCGTTCTCTTCAGGTGGCAGTAGTGCATGGTGTGTGCTTCGCAGTTACAGTTCATGATTCCTCCATGTTGTAGTTTATCCAAGCTCACCCTGTTCCTGCCGGCAGAAGCACGGTGAAGCACGACCCCACTCCGGGGCGGCTCTCCACGCGGATCTCGCCGCCGTGGCGCTTGACGGTGTCGTAGGTGAGGGCCAGACCGAGGCCGATCCCCTTCCCCACATCCTTGGTGGTGAAGAACGGGTCCCAGATCCGGTCCAGCAGGTCAGGAGGGATGCCGCACCCCGTGTCCCGCACGGTGATGGTGACCCACCCCTCTTCGTCGACGGCGGTGGCCAGTTCCACCGTGCCGCTGCCGTCGATGGCCTGGTGGGCGTTCACCACCAGGTTCATGAACACCTGGCGAAAGGCCGACGGGTCCCCCATGACCTTGGGAAGCCCCGGCTGAAAAGAGGTCCGCACCTGGACCTGCCGGTAATCCGGCTGGTGGCGGAGGAGCTCGACGATCTCCAGCAGCAAGCCGTTCAGCTCCACCTCCACGGGGGCGCCGTCGGAGCGGCGGCCGAAGCTGAGGAGGTGGTCGATGATCCCCTTGCATCGGTAGGACTCCCGGACGATGACCTCCAGGTAGTGGGGGAAGACGTCCAGGCGGCTGTCCCGCATCAGGGCGCTCTCGTCGCGGAAGCGGCGCAGGAGCGCCTCGGCGCAGCCGGCCACGGAGGTGAGCGGGTTGTTGATCTCGTGGGCGATGCCGGTGGCGAGGACACCGATGCTGGACATCTTCTCGTTCTGGATCAGGCGGATCTCCTGGAGCCGTTTCTCCGAGACGTCGCGGGAGAAGACCAGGGCCCGGGTCTTCTCCCCCAGGGCGTCCCGGATCGGGGTGGCGGTGATGTCAAGATAGAGGGTCTCCCCCCCCTCCCTGACGCAGACCTGGGAGGTCTCCACCCGTTCCCCCCGCACTGCCCGCTCCACCGGACACTCACGACTATGCCCCTCCGAATCGGGGTGAAAGATAGCCTGGCACGGGGTACCGGCGGTCATCCCCTGGGGATGGAGCCGGGGGGCGATGGCGTTGTGGTGCTGCACCCGGCCGTCATGGTCGTACACCGTGATGCCGTCGCCGATGGAGTCGAAGATGGCCTGGAGTTCGTTGGTCTTGTTGCGCAGGGCCACCTCCGCACGCTTGCGCTCGGTGATGTCCTGGGTCGTTCCGTAGAGGCGCATGCCCCCCCGTTCGTCCCGGGAGGGTTCGACGATGGTGTAGACCCAGCGGCAGTCGTCGCCGAACAGAAGCCGGTGCTCGATCTCGTAGCAGACCCCCTCTTCGACGCCGCGTCGCAGCTGCGCCATGACACAGTCCAGGTCGTCAGGGTGGACCACATCCGCGAATTTCTCCTGGGTCATATCATCCCGACCGAGGCGCAGGATCCGGAGCAGCTCGTCGGAAGCGCTGACCGCACCGCTCCCCGGGTCGAAGCTCCAGGAGCCGACGTGGGTCATGGATTGGGCCTTGGCCAGGTTGTACTCGCTCTCGGACAGTGCCTGTTCCGCCAGTTTCTTCTCGGTGATGTCCAGCACCACGGCAAGGCACTCATCGCCGGACTCGGTGACCATGGCCTCGATCCGGACGTACTGGGGACGGCTCCGGGGGGTGGAGAGCCGCAGCCGGCAGGTCTCCTTCCCCTCGCCACGAAAGACCGTATCCAGGAACAGGACAAAGGCGGGGCGCTCCTCCGGGGCAACGAATCCGGTAAAATCACTGTGTATCAGCCCCTCACGAGCAACTCCGAGGAGGCCCACGCCGAACTTGTTCACCGAGAGGATGACGGCGGACCGGTCGAGGGTGAAGTAGCCGACCGGGGCAAAGTCGTAGAGGAGGGCGTACTTGTTGCGCGACGCCTCCAGCTCCTCCCGTGAAGCGTGGAGTTCGGCGCTGGTCGTTTCCGGCTCCCGCCGTCGGGTCCCCCTGTCACCTTTTCCCATGGCGCCCTCCCCTACCACTGCCGCCGCACGGAAGGATCGAAGGCGGGCGGCGCATCGGCCTTCCCCCGGGTATAGTAAGTGCGGTAGTCATGCGGCTCCTCCTCCCGTCGGTCCGGCCGCTGTTTCCGCCAGGCCCGGGTGTCGAGGTGGTCGTAGAGCATCCCGAACAGGTCCTCCACGACCGCGCTCAGCTCGTCCACGTTCTTCACCACCTCCACCTTGTCGCAGTACGAGCCGTACAGATCCAGGAGACAATCCCCCCGCTGCCAGGTCTCCCGGTCCTCCGGGGTGAGCCAGAGCAGGTAGCCCGCCTTCTCCCGGATCTCCTCCAGAGCCCACTCGTTCGCGTCGTGGTAGTTGTTCCGGCCGTCCCCCATGATAATGACCGCCGGCTTCCCCTGCAGGTTCTCCAGGTACTTCTCCTTGAACGTCTTGAAGACGTGGCCGAAGTCGCTATTGTCGTCCAGGTTGACGATATCTCCCGTGTCGATGGTCTCCAGGAGGACATTGACCGGCATGTTGCGCAACCGGTCGGTGATCTCCGTGATCTCCCGGTTGAAGACGAAGCTGCGCACGTGCATCAGACGGTTCTGCAGGGTATGGAGGAGCAGGAGCATGAAGCGGGTGGCGTGGCTGACGGAATAGCTGAGGTCACAGAGCACCACGAGCCGCGGCTTTTCCTTCCGCTTGCGGCGAAGCGACAGGAGGAACGGGACCATGCCGTGCTTGTAGTTCTTCTGGATGGTGCGGATCACGTGGAGTCTCCCCCGGTTCTCCTGCTCCTTCATCCGGCGCACGTCCTTGCGGATCCGCACGAGCATCCGGTAGACCACCTCCTGCATGTCGGACAGCTCTTCCGGGGTGAACGGCGCCTCTTTACGGGTCGTCTGGTTCTGGTTGAAGGCCATGGTCGGCGGACTCTTCATGTAGAAGTCCGACGGCGCCGCCTCCCGCTTCCTGTCGCGGTTGCCGTCGAGCTGAACCATGAGGTCCGCACCGCCTGCCGCGTCGTCCCCCTCCTCCAGCCCCATAAGGTTCTTCAGGTCCTCTTCCGTGAGCTCGTCGTCTATCACGAGCTGCGGGTCGTCCCGCTCCCTGCTCCGGTGCTCCTCGGACTTGAGCTGCTCCCCCTCGACGATATGGATCAGGGCGCCGAGGAAGTCGTCCATGGCGTACGCCTGGGGATTGAGTTGGTCCCGGGTGAAGAACCAGTCGAAGACCTCGTCGAACTTGGGGAAATCGTGGTAGTTCTTCACCAGTGTCAGCCGCAGCGCCGCCCGCATGCTCTCCCGCGAATCCATACCGCCGAAGGCGAGGGCATGGACGGCGTCGAGGCTCTCCCCGGGGGAGACCCTGACCCCCTCTTTCCTGAGAGTGGCTATGAATCTGGTAATGACCCGTTCCACGATTACCTCAATACCTGCCTCGCGAGTTCGATCACCTGCTGCAGGTCGGCCTGGTGCTTGGCAATGGTCCCCACCGTCGATGCCACGATCTCCGGGGTGAGCTGACGGGCATGGAGGATGGAGAGGACCTGGGCCCAGTCCAGGGTCTCGGAGACACTGGGGGCCTTGCGCAGGTTCAACTCCCTGACCTTGCGCAGGAACTCGACCATCTGGATGGCCAGGGAGTCGCACAGCTCCGGATGGCGAGCCCGGACGATCGCTACCTCGCGATCGAACTCCGGGTAGCCGATGTAGAGATAGAGACACCGGCGGCGGAGCGCATCGGAGATCATCCTGGTTCCGTTGCTGGTGAGGATCGCCAGCGGTTTGATCGTGGCCCCGATGGGCCCCAGCTCGGGGATGGTGACCTGGAAATCGCTCAGACACTCCAGAAGCAGCGCCTCGAACTCATCGCCAGCCCGGTCGATCTCGTCGATCAGGAGCAGGGACTGCGTTTCGGAGAGGAAACTGCGCAGAATCGGCCGCTGTACCAGGAAATTCCGGGAGAAGAAAAGGCTCTCCTCCGCCGAGAGCCGCTCCACTGCAGCCCGCAGGTCGGCCGATTCGGAGAGGTAACTGTCGATCTGGGTTCTCAGGAGCTGGGTGTAGAGAAGCTGTTTTCCGTACTCCCAGTCGTAGAGAGCCTTCCCCTCGTCGATCCCCTCGTAGCACTGCAGCCGGACCAGCGGTGCATTCAGGACCTCGGAAAGGGCCTTGGCCAGACCGGTCTTCCCCACGCCGGGGGGGCCTTCGATGAGGATCGGCTTCTCCATCCTCAGAGCGAGGAAAACGGCGGTGGCGATGGCTTCGTCCGCGATGTAGCCGCCGCTGCGGAGCCTCTCCTTGACCTGTTGTTCGTTAATCATGATCGACCTCGTTTCCGCGGATGAAAAGACGCCGCCGAACCCGGAGAGGCAGGTGCTCCGTATCCAGCGGCCCAATGAAAGGAGTAGGTTACTGCATGGTGGAACGGCACGTCGTCACGTGCCGGTGTTGCCGGTTCATACTGCGGGAGAACGTTCCCGCCCGGGAGGGGATTTGGAGGGCACCCCTCCAAATCCCCTGTCGAACCCTGTTACATGCACCCTTTGAAGACGGCGCGCATATTGTCGAAACCGATATCCATCGGGTTCCCTTCGGAGCAAATGTCGGCGGCGGCGAACTTGGCCAGACCGTCCAGGTCCTTCTCCTGCAGGCCGAGGTCGGCGAAGCGGGTGGTGATCCCCAGGTCGTCCTTGAGCTCCTGGATCATGTCGATGAACAGCTCGCCGGCCTTCATGTCGGAGATGCCGTCGGTGTTGATGCCGGCGGCGCGGGCCATCATGGCGAAACGCTCCGGGCAGGCCGGGAGGTTGAGGCGGCAGACGTCAACGAGGGCGATTGCGTTGCAGAGGCCGTGGGGAGAATCGTAGAGACCACCCATGGCGTGGGCCATGGAGTGAACGATGCCGAGGCCGGCGCTGTTGAAGCTGTAGGCTGCGGCCATCTCGGCCCAGACCATCTGCTCGATGGCCTTGATGTTGTTGCGGTTGGCCGAAGACTGGCGCAGGTTCGCGAAGATCTCGGTGATCGCCCAGAGGCCGGGACCGTAGGCGGACTGGACGCAGAGGCGGGAGGCGATGGCTTCCACGGCGTGGGTCAGGGCGTCCATGCCGGTATAGGCGGCCAGGTTCTGGCTCATGCACTGGTGGAGCAGCGGGTCGTTGACCGACTTGCTCGGGGTGCAGTTGGGATCGAAGAGGGCCATCTTGTACATCTTCTCGGTGTGGTTGATGATGGAGAAGCAGGAGATCTCGGAACCGGTGCCCGAGGTGGTGTTGATGGCGAGGTGGGGAATCTTGTTCTTCTTGGTGCACTTGAAGGCGCCTTCGAAGGTGCGGACATCCTGGCCGTCATGACTGTAGACCAGCTTGATCGCCTTGCCGCAGTCGGTGGTGGAACCGCCGCCGATGGTGATCATGCCGTCGAACTTGCCGGAGGCGAGGACCTTGGCCCCCTCCATGACTTCGTAGTCCTTCGGGTTGGGGGTGGCCTTGTCGAACACCTCGGAAGCGACGCCGGCGTGCTTGAGCACACCCTGGATCGACTCGATGATGCCGGTGCCGCGCAGGCCGGTGGTGACGATCAGGGCATTGGTCATCCCCAGAGCCTTGGCGTCATTACCGACCATGGTGTGGGCGCCGATACCTATATTCACGGAGGGATAGGCATGCTGCATCTTGATGGGGTACTCACGGGATTCGAGGCTGAGGGTTCTTTTGGCATCTCTGAAATGTGGCATTGGTACTTCCTCCTTTTTGTTTGGGTGGTCCTGCTGGTAGTTGTGTACTGCAAAGCGGTACTGCGGCCGGGACAACGCGTGAAACCGTCTCTACCTCCTTATAACTTTGTTATACGCTTTTTACTGCTTCGGCGCGGTTATGGTCGGGAATTCAGGGCCGAGCAGCAGACATAACCCTTGACAGACAATAGAGCAAGCTCGATGCCAAAACTAACAACGGTTTATTTATTAACAGGTTAGGCCGTTTCCGTCGTAAAGTGACGCTATGAGTGAAAATGACCGAGGGGAATTTAGAAACACCTTTTTATTGAAATTCGGCAAAATGGTCATATTGGAGGTAGGGATTTTCTACACGGTGGGGAATTTCACCCCGACGGCGCGCACATGCTGCCAGGGCAAATGGGTTAGGAGAAACCCTGAGGAGAAAATAAATTTTCGAGATCGACGACGCCAGGAAAGAAAAACGGGTTTGTGTGGCATTTTTCTACACTGTTGCATATGGCCACATTCCACCGAACGCGGCAGAGAGCGCCGTAACATCAGGATGTTGTACGTCAACCACCTGGACAACGACGACTAACCCCTGACACCGAAGAGTCTTGATGTAGAAAATTGTTACAGCATGTGGTGGGCTACCAGAGGGAGGGGTGTGGAAAAGCACCGCGCACCGTTGGGTGCTGACATAAAATAATCCCCCCGGACAGCAGGAGCCGGGGGGATTCGATGACTCAGGGTAGCGGGGAGCCCGAGGGGAGCCGACAGACCGGATCACCGGGGGTGACGGCCCCCCCCCTGATCACGCGGGCGAAGATACCCTCTTTCGGCATGACGCAGTCGCCGGCCTGGTAGTAGATGGCACAGCGGGCATGACATTCCTTGCCGATCTGGGTCACCTCCAGGACCGCCTCCCCCACGGCCAGCCGTGTCCCGATGGGAAGTCCCACCAGGTCGATGCCGACCGTGGTGATGTTCTCGGCAAAGTCCCCCGCGTCCACCGTCAGCCCCAGGGCCCACATCTTGGCAATGCTCTCCCGGGCAAGGAAGCTTACCTGGCGGTGCCACTCCCCGGCATGGGCATCGCCGACGATGCCGTGGTTCTCCTTGAGTTCAACCCGTTCCACCGGGGTCTTCTTCTCCCCCTTGGCGAGACTGATGCAGACGGCATCAACGTGCGCTTTCATCCCTCTCTCCTCTCCTGTCAGCCGCCGATTGCCGCCATGGCAAAGGGGGTGTAGCCGGTGTCGCTCTCCATCAGCGTGTGGTTGCGGGGTTTGCAGGTGACGACGGCCCGCAGTGCCGCCGCCACGCCGTCCCGGTCCCCCCTGGCCAACAGCGGCCGGAGGTCCAGGCTGTCGTCGGAGAAGAGGCAGCTGCGGACCTTGCCGGAGGAGGTGACGCGGATCCGGTTGCATTCGGCGCAGAAGTGGCCGGTCACCGGGGTGATGATGCCGAAGCTCCCCTCGGCGCCGTCGATACGGTAGATGCTGGCCGGTCCCGCCAGCCCGTCGCGGGGCTGCTCGACAAAGTCGTGGCGGGCCGCAACCCGCGCCAGGATCTCGCTGCCGGGGAGCACCCGCGACTGCCACCCCGTCTCACGGATCGCCGGCATGTACTCGATGAACCGTACCGTCACCCCCCGGTCCATGGTGAGGGCAACGAAGTCCAGGATCTCATCGTCGTTCACGCCCCGCATGACGACCATGTTGAGCTTCACCCTGAAACCGGCCTTCTCCGCGGCAGCGATACCCTGCCACACCTTGTGAAGATCAGCCCCGCGGGTGATGGACGCGAAGGTCTCGGGCCTGAGCGAATCCAGGCTGATATTGAGGCGCTGCACCCCGGCGGCGCGGAGATCCGCCGCCATCTCCGACAGGTTCAGGGCATTGGTGGTCAGGACGAGTTGCCTGAGCCCCGGGATGGCGGCCAGCTTGCCCAGGAAGGGGAGGATCCCCTTGCGCACCAGCGGTTCGCCGCCGGTGATCCGGATCTTCTCGATGCCGTTATCAACGGCAGCTTCGGCGATGAGCAGCAGCTCCTCGTAGCTGAGGATATCGCCATGCCTGACCAGGCTGACCCCGTCGGCCGGCATGCAGTAGAGACAGCGCATGTTGCAGCGATCGGTCACGGAAAGGCGGAGATAATTGATTTTCCTGCCGTAGGAATCTGTCAGTTCCATCCCTCTCCTCCTCGTGCGTCAGATCCCGAGACCGTAACGCTCCAGCTTGGTATACAGGGTCTTGCGGTCTATCTCGAGGGCCTTGGCGGCCCTGCTCTTGTTGTTCTCCACCTTTTCCAGCACCCTCTGGATGTGGTCCCGCTCCACCACCCAGAGGGGGAGGATCTGCACCTCCTCCGTCACCAGCTGGGGTGGCCGCGCAGCCGGGGCCACCTTGGGGGCGAAGGGGAGCAGGTCGGAGGAGATGAGGGGCTCGGTGGCGAGGATGCAAGCCCGCCGGATCGTGTTGCGCAGTTCCCTGACATTGCCGGGCCAGGAATAGGCGGTGAGAGCGGCCAGCGCCTCGTCGGTGATCTCCCACCGGGCCGAATTCCCCTCGGTGGCAGACTTGATGAAGTAGTAGGACAGGGGGATGATATCCTCCGGCCGTTCCCGCAGGGGGGGGATATGGATCGGGAGGAGGTTGATCCTGTGGAACAGGTCCTCCCGGAACTCCCCGCGGGCGACGCACTCCTCCAGCTTCTTGTTGGAGGCGAAGACGAAGCGGACGTTCACCCGGATGTCGTGGTTCCCCCCCATGCGGCGAAAGGTGCTGGTCTCCAGGATCCGGAGCAGCTTGACCTGCACGTCCAGGGGCATCTCCGATACCTCGTCCATGAAGAGCGTGCCGTTGTCCGCCAGCTCGAACAGCCCCGCCCTCCCCTTGTT
>CALMBF010000065.1 GCA_937860145.1 uncultured Geobacter sp.
TTCTGAGTCCAAGAAATCTATTTACGCCTCAATTGGTTTTGGGCAACAGGCCGTTCATATTTGACCTTGACGGGCTCCATGGACGGACCGGAAGAAACGACGACTTCTCCCGAGAATCCTTTATGCCCCTCTGCTTCCGCCCTGGTGGGAGAAATGAACAGAATCTGTTTTTCCTTTGGCGAAGGGGTCTGCGAATCCGCTTGTTTGGTGTACACCGAGGCGCTTATGCCGTAATTCGGGAAGGTGTGGGGGGCCGCCTTGGCGATGTATTCACCCATGTTCTGGAAATTGTAGCGTTCGAGTTTCTTCCCTATTCCTTCATGCCCGAAGTTCCCCCGGGAGTAGACAACCGCCAGGTCTTTCAATTTGACGTCATAACCCGTCAGTTTCTGGCTGCTTCCTACCCTCGTTGCACAGCCTGCCAGAAGAAAGATCAGGCCACATGCCGCCAGATGCTTGATTGCAAACTTCATGTTCCCCCCTCGTTATTGCCGAATTTGCCGCTGGATCAGTCGACACTGAAGATACTCTTCATTTCCCGAAAGCCCTTAAGCGCCGCTTCTTCTGGTAACAACTCGCGGATATTCACGGCGTTCTTTTCCCAGTCGATTGTATACGCCTTGCCGGATCGGGTTAATCCCCAGCCTATTTTCCAGGAAGCCCTGGTTCCCCCCATGGCAGACTCCAGGTCTTTTTCAAATTCCTTCACAACTGCAGCGTCCTTGCCCCATTTGTTGTTTTCCCGTATCCAGGTAAGGAGCTTTTCGTATGACCGGTCCGTGTGGTCCAACTTGTCACCTGCGGGAGCTTCCTTCAAAGGAAGACGCTCTCTCGGAGCAGCGAGCCGGGCAGGCAACAGCTGATACTTGTTCCACTGCTCGATGACGGCTTGAACCAGCTCCCGTGTTGTGTCGGGCGTCACGAGCTCTTCCTTCCCCTCCGGATCGGTCCTGGTATAGGGCGGCCTCGACGAAGCAACTTTAATGGTGGAAGACCAGATCAGCGTGTCCGATTTACGCTCCTTCATGGTCAATTTCACTGTCACGGTCGACTGGCACGAGTCAGGCAGGCACTGTATCCTGACAAGCCTCTCGGGGGTCATCCGGAGCAGATACGTGGACAGGGGTTCCTCGACGATGTCGGTGTCGTAATAGGCCAGTTCATCATGAAGAGTTTTTCGCGTTCGAGACTGAAGATCCCACAACTGTTTTCTTGCCGTCTTCATGGCCAGCGCTTCATTGACGACAGCGACTCCTGAACCGGCAAGATATTCCTTTTTGTAGTCATGTTTATCCAGGGGAATCCAGGCAACGGATATTTTGTCAACGGTCTGCTTGAACTCGGGATTGCGATATGACTCCTTGACGCTAACGGCGCAGCCTCCCAAGAGAAAAACCAGTACCAGATAGAGTGCCCTCATAGATTGCTCCATTGTCACCTGTATTTATTCCGGGCTCGGCGGTCACGGCAGCTCATCGACCTGCCCGGCCGAAGACGCCAGCCGATCACCCGGTGTCGTTGCGCCAACGGGAGGAAGCTCGGACGGTAATCTAAAATAAAGACACTTCTCAATCAAGCTAATTTAATTAACCAGTACGGGTATGGAGAGAATACAACGAGGTGTCCCGGCTAGCAGGACAGTTTGGCTGCGGAAATATGGTGGATTGCCGGTTATAGTCATGCCGCCAGCAAGAGGGTGCCAAGGGACGCAGGCAACGCCCCGCACCGGCCGTCCCCCCCGTCCCTTAGCGGCCGTACTTGTAGGCCGCGGCGCAGGTCCCCTCGGAGGAGACCATGCAGGCCCCCACCGGCGCCTCGGGGGTGCAGGCCCTGCCGAAGAGGGGGCAGTCGAAGGGGGAGCTCTTCCCCTTGAGGACCTCGCCGCACCGGCAGCCGGGGTGCTCCCTGGTCGGTTCCACCTCCACCGGCAGCATCTTCTCGGCGTCGAAACGGGCATACGCCTCCCTGAGCTTCAGGCCGCTCCCCGGGATGACGCCGATCCCCCGCCACGGGACATCGCACGGCTCGAAGAGCCGATCCAGGATCGCCCGTGCCTTGGGGTTCCCCTCGGGGCGCACCACCCGGCGGTACTGGGTCTCCACCCGGCTCTCCCCTTTGACCACCTGCTCGGCCAGCATGAGCACCCCCTGGAGCACGTCGGCCGGCTCGAAGCCGGTGATGACGCAGGGGGTGTGGAACTCCTCCGCCAGCGTCCGGTAGGCGTCGACGCCGATGATGGCGCTGACGTGGGCCGGGCAGATGTAGCCGGAGAGGGCCAGCTCCGGGTCGCTGGTCAGGACCTCCATGGGGATGGGGATGGTCTTGTGGGAGGCGAGGACGACGTAGTTGTTCAACCCTCTCTCCTCGGCGGCCAGGATGCTCCCGGCGACCGTCGGCGCGGTGGTCTCGAAGCCGACGCCGAGGAAAACGACTTTTTTCTCAGGATTGGCCGCGGCGAGGGCCACGGCATCCAGGGGTGAGTAGACGATACGGATATCCGCCCCCTTGGCACGCTCCTCCATGAGGGACGAGCTGGAGCCAGGCACCCGCATCATGTCGCCGAAGGTGGCGGTGATCACGCCGGGGAGGCGGCAGAGGGCAATGGCCCGGTCCAGGTAGTCGTTGGGGGTGACGCAGACCGGGCAGCCGGGGCCGGAGATCAGCCGGACCTGGGGCGGCAGCATGCTGCGCAGGCCGAAGCGGTAGATGGCCATGGTATGGGTGCCGCAGACCTCCATGAAGGTCATGGGCTCCTCCCGGCCGGCAACGAGGCGGGCCAGCCTGTCGGCAAGCCCCCGTACCAGCTCCCGGTCGCGGTATTCGTCCTGGTAGTTCATTGATAACCTCTTAAAAAATCTAAATTACATGTTCACCGAGCAGCGAACGGCGGGCGGAGACTTTCCCTCCAAAAATCTGCAATGCGGTCAACGGATAGTCTTCGGGAAGACGGTCAGTCGTATGCGACATCTTCTGCGAAGATCGACGGCGTGCTTTTTCGCTGCACATTTTTTCCGGGAAAGCCCCCGCCCGCCTCTCTAACTTCCAGAGATCACATCAGACAGACCTCTTGGGCCGCGGATTTTGTGCAAGGTCGGTGGCGCCAAGGAAGAGCGCGGAGGCGTGGCAGCGCCACGTCGCACAAGCGATGACGCAGGCAACGCCGAGATTGCGCAAAAGCCACGGCCCATCTCTATTGCATGTCTTCTTCGGAGAAGACCTCCTTCATCATCCTGATCGTCTCCCGCGCCTCCTCCTCGTCCAGCCTGGAGATGGCGAAGCCGGCGTGGATGATGAGGAAATCCCCCACCTGGACCTCGTCGGCGAGCAGCATCAGGCTCGCCTGGCGGCGGACGCCGTCCGTCTCCGCCACGATGTTGTCGCCGTCAATGCTGACGACCTGCATCGGTACCCCTACACACATGTCTGACTCCTTCCCGCAATAATGGCCTGCCCCAGGGCGAGGCCGCCGTCTCCCGGCGGCACCAGCCGGTGGCAGAATACCTGGAAACCGTCCGCTGCCAGGAGCGACAGCAGGTGTTCGCTCAGCAGCCTGTTCTGGAAAACGCCCCCCGACAGCACGACCCGGTCAAGCCCCGTCTGCCGGCGGATCTCCCCGCAGAGGGAGGCGGTCCCGGCGGCCAGGGAGACGTGGAAGGTGGCGGCGATGTCAGCTGCCGGCCGCCCCGCACCCAGGTCATCCACCACCCCCCGTACCTGTCTCTT
>CALMBF010000066.1 GCA_937860145.1 uncultured Geobacter sp.
GTGGAGGGGGAAGTCGGGTGGGACGGGGAGGTGAGGGGGGCGATGCGGGAAACCGGCAGACTCCGGACTGAACGAAGAAGGGGCGTGCCATGGCGGCACGCCCCTCGTTCGTTCAGTGTTTGTCCGGAGTATCCTTGTCCTTCCCCCGAGACTCGAGGGAGCATGAGTCGGACAGTCAGGTCTGCACCCCCATGCGGGGGAGGATGAACCTGTTGACCACGTACCAGACCGCGACGATTGCGCCGATAATCAATAGATCCTTCATACATCACCTCCTTGCGGACCACTATAGCAAATATGCAGAAAACAATATACGTGTTTTTCTCCGGCCCGGGTCACGGCGCCGCGTCGTGTAGCCGGGGCGCTGCCCGACAGATCTGGCAGTGGCCTAACTCCGATATCGGGCAGGGTCGACGGCCCTGCAGTCGTGGCTGGATGCCCGGGAGAGCCTGGAGGGGTAGGCTGCTGCGGGGTGGGAGGTGCGACCTTTTTCACCGGTGATGAAAAAAACTCAATTGTCCGGCGTGGCGATTATGCTACAATCTCCCCACTTACTGCCAGCCGGGAGAGCCCATGCCGATTACCGTGTTCGATGCCATCAGGGGGAACATCCAGTCGTTCCTCGGCGGTGCCGAGGTCGATCTCGTCCCCGGCGACGAGGAGTTCATCGGCCCCGAGGCCGGCATCCACGAGATGTTCTTCATCGAGGAGCGCCCCTATCTCTTCACGGCCCGCCGCTGCTGCATCCCGTTCACCGAGGCCGAGGACTCCTTCTGCCGGGAGCTCCTCACCGCCTTTGCCGCCATGTTCACCGGCTTCACCCTGGAGGGGTATGCCGCCCACTTCCGCACCGCGATCCTCGCCTCCATCATGGACATCACCGTGGCCCGCTGGCTGCGGGGGGACCACAGCAAGGGGTTCTGGCCGATCCAGCAGCTGATCCAGCTCCTGAAAAACCTCTCCTACCAGCGCTACGAGGGGAAGCCGGCCACCACCGGCTTCATCGTCCACCGCACGACCCAGCAGAACCTCCGGTCGGTCATGCGCCAGCGCCACCACACCCTCTTCCCCCTCCAGCCGCCCCAGGCCCTCTCTACCTCCTTCTTCGCCAACCCCCTGACCTACCGCTACGTCGACGGCTCCAACCTCTTCTTCCTCGCCAACGTGGAGATGCAGGTGACCGGGGTCATCCGGGTGGGGAGCAACGTGGTGAAGAGCAACGTGGAGCAGCTGACCCAGCGGGAGCTCTTCTCCGTGGTCAGCCGGGCGGGTTCCGGCGCCTTCGCGGTGACGGTGAACGAGGCCTCGGAGATCGAGGTCCTCACCAGCCCGGCCAAGCTGATCGTCCGGCGCAAGGGGGGGTGGGCCATCTTCGACCCGGACATCTTCCGCTCCTTCCTGGCCGACGCCATCGAGCCGACCTCGGCGGACGACCTGCTCTGGACGGTCTACGCCCTCTCCAAGAGCCGCCACGGCACGGTGGTCATGATCCACAGCGGCAGCGCCAAGCAGCTCGCCTCCCTGAAGAAGGGGTCCGTCGGGGGGGACGACCCGGTGGGGCGGCTCCTCATCAACGGGGTGAAGGGGCGGACCATCACCGAACTGAAGCAGGCCGGCGGCCTGCTGCGCCTCCTTTCCGCCGACGGCATCACCGTCTTCAGCAGGAGCGGCAAGCTGATCGAGACCGGGTTCATCATCGACACCTCCCATGCCATGGAGGTGGTGACCGGCGGGGGGCGGACCACGGCCGCCAGTGCCGCCTCCTTCTTCGGCAAGGTGATCAAGGTCTCCCAGGACGGGCCCATCGAGCTGTACGACAACGGTCGCCTGGTCTACCGCTTCGGGTGACGAACCGACTGTTTGACAGCCGGGCTGTCCGGAGGTAAAATTACCCCGACATTCAAGACATCTTCAGATGGTGCACGATAATACTCAACCATTCGCGAGAATGGGGCGGAAAGCCTACAGGGTCTCACCGAGACAGCCGGGTTGCCGAAAGATCATCAATTTCGGCTCCCGGCTGTTCCTTTTTCAGGGCTCCCGGGAGCACCCCTCAAGGAGGTAGGTCCCATGAAAACGTCGCGGTTGTTCACCCTCGTCGCCGGCTCCCTGCTGGCAGCCCTGCTCCTCGGCCAGTTGCCGGGATGCGGCGGTTCGTCCTCAACGTCTACCAGCACGGGTACCCTGAAGGTCGGCATCACCGACAAGCAGAGCGATTCCTTTGCCAATGTCGTCGTTGCCATCAGGGAGATCCGTCTCGTCCCCGCCGGTATGGAGGGGGCGCCGGACAACGACCCCCGACTCCCCCTGCTCGTCTCCTACGC
>CALMBF010000067.1 GCA_937860145.1 uncultured Geobacter sp.
GAAGTCGCGCGGCCAGCGCTGCGCGACCGCCAGGGCCTCCCGGCCACCGGTCGATTTCACCCGGCCGGACACGGTGGTCACCGTGACCATCGATCCCGCCACCGGCTACCCGGCCACTCCCCTCTGCCCGGAGAAGCGGGAGGAGTTCTTCATCGCCGGCACCCAGCCGACTGCAAGCTGCCCCCAGCACGGCGGGGAGCCGTTTCAGCAGGTGCAGCCTGTGCCGAATCCTGAGCCCCTGCCGGATGGTGACGGGAAACCGGCAGCTGTTACTCACTGACGAGGAAAGACGAGACCATGCACCGATTGAAATACCTGGAGGGGTATCCTGAACAGCTGGTTCGCAGGGCTGGGGAACTCCTGGCGGAAAACAGGCTGGCCGATTACCTTCTCGACAGGTATCCCTCTCCCCACGAGGTCAGGACTGACCGGGCACTCTACGATTATACGCTGGAGCTGAAGAACGAGTACCTCCGCTCTTCCCGTCCCCTCAGCCGGGTCGCCTACGATGGCCGCATCGGACTGCTCCACAGTGCTCTCGGGCTGCATACCTTCGTTTCCCGGGTGCAGGGTGGAAATCTCAAGGCAAAGAACGAGATACGGATTGCCGCACTCTTCAGGGACGCACCCCTGCAATTCCTGCGCATGATCGTCGTTCACGAATTGGCTCACCTGAAGGAACGTGAGCATGACAAGGCATTTTACCGGCTCTGTGAATACATGGAACCGGCGTATCACCAGTTTGAGTTCGATGCCCGGCTGTATCTGACCCAGGTGGAGACAGGGGGGGCGATCTATGCAGCGCCGGCAGGTTGCGGGGAGGAAGAGTGACACGTAATAACAGCGATCCGCTCCACGGGGTGACCCTGGCGAGCATTCTCACCTCACTGGTTGACCATTATGGCTGGGAGCGGATGGGGATGGCCATTGATATCCGTTGTTTCACCAACAATCCGGGTATGCAATCCAGTCTTAAATTTCTCCGTCGCACCCCCTGGGCGCGTAAAAAAGTCGAGGAGCTGTACCTGGTGTACCTCTTCGAGCTTGAACATGGTCGAACGGGGATGACCTGAAGCCTGCCGCTGTACAGGCAGGAGGGAGACGAAAAAGGGCGCGGAAGTTATTCCGCGCCCTTCGTCTTTCTGTCCGCTGTTGCCCGAAGTTATGCCCCCAGGGCCGCCTTAAGGTCCGCATCGACGGTAGTGATGGGGCCTATGTTGAAGTTCTCCACCAGGAAGTTCAGGACGTTGGGGGTGATGAACGCCGGGAGGGTCGGACCCAGCTTGATGTTCTTGATCCCAAGGTGGAGGAGGGAGAGGAGGATTACCACCGCCTTCTGCTCGTACCAGGAGAGGATGAAGGAGAGGGGGAGGTCGTTGACCCCGCAGTTGAAGGCGCCGGCCAGGGCCACGGCGATCTGCACTGCGGAGTAGGCGTCATTGCACTGGCCGATGTCCAGGAGTCGCGGGATGCCGCCGATGTTGCCGAATTCCAGCTTATTGAAGCGGAACTTGCCGCAGGCGAGGGTCAAGATGACCGTGTCGGCCGGGGTCTTCTCGGCGAATTCGGTGTAGTAGTTTCGTCCCGACTTGGCACCGTCGCAGCCGCCGATGAGGAAGAAGTGCTTGATGGCGCCGGACTTGACCGCCTCGATGACCTTGTCGGCGACGCCGAGGACGGCGTTGTGGCCGAAGCCGGTGAGGATCTCCTGGCCCGGATTTTCCGGGAAGCCCGGCTGCTCCTTGGCCTTTTCGATGACGGCGGAGAAGTCCCACCCCTCAATGTGCTTCACGTCGGGCCACTGGACCAGCCCCCAGGTGAAGAGGCGGTCCTTGTAGGAGTCGGCCGGCTTCTGGATGCAGTTGGTGTTGAAGATGATGGCTCCGGGGAAGTTGACGAACTCCTTGGCCTGGTCCTGCCAGGCGCCGCCGAAGTTCCCCACCAGGTGGGAGTACTTCTTCAGTCCGGGGTAGCCGTGGGCGGGGAGCATCTCGCCGTGGGTGTAGATGTTGATGCCGGTCCCCTCGGTCTGCTTGAGGAGTTCCTCCAGCATCTTCAGGTCGTGGCCGGAGACGAGGATAGCCTTGCCGGCGCGGGTGCCGAGCTGGACCGGGGTCGGTACGGGGTGGCCGTAGGTCTCTACGTGGCCGGCGTTGAGTATCCCCATGGTGGTGATGTTGTGCTTGCCGCACTCCATGCAGAGCCCCACGAAGTCCATGAGCCCCAGGGACGGGTCGGTGGTGGCAGCCAGGGCCCGGTGGAAGAAGGCCATGACCTCCTCGTCGCTCTTGCCGAGGATCAGGGCGTGGTCCATGTAGGCTGCCATCCCCTTGAGGCCGTAGATGAGGATCTCGATGACGGAACGGATATCCTCGTTCACGTGGAGGGAGGTAAGGCCGTGCTCCTCCCCCTGGCGGATGAGCCCGGCCTGGTCGGGGGCCGGGGTCCAGGTGGCCTGGGGAGCGGCGATGCTTGCCGGGGCGACCCCCTTGGCCGCGCAGGCCTGCTCGTAGAGGGCCTTGGCCTGGGCGCGGACCTCGGCTCCCCTGCGCACGGCCTTCTCGATATGGTCGGCGCTGAAGTCGACGTTGGTGACGGTGGTGAAGAGCCCCTCGACCACGAACAGGTCGATGGCCGCGTCTTTTGCCCCCAGTTCACGGGCCTTGGATGCGTACAGGGCTATCCCCTTGAGGGCGTAAAGGAGCAGATCCTGCAGGGCGGCCACTTCCGGCTTCTTCCCGCAGACCCCCGAGATATTGCAGCCGACACCATTGGCAGCCTGTTCACACTGGTTACAGAACATTCCCATTTTTTCCTCCTTTGTGTTGTGGCGGGTAGATTCCCGTATTACGTTTGTTCTCGATCGGGACCGGCAATTCACAAGTATACCCGAGGACTACCGGTCTGCAATCTTTCAGGTAAGACAAAAAATATCCGATTAGTCGCCGGAGGGCTTTGACCTGAGTCAAGGTTTCCGCAATCGATGATGCGCTTCCGTGATTCCCTTGAGCTCGTGTTTGCGGTATCTTTAAAAGAAGAGGGGGAGTTCTCCCGCGGTGGGGGAAG
>CALMBF010000068.1 GCA_937860145.1 uncultured Geobacter sp.
AATTTGGACGCCGATTTAGGCTATAGGTGGGTCATTTTTGCATGCCGATTCACATTATGCCCCGTGCCCCCTGTTAGAAAGTAAGAAAGCCAGAGATATCTTCCCCCAACAATTCCCAAGGGTGTATGATGAGGTTGCCAGATTGGCCTGATGTGTTATGCACATCGGCACATTGGGCAACATTAAGCAACTAAAACAGGGAAAATGAGAGAACAGTACAGATGAGTAGCGTCTATTTGTACCTATGTCGTACCTTTGAAAGTATGAATATTGATAAAGCGCATTATATTAATACGTTGAAAGTGTCCTCGTCGTTGCACAAAAACGACGAGGAGTCGTCACGCAATTGACACCCGTGCGCCGGCGCCTGGGGATCATGCTTCTCACCTGTGCCGTCGTCGTGCCGTTGCTCCTGAAAAGCCGCTCTGTTCCCCGTGGGGAGCAGGCGGCTTTTCTGCGTTACAGCAGCGGTCTGGTCCTGGTCAAGCTCGCTGGCAGTGGTGATCGGGACGGGATCTATCGTTTTTCTGACGGGGTCACCCTGAGCGATGTCAAAAAAATGACGAACCTTCCCGCTGCTGTTTTGAACCCTCGTGAGCCCCGTGATTCGATATGTCTGAAAAATGGCGATGTGGTGTCATTCGACAGGCCGGAGGGCAACCGTATCGAAATAACCGTTAAAAATATGAAGGTTACGGAGATGATGCTGCTCGGTATCCCGCTCGATGCCGATTCCCTGTCGGTTGAAGAGTGGGAGGAGCTCCCCGGTATCGGTCCAACCCTGGCACGGGCCATTGTGAGTGACCGTCAAAAATATGGCGATTTTGGTGGGATCGAAGGCGTTCTCCGTGTTCCCGGCATCGGTTTTGGGAAGGTGAACTCACTGAAACGGTTTTTTCGTGTTTTATAACTTATTGTAAATACGAATAATATTGGCGGGGTGAAAATTTTTTTGTGGCAGCGGCATACGTGCGTGGGACTTGGCATGATAGGTGTAATGTACTTCTCCACTTACTCTTTCAATTCAAATTTCACGCAGGGGGTGCCGTATGCAATGTCCGAAATGCAAAGGGAGAATGTTCGCCGAGAAGTACTATGATTTTGTCCGTTCTTTCGATGCATGGAAGTGCACCTGCTGTGGCGAGCTGCTCGACTCCATTATCCTGGCGAACCGGGCACGAAACCGTGGGGCGGCCCCCTCGTGAAAAAAGTTCATATGATGTGACAAAGGGGGCCTTCAGCCCCCTTTTTTTTATGGAGTCATGCCGGATGCGGGGTTGTCAGCTCTTCGGGCAGAGGGCAATGAGTGCTTCAAGGATGTTGGAGGTTGTCAGGATACCCACGAGGTCCCCTCCTTCATTCAGGACGCAGAGCCCGTAAATCTTGTTGTCATGAATGATGCGCGCAGCCTCGATCAGGGGGGTGTCCGGGGTGACGGTGAACGGCTTGGGATTCATTGCTTCGCTGACAGGAGTTTTGGCCAGAAGGTAATGGACCTCCCAGGTGTCCAGGCTGGTTGCCTTGCTCGGCGTGTACTCCATTATCATCCTGTCGGTGACAACACCGACGAAGCGGTTCCCCCTGGTCACGGGGAGGCGGCGAATTTTCCTTTCCTTCATCATGTGAATCGCCTCGATGATGGAACAACCGGCATCGATGGTGATCGGATTGGGGGTCATCCATTCGGCTACATTCGTCATAACGTGTCTCCTCTGGGGAATCCCGCACACAGCCGGAGCGGCGCACGGAATCGTTGCCGCTTGCGTTGACTACATGCCCAAAAACGCCTTCCGTACATGCTCATCGTTCAGCAGCTCTTCGCCGCTTCCCTTGAGAACAACCCGGCCGGTCTCCAGAACATACCCCCTGGTGGCGATGCGGAGCGACTGGTAGACGTTCTGCTCCACGAGCAGGACGGTGACACCCTGGCGGTTGATCTCCTGGATGATCTCGAAGATGAACTTCACCATGAGCGGCGCCAGGCCAAGGGACGGTTCATCCAGAAGGAGCAGCTTGGGGTTGGCCATCAGGCCGCGGGCAATGGCAAGCATCTGCTGTTCGCCGCCCGACATGGTACCCCCCAGCTGTTTCTCCCGTTCCTTGAGGCGGGGGAAGAGCTGGAACACCCTGTCCACGTTGCTGTCCCGGTCGGCCCGGGCACTCTTGATGAAGGATCCCATGCGCAGGTTCTCGAGTACCGTCATCTCCGGAAAAATCTTTCTCCCTTCGGGGACCTGGACGATCCCCATCTCGACCACCTCGTGGGATTCATGCTTTGCCAGGTCGGTGCCGTTGAAGGTGATGCTCCCCCCCTGCCATTTTACCAGACGGGAGATATTCTTCAGGGTCGTGGACTTGCCGGCGCCATTGGCCCCGACAACGGTAACGATCTCTCCCGCCGATACTTCCAGGTCCAGGTCCCATAACACCTGCATGTCGCCGTAGCTGAAGTTGAGCCTGTCTATCTTAAGCATGGAAGTCCCCCAGGTATGCCCGCACAACTTCAGGGTTGTTGACGATCTCCTCCGGTGTCCCTTCGGCGAGTTTTTCACCCGAGGTCAGGACCACGATCCGGTCCGAAATCCGCATGATTGCTTTCATGTCGTGCTCGATGACCATCTGGGTGACGGTTCCCCCCTTCTTGATAGCGAGAATCAGCTGGATGATCTCTTCGCTTTCCGCAGGATTGAGCCCCCCCATGACTTCATCCAGGAGCAGGAGCTCCGGCTGTGTCGCCAGTGCCCGGGCGACTTCGAGCTTTTTCCGTTCACCGATGGGAAGCCCTCCGGCGACGAAACTTGCCTTGTTTTCCATGTTCACCACCCGGAGCTGCTCCATGGCGATTTCCCTGGCAACCTTGAGGGAGGAGGTGCGGCAGAGGGCGCCGACCATGACATTGTCCAGGACCGAGAGTTTTGCCAGGGGGCGGACCTTCTGCCAGGTGCGCACCATGCCGAGCCTGCAGACCTTGTCGGGCTCCAGGCCGTTCAGGCTCTGCCCCTTGAAGAGGACCTCCCCCCTGGAAGGAGGGTAGTATCCGGTGATGCAGTTGAAGAGGGTGGTCTTGCCGGCGCCGTTGGGGCCGATCAGCCCCATGATCATCCCGGCCTCCATGGTGAATGAGACATCGGAGTTGGCCGCCAGACCGCCGAAGAATTTGCTGACATTCCTTATTTCGAGTATGGGTGCCATCTGAGTCTATCCCCTCCCTTTGCCGGCCGAAAGCTTCTTGACCCACCCCAGCACGCCGTCGGGCATGAAGAGGATGACCACCACGACCAGGATGCCGTAGATGAGGGCGTGGGCGTGGGCCAGGTGTTCCTTGAGGAAGATGCCGGTGCCGGACTCCTCTGAGGCCAGACCCGCCTTGAAGATCACCTGGGCGATGAGGTTGCTGCGGAGCGCCTCGGAGAGGGGGACCAGCACGAGGGAGCCGACCACCGGCCCCCAGATGGTGCCGATGCCGCCGATGATGCAGATGAGCACTATCTGCACCGAAATGTCCAGGGCCAGGACTGTCGGCGGGTCGATGAAGCCGATGTAGATTGCGTAAAAGCTCCCGGCCAGGGAGGTAAAGGCGGCGGAGATGGCCAGGGCAGTGCTCTTGTATATGGACAGGTTGATGCCGAGGGAGTTGGCGGCGTCCTGGTCCTCGCGGATAGCCTGCAGGTAGTAACCGAGCTTGGAGTGCTGCACCAGCCAGGTTGCCAGGATGGTCAGGAGCGCGATGGTCAGCCCGATGTAGTAGAAGGGAACCTTGGTGAGGAAGTCGGTGATGACGGTCTCGCCGATCCTGAAAACCGGGACCTCCGTGGTAAGGATGCCTTCCGCACCGTTGGTCAGCTCCTTCAGGTTCATGGCGGCAAGGCGCATGATCTCGGCCACGGCAATGGATGCCAGGACGAAGTAGGGGCCGCGGAGGCGGAAGCAGATGGCCCCGATGATCAGGGAAACGATCAGTGCCACTATGATACCTGCGATCATGCCGTACCAGGGGGGAATCTGCCTGGACTGCATCAGGATCATGGTGGTGTAGGCCCCGGCGCCGAAATAGGCGGCATGGCCGACGGAGTACTGGCCGGCATAGCCGCCGATGATGTTCCACGCCTCTCCCTGGATGGTGGAGAGGAAAAGGAGGATCATGATGTGGAGCGCATAGGGGCTTTCCACGAAGCTGGGGAAAAGAAAGAGTGCTGCCAGTACGGCCAGCGCCATGGCGCTGGTTACGGGCGACACTCCGGCCGGGTTTTTCAGTGGTGA
>CALMBF010000069.1 GCA_937860145.1 uncultured Geobacter sp.
AGATCTAGTACGGTCTCGTGGGCTCGGAGATGTGTATAAGAGACAGGAAGAGGGGGGAGCGGGGAGACCGGCAGTCGGCCGGCCCTCCCCATGATGACACCTGCGGCTATTTCCTGAGATAGTCCCCCGCGACCGTAACCCCGTCCCGGCCGCAATCCCGTATCTGGGCGGCCAGGTCGGAGACCTGGTACCGGCCCCGGTCACTGGCGAACTTGATCAGCATGGGAAGGTTTACCCCGGTGAGGACCTCGACCCTGTTGTCTTCAAGGAACGAGAGACTCATGTTGGATGGGGTGCCGCCGAACATGTCGGTCATCATGATGATGCCGTCGGCAGAGACCGACTCCATTGCGGAGGTGAGGGAATTCCGGATGGTATCAACCGAATCGTCGGCCTTGATCTCAACGGCAACGGCCCCCTCGATGGGTCCGACGATCATTTCAGCGGCAGTAATGAGCTCTGCGGCGAGCTTTGCATGGGCAACGACGACAAGTCCGATCATATATCAACCCTTCTCCATATCTCGGTGCGTAACCTTGAGCTGTACTTGTTTTGAGGCGAGGAATTCCCGCAGGACTTCGATGATGACCACCGAACGGTGGCGACCGCCGGTGCACCCCACGGAAATGGTCAGGTATGACTTCCCTTCCCGCTGGTAGCGGGGGATGAGAAAATCGACGAACCAGAGGAACCGGTCAAGGAATTCGCTGGTATCCGGCTGGGCGAGCACGAACTCCCGCACCCCCTGGTCCAGGCCGGAAAACGCCTTCAGTTCCGGGACGAAGTAGGGGTTGGGAAGAAAGCGGACATCCATGACCAGGTCGGAATCGATCGGCACCCCGTAGCGGAAGCCGAACGACTGCAGGTGCAGGTTGAAGAGCCGCGGAACGCTTTCACCGCAGACCATGCCGACGATCAGCTCTTTCAACTGGTGGGTGTTCAGTTCTGACGTATCGATGACCTGGGTCGCGATCCGCTGCAGGTCCGAGAGGAGCTCCCGTTCCACCTTGATGCCATCCTGCACCGAACCGCCGATAAGAGCCGGGTGACGGCGCCGGGTCTCGGAAAAACGCCTGATGAGCACGCTGTCGCTGGAGTCGAGGAAATAGATCTCCACCTTGTGCCCGGCGTCGCGCAACTCCTGGAAGATGGCCCCGTGTCCCTTGAGAAAATCCCTGGCGCGAATGTCGATGACGATCGCCACATTCCTGATCTTCTCCGACGACTTTTCCACCAGTTCGATAAATACCTGGAGCAGGGCCAGGGGGAGATTGTCCAGGCAGAAGAACCCCTCGTCCTCGAGGGCACGGATCGCCGTAGACTTGCCCGAGCCGGACAGCCCGGTTATGACGCAGATCCTCAGCTTACTCAACTTCGTCACCCAGCGGCCGCACCTCGAGCCGCGACATCAGCTTCTCGTGAAACTCACGGGCAGAGTGGTACCCCATCCCCTTGAGGAGGAAATTCCTCGCCGCCACCTCGATGATCGAGGTGAGGTTGCGCCCCGGCCTGACCGGGATGCAGATGTGGGGGAGGTCCACGCCGAGGATGGAATAGACCCGGTCATCGATGCCGAGCCGGTCGTATTCATGCTCAGGGTCCCACTCCACGAGCTCCAGCACCATGTCGATGATCTTCTTCTCCCTGATGGAAGAGACGCCGTACAGGTCCTTGATGTTGATGATCCCCAGGCCGCGGATCTCCATGTGGTACTGGATCGTCTCGCCGGCCTGCCCCACCAGGGACGCGGGCATCTTTTTCTTGATGCGGATGATATCGTCCCCCACCAGGCGGTGACCGCGGATCACCAGGTCGAGGGCGCACTCGCTCTTGCCGATGCCGCTCTTCCCCAGGAGGAGCACCCCGACGCCGAGGACGTCGACGAGGACCCCGTGGATATGGGTGGTCGGCAGCAGCTTCTCTTCGAGGAACTTTGTGATCAGGGAGATGAAGAGGGAGGACTGGAGGGGGGTGCCGAGTACCGGAATACCGGCCTTGTCCGCCTCCTCCCTGAGGAAATCGGGGGGGGTCAATCCCTTGGTGACGACAAGACAGGAGATGGGGAACGAGCAGAAACGGGCGATGTTGGCGGCAGCCTGTTCCCGTGGCATCTGGTCGAGATAGGAGATCTCCGTATTCCCCAGCACCTGCAGGCGGTCAGGATGGAGATGCTCCGTATAGCCGGTCAGGGCCAGTCCCGGTTTCTGGATGCGGGAACTGTACAGGCGGTGGGAAAGGCCGCCCTCGCCGGCAAAGAGGGAGAGGTCGAGACCGTACTCCTTTTCACCGAGGAGGTCCTGGATGGTGAGGCTGATCGTGTTCAAAAACGCCTCTCCTGTTCCGCAATGATGTCACGGATCGTACCGGCATCGTCAGCATCGAGGAGCGCCTTGCGCACGGAAGGGTCCTTGAGAAGGCGGGATATCCTCGCCAGCATCCTGAGATGGGTGTCCACCGCGTCGGCGGAAGCCAGCATGAGGAAAAAAAGGTGGGCCTTGCGGGCATCAAGGGAGTTGAAATCAACCCCCTTGGTGCTCCGCCCGAATACGAGTACCTGGTCCTGCCTGAAGTTGCGCAGCTTCCCGTGGGGGATGGCCACGCCATCGCCGATGCCGGTGCTCCCGAGCTGCTCCCGCTCCCGCAGGATACCGGCAATATCGGTATCGACGAGTTCCGGGTAACGAGTCACCACGTTGGCGGACAGCTCGGCCAGCACCTCGTCCCGTGTCGACGCGGAAAGTTCGGGGATTATTGCCTCAGCCGGCAGGTCCAGTACCATTCATCCATCTCCAGCGTGCGGCCGTCGACGACCGGCAGCCTAGCCCCGGGCCGGTTCGATCAGGCCGTAGTTGCCATCCTTGCGACGGTAGATCACGTTGATGTTTTCCGAGGTCGAATCGGTATAGACAAGGAAATCCTTGTGCATCAGGTCCATCTGCATGACAGCCTCATCCACGGACATAGGCTTGATGGAGATCGGCTCGGAACGGATGACAACGGGTGACTGCTGCTGTTCGACGCTCTCCGCCTGGACGATGGTCCTGCGCCCTTCGCGTCCGCGGGTCTCGACAGCCGGCTTGTGCCCTTTGAGACGCTCCTTGTAGCGGCGGAGCTGGCGCTCGATCTTGTCGACGACGGCATCGACGGAGGCGTACATGTCGTTGGTCGCCTCCGACGCCTTGATGGTAACCCCTTTTGCCGTCAGGGTGATCTCGGCGATATGCCGGATCTTCTCCACGGTCAGGTATGACTGGGCAATGATCGGCTCGTCGATATATTTTTTAACCCTCTCAAGTTTTTCTTCCACATAGCTTTTCAATGCATCAGACTGCTCCATGTGCCTGAATGTTGTGGTAATCTGCATAGTTGCCTCCTGTAGTGATGATAGTCTTCCGACTGCTGCGGTCCCTTGAACGGGGGGGACCTCCCCTGCAGTACCTAGAAGAGCCGCTTGCGCTCCGACGAGGAGCCGATGCGCAGCATCTCCCGGTACTTGGTGACTGTCCGTCTGGCTATGTTGATGCTGCTCGTTGCGAGCATCTCGGCAAGGGCCTGGTCGCTCAGGGGTTTGCGCGGGTCCTCGGCGTCGATCAGCTCCTTGATCTTCCTCTTGACGCTCTCCGATGCGACGAAATCCCCCCCGTTGACGGAGATGGCACTGTTGAAGAAGTACTTCATCTCGTAGATGCCCTGGGGGGTGTGCATGTACTTGTTGGTCGTCACCCTGCTGACCGTGGATTCGTGCATGCCGATATCCTCGGCCACGTCCCGCAGGACGAGGGGGCGCAGGTATTCGATCCCCTTTTCGAAAAACTCCCGCTGGAACTTGACGATACTCTTGGCCGCCTTGAAGATCGTCCGCTGCCGCTGCTGGATGCTCTTGATGAGCCAGAGGGCGGAACGCGTCTTCTCGCTGACGTACTCCTCGGTCCCGCTGTCCAGCTCCTTCATCCTCTGCTCGGAGTAGAAGGGGTTCAGGCGGAGCATCGGCAGCCCCTCGTCGTTCAGTACCACCAGGTAGTCGTCCCCCACCTTGTAGACGAAGATGTCGGGGGAGATGTACTGCACGTCATCCTGGCCGAAAATATGCCCCGGCTTGGGGTCAAGCCCGGAGATGATCTTGGCGGCGGCAAGGATGTCCTGGAGTCCCACCCCGAGGGCGCGGGCTATCTGCTTGTATTTCTTCGTCTCCAGGTCCTTCAGGTGGTCGCGGAGAATGGCCTCGACGACCCCGCCGTCCATGGCGAACTGCTTGACCTGGATCAGCAGGCACTCCTGCAGGTTCCGGGCGGCGACCCCCGGCGGGTCGAAATCCTGGATCCGGGACAGGACCTGTTCCACCTGGTCCACAGCAACGCCGCAGGCGATGGCAACGTCATCGGCCGTGCTGCGCAGATACCCGTCCTCGTCGATATTGCCGATGATCTCCACGCCGACTTCGGTCTCTTTCTCATCGAACCGGGAGAGATGGAGCTGCCACATGAGATGGTCCGTCAGGGTCCCCTTCTTGGTCAGCATGTTCTCGAAGGAGGGCCTCTCGTCATCATCGCTGTACTGCTCGCCGGAGCTGTAGTTATACCCCTCCAGGTAGCTGTCCCAGTCCATCTCCCGGAGGGTCTCGCTCCCGGCGGTCACCTCCTTGAAGCGCTCCCCCTCTTCCTCCGGGACCTGCTCCTTCTCCAGGATCTCGATCTGCTCGACCTCCCTCGCCTCTTCCTGCTCGAGGGTCTCTTCGAGGATGGGGTTCTCTTCGAGTTCCTGCCGCACCAGATCCTGCAGTTCAAGGCGCGACAGCTGAAGAAGCTTGATGGCCTGCTGCAGCTGGGGTGTCATCACCAGCTGCTGGGTCAGCTTCATCTGTTGCCGCATCTCTATTGCCATCAACGCTCCTTCCCGCTCACACGCAGAATCGGTACTACAGCCTGAACTTTTCGCCCAGGTAGATCTCCCGGGCCTTCCTGCTCTCGGCGATCTCCCGGGGGGTACCGCACTCCAGGATCTCACCCCGGTTGACTATGTATGCCTTGTCGCAGACACCAAGGGTCTCGCGCACGTTGTGGTCTGAAATAAGTATACCAATACTTTTCCCTTTTAGTTCGGCAATGATGTTCTGAATATCGATCACCGCGATGGGATCGATCCCGGCAAAAGGCTCGTCGAGCAGGATGAAACGGGGGTTGGTGACCAGAGCCCTGGCGATCTCCACCCGGCGCCGCTCTCCGCCGGAGAGCGCATACCCGTAGCTCCTGGCGATGTGGGTGATGCGGAACTCGGTCAGCAGCTCCTCAACCCGGTCCCGGCGCAGCTGCCGGGATGGCTCGATCGTCTCCAGGATCGCCAGCAGGTTCTCTTCGACCGTCAACTTGCGGAACACCGACGGCTCCTGGGGGAGGTAGCTGATGCCGCACCGGGCTCTCTGGTACATGGGAAGCCCGGTGATCGGTCTCTCGCCGAGGAGGACCTCACCGCCGTCGGGGCGGCAGAGCCCCACCACCATGTAGAACGTGGTCGTTTTCCCCGCGCCGTTGGGGCCGAGCAGGCCGACGACCTCGCCGGAAGCCAGGTCGAGGTCCACGCCGTTGACAACGCAGCGTCCGGCAAAGGATTTCTTCAACCCCCGTGCCCGGAGCGAATTATGGTTGTGCCGGTCGGCCATCAGACCCTTTCCCACGGGGGTGAATCACCGCATCTACCCGCTCTCCCGGACCGGAGGAGACCTCGCTGCGCTCTTCGTCGAGATAGTAGATGATCTGCTTCCCGGAAACGACATCGCTCCCCTGGAAGACCTTGGGATTGCCGTCAAGGGTTATCTTCGCCAGCTTGGCATCGTAGATGCCGTGGTCGGACTGGGCCCGGCGGTTCCCCTGGACGATCTTCACATTGCCGAAGACTTCCGCGGTTGAGACCGCCCCGCTCTCCGGGGAGTAGCTCACCACCAGCTTGTCGGTATAGATCGTCACGTCGCCCTGGCGGGCAACGACGTTTCCGGAGAATGTCGCCACCTTCCGGCTGTTGTCGGTGAACAGCTCGTCCGACTTGATCCGGATCGGCTCGTCCCCCCGTGCCTGCAAGGCTTTTGTCTCCGCCGAAACCTGGGTGGCGAGCGCCATGACCAACAGGATGACTGCACAGATGGACCGCATCATTTCTCACTCTTCCCGGGATATATTGTGGCCGAAACCTGCCGCTGGATATGGGCCTTCTGGCTCTCCACATCCAGGCTCATGCCAACCCCCTCGACGCTCAATCGGCCGTCCATCAGCCTGACAGGAGCGGCAGTCGTGAAGGTCCGCCGCCCGGTGTCGTAGGTGATGCGCGACGTGTCAAAGGTTATCCCCTTCTCGCTCCTGGCGGAGACATCGTCGATCAGGGTGACCTTCCTGGCCCCGTGGAGATACTCGCCACGCCGGGCCGTCACGGTGACCGGGCCGATGCCGGACTTGAACACGATGAACCGGAGATCCTTCAGGGTTGAGAGGTCGGCCCCCCTGTTATACTCGCCACTGGCCGCGAAGAGCTCCCACAACTTCTGGCCCGGGTCGGACTCGGTGAAGTGGAGGGACTTGAGGGCCAGGTCCACCGAAGCGGCCGGAGTCGCTACCTGCATTTTGTGCTGACCATTCCGGCTGAAGAAACGGAATACCACAACAAGGAGAGCAAGAGCACCCAGAAGGACAAACAGCCCCAGGAGACGTCTGACTATAAGGGAATTGGCCATAAATCGGCTTGGACTATAGCATTTTCGGGGGTGTGAGTAAAGGGGTTTGTAAACGGCAGAAGAGGAGTTGGCACAGAGATTGTATCAAGACAAAACCGGCCACGGCAAAGATGCCGCGGCCGACTGGTACCCGAAAAGGACGGACCGGGTCAGAAGTAACGGGACGTGACCTCTTCCCAGCTCCCCTGGGCCCTCATGATAAGGTCGCAGACCTCCCGGACCGCTCCCCAGCCCCCCCCTTTGGAGGTAACGAGATGAACGTAGGGGAGCACCTCGGCGACGGCATCGGGAGGGGCGGCGGCAAAACCGACCCGCCTGAGCACCGGGATGTCGATGACATCGTCACCGACAAAGGCGACCTCCTCCTCTCCCAGGCCGGTTTCGGCCAGGATGGCACGGAACGGGGTGAGCTTGTCGATGGCCTTCTGGTAGACGATCGCGATCCCCAGCTCCTTGGCCCGGTTGGTGACCACCATGGACTCCCGACCCGAGATGATCCCCACCTCCACGCCGCTGCGCTGAAGCATCTTGATGCCGTGACCGTCCTTCACGTTGAAGAACTTGCTCTCCACCCCGTTGGAGTCGAAGATGATCCGGCCGTCGGTCATCACCCCGTCCACATCCAGAAGCAGCAGCCTGATCTTTTTCAGCCGTTCGTCCATCGTTCCCCCTTCGTACGCCGCGTGCCGTGCATCTCAGGCGATCCCCGCCTTGAGGAGGTCATGGAGATGGACGATACCCACCGGCAGGACCGAATCCTTGTCGTCGAACACGAACAGGGAGGTGATCGAGAACTCCTCCATCCGCTGCAGCGCCTTGGCGGCCAGGTCCCCGGCGAGAATCCGCTTCGGGTCCTTCGTCATCAGCTCTGCGGCGGGGCGCCCCATGAAGTCCACCCCCCGCTCCAGGGCCCGGCGCAGGTCGCCATCGGTGACGACGCCGATCAGTGCGCCGCTATCGTCGACGACCCCGGTGCAGCCGAGCTTCTTGGAGGTGATCTCGAAGATCGCCTCCCGCATCGGGACATCGCCCCTGACCAGGGGGAGCGCCTCGCCGGCGTGCATCATGTCGCTCACCTTGAGGAGCAGCTTCTTCCCCAGGGAACCGCCGGGGTGGAAGAGGGCGAAATCCTCCGCCTTGAACCCCCGCTCGATCAGGAGGGCGACGGCCAGGGCATCTCCCATGGCCAGGGTGGCGGTGGTCGATGCGGTGGGCGCCAGCCCCAGGGGGCAGGCCTCCTCGGCGACCGCGACGTTCAGGAAGACGTCGCCGCTCCGTGCCAGGGTGGAGGTGGGGTTGCCGGTCATGGCGATCAGGCTGGCGCCGAGCCGCTCCACGATGGGGAGGATGCGGACGACCTCTTCCGTCTCGCCGCTGTTGGAGATGGCGATGACCACGTCACCCTTGATGATCATCCCCAGGTCGCCATGGATGCCTTCCGCCGGGTGGAGGAACAGGGAGGGGGTTCCCGTGGACGCCATGGTGGAGGCGATCTTCTGGCCGATCAGCCCCGACTTCCCCATGCCGGTGACTACCACCCGCCCCTTCGACTGGAGGATCAGGGCAACCGCCCGCTCGAACTCGCCGTCGATGGAGTCAGCCAGCCTGGCCAGCGCCTCGGCCTCGATGCGGATGACTTTTTTCGCTTCTTCGATGATCATAGAATTCCGTTACCTGAAAGGGCAGCTGCATGCTGCCGTAGTGAGTGCTTAGGGCAGGTTTCGCAGCAATTCTTTGCGAAATCGAGCGTCCACAGCCGATACTGTCTGAGCGCAGCGAGTTTATCGGCTGTAGCGAGATGAGCCTAGAATTGCCGGAACCGGGCCGACACACGAACGAAGGCAGTATGCAGCTGCCCGCCGGTGCCGTTGGAATCGTTACTTGACGATGGCGTCGATATCCTTGAGCTTCTTCAGCAGCTCCCCCAGGTCGGCCAGTTTCACCGAGTTGGGGCCGTCGCACAGGGCCTTGGAGGGGTCCTCGCTGTCTCTTATACACATCTGACGCTGCCGACGAATAGAGAGGTGTAG
>CALMBF010000070.1 GCA_937860145.1 uncultured Geobacter sp.
CCAGTATGCCAACGGGCAGACGACCCTCACCCCGGGGGAAGTGACCGGCCTCGACTGCGCCCCCCTCGGCAGTAACGGCACGCCGAACCCGAACGGCATCGTGGACATGGCCGACGTCACCCTCCTCCTGCGCAGGCTCGTCGGCCTGGTGACCTGGTAGGACAAGGAGCAACCCATGAAGATCATCGCGAAGATCATGACCGTGGCACTGCTGGCCCTGCTGCCGGTCATCGCCGGCTGTGGCGGAGGAGGCGGTGGCACAGCCGCCACCACGCCCACCGGGGGAAGCGGAGGGGGGACACCGCCAGCGCCCACCGCGGCCCTGCTCAGGCTTGCCGCCCCCCCGGGGACACTGGCGGCCGGCACGACGGTTGCCGGCGTGGCCGCCACCGTCGAGCTCCCCCCCGGGGTAACCGTGAAACGGGCGGCCGACGGCATCACGGTCGACCCCTCCGTCGTGGTCCCCTCCGGCCTGCTGGGTGGCGGGACTACCGTCATGGGGCCGGTCTCCTACACGGCCGCCACCGCCACCGCCAAGGCCAGGCTGGACTTCACCATCGCCAGCACGGCAATTGCCGGCGTAGGGGAAGGGGAGTATGCCACCATCACCTTCATCCTGAACGGCGTCACCCCGGCAGTGTCGGATTTCACCGTCAGTTCCTTCCAGCTCACCTGCCTCCCCCTCTACAACATGCTCACGGTGACGGCGGCCACGACCCTGACCCTGCTCTGACGGGACGGGGGAACGGGGGGATCGTCCCCCGATCCTGGCGGTCCGTGCCGAAATGTGGTACCCTGCAGGGAAGACGGTCAAACCAAGGAACGGGTCATGGGAAGATTGAGGATAGGGCTTCTGGCGGCGCTCCTCCTGGCGGCGGGCGCTGCCCGCGGCGAGGAGTACTGCTTCGACGAGGCAGGGATGGAGTACGGGATCAACCCCCGGATCCTGAAGGCCATCGCCGGGGTCGAGTCGAACCTCGCCCCCCGGGCGATCAACTGGAACCGCAACGGCACCTACGACTTCGGGGTCATGCAGATCAACTCCTCCTGGGAGGCAGCCCTCGGCCGGGAGTGGTGGAACACCCTGGGCGACCCCTGCAGCAACATCAAGGGGGGGGCAAAGATCCTGGCCGGCTGCATGAAGCAGTACGGCTACTCCTGGGAGGCCATCGGCTGCTACAACAGCCGCACCCCCGACAAGCGGGACCGCTACGCCCGCCTGGTCTTCCGGAAGCTCCGGGAGATCCCCGAGGAGGAGTAACGCGTAGTCACAGCGGCAGCCGCCGCTTCTTGCAGTACGCCTGGATGACCACCTGGGCCTGGTTGAGGCGGGAGAGCTTCATGTTGCGGGTCTTGAGGGCCATGACGTCCTCCAGGGGGATCGCCTCCTGCCGCAGCTCCCGGGCGACGATTGCGATGTTCGTCACGATGGTCCTGAGGTCAGGGGGGTCGTAGAGCTTCAGCATCGGCACGGTCAGGATCAGGTAGCCGTCGGCGATGTCCTGGCAGAGTTTTTTCGGGCTTCCAGCAATGGTCATAAGGGACTCCGAAAAGGGGCGGCGCCTAGATGGCCCCGCTCTTCGTGAGAAGTTTCGCCACCGCCTCCGCCAGGATGCGGTAGCCTGCGGCATTGGGGTGGAGCGGGTCGGACTTGAGCCTCCTGGTCCCCAGGATCCTCTTCAGGGCCTTCCCCTCCAGGGGGAGGCCGGAGCCGGCGGCGAGCTCAGCGTAGAGCTTCGGGACCTCCAGGCCGAAACCGAGCCGGGGGACGGCGATGAGCACCACGGCCACACCCCGCTCCCGCGCGGTCTGCACCATGGCCCGGAGGTTGGCGGCGACGGTCGCCTCGTCCTTCCCGCGGAGGAAGTCGTTCCCCCCCAGGCAGAGGATCATCAGGGCCGGTTTCTGCTCCTCCAGCACCCCTGCCAGCCGCTCCCGCCCGCCGCCGCTCTCCTCGCCGGGGATGCCGGCATTGACCACCCGCCGCGAGATCAGCGTCTCCAGCACCGCCGGGTAGCTCTCCCCCGGGCCGGCACCGGTACCGAAGGTGAGGCTGTCCCCGAAGGCGAGCACGGTCGCCTCCGGCGCCAGGGGCGCCAGCCGGGGCCCACTGCTGCAGGAGAGGAGCAGCAGGCAGAGAAGGGCGATCACCAGGCGGGCGACGGTCACGGCCTCAGCTCTTCCTGCTCGTCACTCTGCATGCTCACCGAAAACTCCCTTCCCCACCCTTCGCAGCGGTACTCGCAGGTCGGCATGTCGATCCTCCTCCCGCAGCCTCACCGTCCGGTCGGCATCGCCCGTCTTCTCTAGAAAGGTAGAGGAGAACCGGCGATTGTCAAGACGGGACAGGGAAGCGGGAAGACCGTCCCGGGGAGCCGGCAAAATGAAAAGCCCACCTGACTTCGGTGGGCTTCGTGTCTCTTCTTTCCTTGGGTGCCGTTTCACGGCTCGTTCCGGCTCATCCTGCCTCCGGAGTTATCCTGCCACTCCTGTAGTCAACCTGCCCGGTGGAGTCTCCTCCATACTGATTCAACCTCCTTTGCGCAGATTTTAATTCATCCTTCTTGAGTGTAAAGGTACCACCACGTCGGCAAAAAAACAGTCTGTTTTTAATTTTTTTCCCGCGGTATAGTAGTAAAGTTTGGTCCCCCCTGCCACACCGTTCCCGCTCCCCACCCCGCTTCGCAGCAGACCCGGACGATGTCCAGCCGGCGCCGCCTCAGGTCCTCGGCTCGGTGCGGGTGATCATGGTGTTCAGCCCCAGCCCCAGGAGCTCCTTCGCCTCCACCATCGCCGTTCCGTAGCCATCCCGGGCGACCCGGAGGATCCCGTTCGGCTCCCCCTCCCCGTCCCACGGCCAGCCGGTCCGCACGATGGTGATCAGCAGCGTCTCCAGCCGGTCCGCCTTGCGGGTCAGCTCGGCCAGCTCGGCCTCCACGTCGGCACATACTGCGGGGTCGACCCCCTGGTCCTGCAGCCTCTCCTTCAGTCGTGCCAGCGCGGTCGGCATGGTCACCTCCATTGAGTTCGTATCGTCGAGAGTATAGGGGGAACGGCCCCGAGATGCAACGGTGTACCCCGGAGGGGTTGCCGTCAGGGGAACAGGGTGCGCCGGAGGTACCAGGCCGCCCCGGCGACGCAGCCGTAGAGGAGGAGGCTGCGCCAGTTGGCCGCCACCCGCAGGTCCTGCCGGCTGGGGAGCCCGTTCCCCGCCAGCAGGCAGACCGCGGCGTAGAGGACGAGAGTGTTGGCCAGGGTGGCGGGGAACCAGGCCAACCAGTGGCGCCAGAGGAGCCAGGCCAGGATGATCAGGCCGAGGGGGGCGAGGGCGATCGGCACGGCGTTGAACGCGGTCACCCGCCGGAAGGAGACCGTGCCGAGGGCCCAGCGGCCGCCACCCCGCCGCCGGGGGACGAGGCTGAACCCGGACGGCTCGGCCCGCAGCAGGGTACCCACCACCAGGTGGGCCAGCTCGTGCAGCACCACCCCCGGCAGCCGGACGAGGCAGACCGCCACGATGCCGCTGGCCCGGGCCAGGCGGTGCAGCAGGAGTATGGCGACCACCAGCAGGATGCCGCAGCCGTGCCACCAGGCGGGGAGCGACCCCTTCGGCAGGAGGTCCGCCGGGGTCATTTCCCGCCCCCCTGCAGGGGCCTGCCCACCGGAGCGCCTCCGGCCGGGGGGAGAGGACGGCAGGGCCGACCGGGGGGATGCGCCATGGCGACCGTGGTCACTCGTACTCCTCGGCGTACGCCGGGTAGCCGTCGAGGAAGCCGGGCCGGCGCGCGGCCAGGGCCAGGGCGGCGTCCACCTCGGCGACGAGCCGCTCCCGGTCCCGGGGGTAGCTGCCGGCCAGGTCGAGGAAGTTGGAGACGTGGTTGGAGCGGAGGATCGTCCGGCTCGGGTGGAGGCAGGCCAGCAGCTCCCGCGCCTCCAGCATCAGCTCGCGGCGGGTGCACTGCTCCAGGGTGCGGACGAACTCCTCGTTGTGGCGGTGGAACAGGGTCAGGAGCGAAAAATACTCCGGGTTGACCCGGTTGACCCAGGCCGCCGTGGCCCGGGCATGCGCCAGGCTCCCCCCCTTGCCGGCCAGCCCCAGGATGGCGGTCACCGACAGCTTCATCCCGGCGGCCCGGGCCTTCAGCGCCTGGTCCGCCATCTCCCCGGGGGTGAACCCCTTGTTGATCCTGGCCAGGGTCTCGGCATCCCCCGACTCGAGGCCGAAGTAGAGGATCCTGAGCCGCTTCTCCCGAAGGAGTTCGAGCTCCGCCGGTGTCTTGGTGGTCAGGCTGTTGGGCGAGGCGTAGGAGCCGACCCGCGTCAGCCGGGGGAAGGTCGCGGCCAGGGCATCGAGGATGGTCACCAGGCCGGCGAAGGGGTAGACCAGCGCGTCGCCGTCGGCCAGGAAGACCCGGTCGACGTGGGGCCGGTAGTGCGGCGGGATGGCGGCGATCTCGGCGACGATCTCCTCAACCGGCCGGACGCGGAACCGCTTCCCCTTGTACATGCCGCAAAAGGTGCAGCCGTTCTGGGAGCAGCCGACCGTGATCTGGAAGATCAGGCTCCTGGCTTCACTGGGGGGGCGGAACAGCGGTTCCACATAGCGGGGCATCACGGGAGGAAACCCGGCTCACAGAAGCTGGCGATAATCGCAGTGGAGCGCTTCGCCCAGCTTCTTCGCCCGCTCCCTGCCGATTGTCCGCTTGCCGTTTTCCATCTCGCTGATGTGATGCTGCGGAATTCCGGTCAGTCCCGCAAGCTGCTTCTGGGTAAGCCCCTCGCGGGTGCGATAGGCGCGCAGGGCCGTCTGCCGCTCTTTGCCCAGATACTCCGGAAAGACTTCGGCAACCGTGTAGTTACGGTCCTCCTCAGCCTCGATGCTCTCCGCATATTTCCTGACGAGCGGCACATTGCGACGATGGACGCGCAGGTGCAGTGTCACCATATCGTCAGTAGGGGGCTTTTTCGTGTGTCCCTGCATAAACTACCTCCACAAATCGGATCCTGTCCCTCTCTTCGCGCCAGACGGCCACATAGGTCGGCTGACCTTTCTTTATGTGGCAGTGGTGACGGCTGTCAGACAGCTTTGAATAGTTGGGCCAGTCACCCCGCACAGGCCCGTCGGCCTGAATCTCCCTGATCAACTGGAAAAGCGCCTCTCGAACCCTGACCGGCAGTTTTTCCGTCTGCTTTTTGGCTTTTCCGGTGAATTCAACGGTCCAGGTCATAGTCGACATATATCCCCATCACGGGTATATTGTCAACAGACATTATCTTGAAGTCGGTCACGATTGGTACGGTTGTGAAGAGTCTCGGCACCTGGTAGTTAGGGGGAATCCAGACGCAACCCTATTGGGCACTCATGAAGGTGTATGTGGCGGGCACCGGTCAGCTCCCCAGACTTTCCAGGAAATGGCGGAACCGGTACGCCAGGAAATCGAGGCTCTGTTCCAGGGTGTGGCCGTCGGGCACCATCACCAGTTCAGCACGGTGTTGCCGGGCATAGTCGATCACCGGCCCCGGGGGGACGATGTCGTCGTCCCAGCCGTGGACGATGACCGTCGGCGGTGCGCCGGGGACCGGCGGCACGGCGGGGTAGCCCGGGATACCGATGGCCGGGGCCATGAGGAAGAGGCCGGCCGGCCTGATCCGCTCCGCCGCCACCAGGGACACGCTCCCCCCCATGCTGGAGCCGGCCAACACGGTGAGCCCCCCGTTTGCCGGGCACTGCGCCAGCAGCATCCGCACCCGCTCCAGGGGATCGTCCACCCCGCGGTAGTCGATGCTGAGGACCGCGAAGCCCAGCTCCTGCGCCACCCGGGCCAGGCGGGTGATCTTGATCCCCCACGGGCCGGACTCCTTGCCGTGGGAGAAGACGACGGTTTTCTTGGTCGGTGCGTTTTTCACCATTTTGTGGCGCATTCGGGACCTTTCTGTGGGGCTATGCAGGAGTTACCAGGGAATACTCTGACAACTCATCCCCCCCTCCTGCCTCCCCCCTCCAGGGGGAGAACGCTGTGCCCTCCCCCAGCGGGGGAGGGGTGGGTGGGGGCAGAAAATGTCGCGTAGTCAGGCTACTTGTTAGTAAGCAGTGCGTCCCCGGATTCCCAAAAGAGGACTTCCCCTCCCCCAGCGGGGGAGGGCTCGGGAGGGGGTGTTTGGGTTCTCTCTGACACTACCGCATAAATTTTCTGCAACACCCCTTCCGTATCGACAAAAACTTCATTATTCCAGAACCGCAACTCATAGATTCCCTGTCCCGCAAGAAAGGCCGTTCGTATGGCGTCACGTGCCTTTGCCTCCGGTTCATTGTGTTGTCCTCCGTCAAGTTCAATTGCCACCCTGGCTTCGCAGCAGTAAAAATCGAGAACGTACATTTCGAAAGGGTGTTGCCGCCGGAAACGGAAACCGCCGAGCTGTTTCCGCCGCAAGCAACTCCACAAAAGACGTTCGGCGTCAGTCATGGTGCTGCGCAACGCTCGGGCTGCCGTGAGCAGTTGTTCAGGAACCGGTTTGGGAATGAAGGGGTTCATTTCTGACATCTCCTGTGCGTCGCGATGACTCCCCCCTCCCGGCCTCCCCCCGCTGGGTGGAGGTAGTGTTTCGGCTAGTGCTGCTGCCACTGATGCAGGGTGGTGCGAATGATTTCGACATAGCCCGGCTCCCGCACGACCTCCTGATATCCCGGAACAGCTCCCACCCACTTGCCCAGTCGGACGTTGCGTTCCTGGGTGAGATACAGGGTGGGCAATCCCATGAGCGCCGGTCCGTCCATGCCGGCAGTGGTCACGCCGATCTGGCCCACCAGGCCGTGGCGGCAGCGCAACTCTTCAAACAGGTGCAGTTGAGCCCGGCGCATGTCCGGCCCCTGGAAGAGCGGCTCTTTCCAGCAGAGGGTCAGGTTGACCGCGCGTGGCGAAACAAGCTCCAGAGGAACGTTATCGCCGAAAAAGATCGGTGTGAGTCCGGCATTCAGTACCAGTTCGGAAATCTGACGGAGCTCATGGAAACAGGTATTCCGCTGGGCATGGTGGTCACCCGTTCGAACCCAGAGCAGTACCTTCTGTTCCGGAATCCCCCCCACCTTGCCATCGATCCATGATCGCAGGGAAGCCGATGGCGATTCGTCTCCCAGGAACGAGGTGCGCAGGGTGCACTGTGCTCCTGGCGCGTCGGCGCGAAACGCCTCGGCGATGATATGAGTCAGATGCTTGGGACTCGCCGGACGGGACCGATGGGGGCGAAGGGATCCTTCCAGCCCGGCATCGGAAAGGAATCGTCTGGCCTGCACTTCCTGGGCAGCGCCGGGTCTGATCTGGATGGAAAGGCCGGCAAACAGTGCCGCAGCAGCCAGGTACCAGCCTTCGCCAAACGAAAAGCCGGGATCGGCATGGAAGGTGTAGGCGCGGTTCCGCTCCAGGACGATGTTCCTGGCTGCCAGTGCGGCAACCTCAGCTCTGCGGGCAATCTCCCACGCTCTGGCCGTATCAAGTTGCCGGGCATAACCTGCGGCCGCCACTGCCGCCTCTTCTGCAGTGCAGGCGATCTGCTCGACACGCTCCCAGCCGTCTTCGCAATCTTCCCGTGTGGGGGCCCGCTGAGAACCGCGAGAGAGCTGCCCGGCGCCATAGCGCGCATCCTCTGACCGGGCCCCTGAAGCCTGAACCAGCACCCAGTGGAGCAACGCAACCTCCCGGCTTTCCACCCCGCTCTCCAGCGCCCTGGTGGCCAGATGAACGACCTGCTCCAGCCGGGATCGATACTCATCGCGCACTCCGGGCAGATGGAGCGTTCCCTGCAAGGCGTTGGCCTCAGCCAGAAGAGTGCCGGCCTTTCGGGTGAGCCCCCCGCTATCAGTTTCGTTATGGAGCAGCCTTGTCAAGGTCATGGGGGGGATTCTACACGGGAATCGCGGGGGGCGGAATGGGAGACTTGAAGGTGACTGACGTGGGGGGCAGACTTTCACTGCAACGCAGCCTGCCCCCTCTTCCACGTAAGGATTAGATCTGAGCTTATACCGGATCAAGAGCTGGCAGTTGCTGGCAATCACGGCAAAGGATATGACCTTTGAACTTCGCCTTATTGATCCGGCAAAAGTAGACTACTTTCTTATCCACTTCGGCGCCGCACTCCTGGCATCTGGTAGCCGATGCAACGTACTCGGGCGCAGATGGCTCCTTTACTGCATTTTTTGCTACAGGAGTTGTCACAACTAGTGCAGCTCTAGGTTCTTGCTCCCCTTCTTCGGTGACACCAAACTTTGCGGCGTAGTTGATCGAACCGGGCTTATGCTGCCGAGCAATCAGTCGGCCGAACTCCATAAGCGTATCAGTACCAATGAGCTTAGCAGCAGAAGCAAAACTGGTTACAAACGACATATTGTCGAGTTCTTTCACGAGATGCGAAATAAATGCATCTGCTTTTATTACGCAGGAGAGATCAAAAGGAGCTTTTTTGGGTTTGATCAAGTTTGATGTCGGTGATACCAGAATATAGTTTTTAAACGTTACTGGGATCGGTATCCCCAGCCGGAGCGGTGCCAGTTTCTTATCGTCAATACAATCACTAAGCACCTTTATGTGCCGCCGATTCTGTTCTATTGGCGATTCTATAGCTTGATAATATTTGCCGTTCAAACGCTGGAATTCGCCATCCTCGGTAATCTTAACCCCATAGTAGTAACTCTTCGATTCCAAAACGTACATTTCCAGAAACCTGTTGATCAGCAGATGATCTATCTGTGCCACTCTGCCTCGATGCTCAATGCGCAGATCATGGATAATCACCCAGTTTTTGGAATCCTTATATTGGAAATCCAGATAGTAGGCTGAGTTGTTTTCATTGCTTTCGCCTGCTAACAAGAATTTCAACTCGTTTTCAATGGCAGTTCGCTGTTTGGTTGACAACTTCAGGGTAAGCAGCCTTTTAAGCGCCGCGACATCAGCCTCTCGGCTATCCTTTTTCTTGAGAATCATTTGCTACTCCGGTTTTGAACTATCTACAGCCGCCACTCCCGGCGGTGTTCGGCCAGATACTCGCGGGCCGGGTATTTATCCCGATCTGCCGGAGGGATGATCCCCCGGCCGGAGAGGGAGGTGAGCAGGCCGGGGAAGTTGGGGTCGATGCCAATGAAGCGGGAGGTGATGACGGTGTAGTTGTCGGAGACGCCGAGCATCCCCTCGTCAAAGCCCCAGTGGCAGAGGCGGCAGAGCGCCATGCCGTTGCGAACGTCGTCGTTTCGGGTGTCGCGCCAAGGGACGATGTGGGCCGCCTCCACCACCGTGTGGCCGTCGGGGGTGACGATGCGGATGCCGCACAGGGCGCAGCGGTGGTCGTAGGCCGAGGTAACCACCTTGCGGAAGGCTTGGTCTCGCACCGCAGCCCGATAGCTGTCCGCCTCGACGATCTCCTTCACCAGCGGCAAATGGGCCTGCTCCTCCAGCATCCTGCTGTAGTCGAACGCCTCCCGGTTGATGATCGACTGCTCCCGCAGCAGCGCCGCCGCCTCGACCGAGAAGCAGGAGAGGAGTAGCGCTTCCCGCAGCGCCTCCCGCCCCTCCCCACTCTGCATGACCCGAAACAGCCCGTCGTCCAGCTTCGCTCCCAGGGCATGTTTGCGCAGGTAACTGACCGAGGAGGTGTTGTTGATCACCGCATCGGTGATGGATTTGCCCGGCTGGGGGACCAGCTCCCAGAATGGTTCGCGGGCGAGGCGGGAGAAGGGGAAGGCAATGCTGCTGGTTTGGCCCAGCGGGATGATCCGCCGCCAGTAGAGGTTGAACAGCTCGTTCAGTTCCACCAGATCGCCGCTGACGGCGATGAACGGCGTGGTGATGACACCGCGATGCACCAGGTCCAGCACCGCTAGGAGCAGCAGCGGCTTGTGCGGGGCCTTGCGCTTGGTGACCTCGGTCCAGACCGCGCCGGGGGCGCGGGAGAGGGAGGAGAAGAGTTTGAGGGAGGGGGAGAGGTTGTCCATCAATTTTCTTATATGGGGCTTAACCGCATAAATAATCTGACTCTAATTTCTATGCCAACGTCCGACCCAGGCGTTCATCAATGAAACGAGAGTATAATTGTTGCATTTATTGATGGCCCAGTTCATCTCATCAACCCACCCCCTCCTTCGAGAGCTATCTGCCGCTGCAATCAGGAGTAAGTTAGAATAAGCGATTGGCAATGCGTTGCTGTTCAATATTCGACAAAATCCCTCTTTTGTCAGATTTTCAGACGCCAGATCTCTAAGCAAATGCCAAACCGTCTTTAATACGTTATCGAACGAGACTTTATCGAGTGATAGTTGATCAGTATTCAAATTCATTTCAGATGGCAACTGCCAGCTTAGCTCGGGAATGTCACTCACGTAAACATGCAAACTATCACTTATCTGATAATACCCACCAACGTCGACACCGAGCCAACCAGCAAGAATCTCCTGAAGGGTCGTAAACTGCACAATATTATAGGGCGTCCCTCTGTAAAGGTCATTACTACGCATGATCTGAGACCATTCCAGCTTGCCATCCCTTATCTTAAGCATCGAAAACAAATTACATGGGACATCGGCTGAAGCAGGCATACCTAACTCATCAGGCAAATCAGTTTTCGCGTCCCATATTTGAATAACAACCTGCCTGCTATCAGGGTTGTTTTTCAGAGCATAATAGGCTCTCTCAAGCTGATTTATTCCAAACTGATTAATGATCCTAAAGCCGTATGCTCCATGATATGTGTCGCCATGCCCGGCATATTTGGGGAGAGAAGGATTCCAAAAATTAATAAACTCAGCATCATTGCTACCGGTCAAAATCCAGAAAATTTCTGCGATTGCAAATGCAGGATTGATTGCGGGTATCCTTGATACGACCCAGCGTTCACGGGGGTTTTCGATGTACAAATTTGCATGCAGGATTTCTCGCATAGCGCCCAAGCGACTCTGTTGCATCGAGCAAGCAGAATCATTTTTCAAGGCGCTAATGGCTTGACGCCAGACGTCGTCTGCTGTTTTCCCCGAAAAAGCTCTAATCATGGGATTTCACCTGACTCGATCCTGTTGTTCAGCCCCCATTTCGGGGGATACCAATAATTGATTGTTTTGGCAATTGGACTGAATTTTTGTTTAATTCTTTGCCGCCCGGTCACACCGCTCACTTCTGGATGTTTGACACGTGCATATTTATCCACTTCGCAAAAAATGTTCTGACAGTCTATCAACTGCAGTTGCCTTCCCCACAGCGATTTAAAGGATAGTCCCAGTCTTTCAAACTCGGCTTCCTGCCTGTCAGTAACCATTCTGATGATACCAGCCTCATCAAGCCCACCCAAGTTGCTGAAACATTTTCGAATACCATCACGTGCCCCAGGTCCTGGCACAACAAAATCCATTTCGTCGAAATTCAGAATCTCGCTGTAATTTAGATCGGTAACAAACTGATATGCGAGGAAATCGCCGATTGTCGGGTAAGAGCGCAACAACGTAAATGCACTTTTCATAGAAGGAGAATCAGCAAGCTTTGTATAAAGCTCGTCTTTCATCATCCTTTCAAGCAACGTCAGGTGCATCCTGTGTTTTTTAGCAAATGGTGAAGAAGGCCCGCCGGATGGCATTATGTAGGCAGCCGAATATATTCTTGAACCGCTCTCGATTGCTTGGGTCAAAACGGCGTCATACCGATCAAAGGAATAATCTGCGTAGGTTACTTCACCGAAATTAGCCGTCAACAGTTCCCAAGTCTCAATCCGATTGAATATTTTGAAGAGAAGTGTTCGGAAGAACACTTCCGCAGGATTCTGGCTTCTGGAGTAAATAACATGCCTAATGAGATACTGGCTCACACGGTCTGATGCCCGATAACAATTAGTGAACTTATGTACTCGCAGGATAGGATCAGAAGTCCACGGTGGGAGTGAGGCTTTCATCCTCGCAAAGAAAATTGCCTGTCTTTCGGCGGCAAAACGCCAGTAGGTGTCATAAACGACCGTTGGCATTGCTGGCAATGACTTGCTGATGATTTCAATCTGTGGTGTCAAATTAGATGGTACGGGATCAAGACTCAAATGAAATTGTTCGTGAGTTTGTCTTCTAGACACCGTTTTTTTTCGTAAAACTTTCATAAACCTCAATTATCTGCCTTAGAGCGTCATCCGTAGTTGCTTCGTTGGCAATGACCTGAATTCGCGTCGTTGTACATTCCTGCTGAGCAAGTACCTCGTAAGCTTCAGTCAATTCGCTCCAATGAGCAACCGGAGGAGATTTCAGCGAGTTGTGACGTTTTAGCAAGAAAACACACACCGGTTGAAATTCTGCCCAATGCATTTTCTCAATTTCAATTAATTTTTGAAGAGACTCTTCTTTTGCACCGTACACCCTACCATAAACTATCGTTGACCACCAGAATCTATCGAGTACGATTGATTGTCCCGAACGTAATGCCGGCAAAATTGCGGACTCGATTGCATCAATATGAGATGCAACATGAAGCATCTGCAAACTTGTTGGATTGATCGTAGATATACCAGCATCACACAACTCGTGATGGATTTCGTAAATATGTTTTCCAAGAGTCCCAGAGCAATTACCAGGAAATGAGAGATACTTGTTGTTTTGACCTATTGAACTGAGATAACAAGAAAACATCTTCGATAAAGTTGTTTTTCCTATTCCATCAGGTCCTTCAAATATATAAAATTTAGCGTCCATAATAACTCATTTTATTGGGATGGCTTTCTATCCAGAGTCGTCTTGACCTGTGATTGTCCAGACGCTGTTTCACTACTACTTTTGAAGAAATATTCTTTAGCCCAGATGCCGACAAATAACATGAAAGCGGCTACGGCAATACCAGTCCAAATTGTAAGTCTATGGTTTAATTTATCGTAATTTTTGTCAATTGCGTGTTTAAGCTCCTCTATTTCCTGTTTTAATACGTTTGGTGAAGCGATTTGGCCCCGAAGCCTGTTCACATCGTCAGCAGTGATATGGCGCTGTGCCTTGTGAACACCATCATATTCATCTGAATTACCATCGTCCATATCAGCAAACCATATTGGGAAAAGTGGCTGGCTTCTTTCTAAAACAATTGGATTAGGGCCAGCATTGTAAACAGCAAACTTCAGCCTTCCAGTAAAACCTGGATCGACATGAAATCCTGAAACATTGACTAAACCACGAAATTTAATACTCGCTCTAATCGATATAAAAGCTATGGCATTTTTGGGCACCGTCACTGTTTCTTCAGTCAATATGATAGCAAACTGTCCTGGCTCAATGCTGATCTGATCGTAAAGTCCTTTCATTTCAGTTTTTGTATCATTAACTGTAACAAATGATTCTGGCCCAACGCTTAATAAATATTGTCCATGCTCAATTCTGTTGTCTTCGTAAGGAAAAACTAAACCTTCTATTACCTGTTTTTGCCTGATTGTATCACTTCCCCAAAATGCCATTAATATCCTCGCGCTAATTATTTCTGCTATCGTGGTCCTGGATATCTCTTGAAATTATTGAAGAGAACTGGATGACCATGATACCCCAATTCGTAATTTGCCTCCAAAAATGTGTGGAGTTTATTCCATGAGTCACTGGAAACAAATTTATATCCAATGCCTTTTTTACAAACTTCTTCCTTCAAGCCTTCTGGAATATCAATACAGTCCTCTCCAAAATAGTAAAAATGATTTGATATTAAAACAGCATCTGCTGAAGTATCATTATTAAGATTCTTAGTATTGATAGAACCATCATTATTACTATGGTGGGAATCAGCCTGTAGCCAAGCGGCACCATCATAAAAATATATGTTGTCTCCATACATTTTTTTCAAACTTTTCGTCATTACAGGTTTCTTATCTATAAATCGACTATCAGCCCAATATGAGTTAAACGTCATTTTCTCAACAACCTTCATTGCATAAATCAACTTTCCTACACCTATTTTTGCTGGAGATGTTCCAATAACCCAATCGCCGACAACGGCACTCCTTCTAATTTTTGGCATGCACGTTGCTAGGGTACATATCCCAAAAAAAGGGTTCGGTGCAAAACCATAATCACGTGGGATAACATAGGAAAATATTCTCATCGCGCACAGTCTCCTCTTGGAGGTATAAATCTGTTAGTCCAAGGAGTTCCATCGGGTTTATTCCAATCGTCACATTTACCTTCAATGGCATCGATCATTTTATCAGAGTTCCAGCCGACTAAAGCATGACCGAACTTTTCAAAAGCTTCTGGGACGTCAGCATCTGTTGCTCCACGAATATATATTCCTACAATTCTGTTACCAGCCTTTTCTGATTGTTCAATTTCCCAATTTACCCACTCTCGGGTGTGTGTATTTTGACCTATCAACACCAATGTTGTTCCGGCCCACTTGATGCCATCTCGTAATAATTTCTGAATATATGGATCCGAATTAGCCTCATTAGGTTTAGAACTATCTATAGAACTGTTTCTAAGTACATAGTCTTTACTTTTCAACAGGTCTTTTAATTTTTTAATATGCTCATCGTCTTTGCCATGATGACTAATAAAAACATTTTTATATTGTTTCATTTACCCCTCCACGTTCTAGCGTTGAAATTGATTTAACAAGAAATGTTTTTAAGCCCATTCATGATCAGATGAATAGCTTCATCAACAAAAGGAGTTTCCATCAACCGTAAGTAGTCCTCCTCGCTAAGTCCTGCCCTCATTGACACATTTGAAATATCTATGCCTTCGAAAATCGTCTTCAGCAACTCATAATCAGCTTGGTTTCCGTTTTTGGCTGCAATTACCTGAAGATCTGCATACTCAGCATTATGTGTTATCTGCCAAGCCTCTGTTAGGGCTTCCGGATACACCTCTTTCCTCACAACCTTGCATACCTCACCAACTACGCCGCCAAAAGCACCCAACAGATAGACAGGCTTGTTTTTCTGGATCGTAATTACTATCTCTTCCAGCACACCGGGCATTTTCCCATTGTAGCCAGAGAGCTTCCCACCAGCACAGATGCGGGCCTGACAGGATTCAATCGATTTAAGCCGCATTTCCGTGAGACAGCGTGACCAGACGTATTTGTTCTGCGACGTATTGGGTGGCAAGAAGACATCTACATCGACGTCGCCTGCTACATCATCAGGAACACCATGCTCTAAGGTTTCCATAACCGGTTTATATTTGGCTCGCCACGCTATCACCTGTTCATCTGCTTTGTAGAGAGGCCATGCCAAGTGATTCTCAACGTGGATATCATCAGTATTCAGGCGATTTTTGAGAGCTATTGCCTCATCAAGGATAAATTCGGTGAATCCATCTTTGCGCAGATCACCGCCATAGATGAGAGTGGCCGATCTGGCGAGAAGGTGACGCGCGATATCCTGAGCGAGTCGTACTGATTGGTTGGGATGAAGATGATGGGATTTAAATCCATCAATTGGAACATCCGAAATGGAAATGCCGACACGTACTCCGTGTAAAACGTTGCTTTCTGACTTGCTCCAAAGGGGAGTAAATGTTTGTAGGTCAAGTTGGTTATGCCATTCTGCTTCTTCCGAGTAAATTGGCGGCTCGGGGTAACAAAGACTATTGGTTTTGCCAACCTGTTTAATTGCAAGCAATTGACGAATTTCCGGAGGCCTAGAGGAAATTTCGCAGTCAGATGCAATCCAGTCACATTTTTTGTAGTAATCGAGTGATGATAAGGCGTGGCAATGGCGAATGGTTTCCAGTAATGCCGCTATCAGTATTTTCAGGATGTCGACTTCGTTAAGTGGGGTGTCGGGTAACACGTGTATGCATGGAACATTGGAACTGGCCGGAAATATCCTATCCTCAAACTCATTCAGGCAATTAACCGCAATCATGGGGCGTTGCAGCTCTTTGGCACATAATATTTCAAGCTGACACCAGTAGCGAGAGGAATACTCATCGCTGCAAATTGCCACCATGGTCGATTCCTTGATGTGTTTTTTTATCTCCTCGTTAAACTTAAATCCCGGAGAAATTGTTGTTGCATCAAAGAAATGAGACATGTTCGTATTTTCAATGAACCTCTTGATTGCCTCCGCATGTAAACGACCGGTATCACCGGGTTTTGCATGACTCAAGAAAATCTTTATTGACGATGTATTGCCAGTAGCGACCGCAGACACTTCAGCAAAACCATGTCGATAGATTTCGTGCGCCATGGCAAGAACCGCTTGTTGAACCTTAGTTGTTTCTAGCCATTCGTAAGTCCGAATAAAATTCAAGTCCTTAAGACTGCCTTCTCCACTATGCCCTAATCCGTCCCGAGATAATGCGACCGGAACTATTTTGGTACCTGTCGAATGAGGCAGTGCGGCAATATAATCACACCAATTTGGCCTTCCCATGGTGTTGACACTTGTGAACACAAATATGACATTTCGCTCGGCATAATCCTGAGGGGAGTCATCTGGCGTTATGGAAGGAGTGTCAGAGCTATAAAAAAAGAGAGGGATGTTAAGATTGCGGGAAAATGGCCTATTGATGTCCCTTGTCAGGGATTTTGAAACAGTTTCGATAATCGGACTAACCACTTCGCTATCTGATGGTTGCCAAATGAAATGAACTGACATTGGTGGTTTATATTGAAGCATCATTAACTACCTCATCATTAACTGGACTTTTTATCTGTCTGCAATTGCAGCAAAGCACTCCTGCCGCTTAAATAGAATCCTTGCTAGTTCTTCTACTTCATAAATAAAATTTTTCCGTCTCCACAAAAAAACCACCCCATCGGTCAACCCCGGCAGCGCGGCTCCTTTAAACGATTTATCTCCCTACCCTCTTCATCAACAATCCCATCACATTAAAAATGTCTACACCATATACCCCGCGCCGCCGGCTGTCAACACAGGGAAGACGGGCCGCGGCGGGACCTCAACACATGGCACCGAGGCCTGCCCAAGTTCAAAAGAGAAGCACGGGGAGTGCCAACTCGGCCGGTAATGACGGAGAAAAATAAAGGGGCAAAAATCGGATGGTTACAGGGAAAGAGGCAGGGGAGGTGCCTGCACGGGCGAGGGGTAACGGTGTAAAGAAATTTTACACTCAGGTACTCCATCACCCGCGAGCCAGCTCTGCACGGCGTTTCACGGGAGGTGTAAAGAAATTTTACAGTTGTAAAAAAACCTGCAGGGAGGGGGCTCCGGGTCCGACCTACTCCCTGAACCCGCCGGCGAAGTCGATCACGCACACGGTGCCGAAGCGGGGGTGGGGACCGTACAGGTCTTGGAGTCAGGCCTTGAAACATCAGCTTTCCCCACTTCACAATACAGCCGCCCCGCCGGCACCCCCTCACAGCGGCAACCGGAGCGCCGTCAGCTTCCAGGGTGACAGCAGCCCCTCCCGGTTGAACACCAGCCCCATGGTCTCCCCCTTGGGATCGTTCTTCTTCCTGATGGTCACCACGAAACTGTTCACCCCCTCGTAGGCCATGGACGACTCGATCTCCGCCGGGGACTTGGAAGGTTCCCCCTTCGCCTTGCCCGGTTCGGGCTTGTCCCCCTTCATGATCATCGCCAGGCTCTCCGGCGTCACCAGGGCGTCGATGAGGGGGGAGAGGAAGGCGGCCGCCAGGGCCGCGCCGAGGGCGGCGAAGGGGTTCTCCTTTTGCCTGGCCGTCTCGGCGGCGATCTTGGCATTGAAGGAGGCCTTCAGGTTCTCTTTCACCGCCGGGAAGTTGACATACCCCGAAAGCCTCGCGGAGTCCCGTTCCTCGGCGGCGGCCCGCATCCCCCGCACCGCCAGGTGGGGGGTGTAGAAGAACCAGACGGCGACCAGGACGGCAAGGACCGCGGCGGCGGGGACGAGCATGCCGCGAGGGGGCTTCCTTTCCGGGGGTGGCGGTGCAGCCGGTTCCGGCTCGGCCGCCGACGCCCGGGCTTCCTGGGCCCGGGTGTAC
>CALMBF010000071.1 GCA_937860145.1 uncultured Geobacter sp.
AGATCTAGTACGGTCTCGTGGGCTCGGAGATGTGTATAAGAGACAGCCTCATGGGGGGGATGGAGTACCACCCCAATCTCGACGCCGCACGGTTTTTCCTCGCCGATATCCTGCCCCGCATCAGGGAGGTGCTGCCGGCAGTGCCGGTTCAGGTGGTGGGGCGCAACCTCTCCCCGCTGCAGGAGTGGTTCGGCACCGGCCAGGTCTTTTTTCACGAAAGCGTGCCCGATGTCCGCCCCTGGCTGGAGCGTTGCGACCTCCTGGCCGTGCCGCTCAGGCTGGGCGCCGGAACCCGCATCAAGATCCTGGAGGCGATGGCCGCGGGAATCCCCGTGGTGACAACTGCCAAGGGGTGCGAGGGGATCGACGTGGTTGCCGACGAGCACCTGGTGGTCGCCGATCAGCCGGAGCGGTTCGCCGGGGCTGTCTGCCGCCTGCTTGCGGACAGGGATGCCGCGTTGCGCCTGACGGGAAACGCCCGGCGCCTGGTGGAGTCGCGGTATTGCTGGCGTGAACTGGTGGAACGGATGGTCGGGGATATTACATGTCAGGTCGGGGGGTGAGGATCCGTATGGCAGAGCAGTTTGACGCCCTTGTTGAAGAGATAGGCCGGTTGCCGGAGGAGTGGCATACCGCGGGATCGCTGGGCCGGAAGGTGCTGCAGCGGATCGTCCACCATGCGGGCACCGGCATGCTTTCCCGTACCGCCGAGACGGGCTCCGGCAAGTCGACGCTCCTTTTCTCCCGGATGAGCAGGCATCATACGGTGTTTGCCCTCGATTACGGCGGGAGCATTTCGGCGGTCCGGAACTCCCCCCTGTTTGATTCCTCTGCGGTCGAGTTTGTCGAGGGGGCGACCCAGAAGACCCTCCCCGGCTACCGCTTTGACGGGAAGCTCGACCTGGTGCTGATCGACGGGCCCCACGGCTACCCTTTCCCCGAACTGGAATACTGGCACTTCTATCCCCACATCGCCGCAGGGGGGCTGCTTGTCATCGATGATATCCATATCCCGACGATACACAACCTTTTCGCCTTTGTCAGGGACGATGCGATGTTCGAACTCCTGGAGGTCGCGGGGACAACGGCGATTTTCCGGCGGACGGCCGCCCCCCTCTTCGACCCGTATGGTGACGGGTGGTGGGAGCAGGGGTACAACAAGAAGCGGTTCCCCGCCACCCTGCGGCAAAAGCTGGTGAACCTGATACCCATGGCCATGCAGCGCCGCCTGGCGCGACTGCTGGGCCGGGCCTGAACGGGAACTATCGGTGAGAGTGCTACTGGTCAGTCTTTTCCTGCCCCACCCCCAGGCGCCCCATGCCGGCGGCCGCTACGTCTACGAGGTGCTGCGCCACCTTGCCGCCAGCCACGAGGTGGACCTGGCGACCCGCCACGAGGTGGGGGAGGCCCATCTGCTGCAGGATATCTCCCCCCTCTGCCGGAAGATCCACCCCTTCCCCTATGCCACGACCGCACGGCGGGGAGTCCTGGACCAGTTGTCTCTGGTGGGGAGCTACCTGAGATTCAGCCGGGCTGCCGACCGGCTGATCGCATTCGGCGGCTACGACCTGGTGCAGGTGGAGTGGGTGGAGACCGCCATTCTCATCGGCCGGCACCGGACCCCCATGGTGCTGGATGCCCACGATGTCCTGACCAAGCCGTTCCGCCGCCGTGCCGAGGGGAAGCCGGGACTGGCCGGGGTGACCGCCCGGCTCGCAGCCTCCCTCGTGAAGGGGGTTGAGCTGGCGATCATGTCCCGCTTCGATCGCATCGTCACCCTCTCCGAGTTCGACCTGGCGTTTCTCCGCAGCATCTGGCCGGCTGCGCCGGTGGAGACCGTGCCGATACCCGCAGGCATGGACCTGACCCCGGCCGCGTATGAGCGGAAACCCGGGACGATGCTCTTCCTCGCCTCCTACAAGTACCGGCCGGTGAATGTCCAGGCGGCCCTCTGGTTCTACCACCGGGTGTTCCCCCTGGTGCGTAGCCGGGTTCCGGAGGCCCGCTTCATCATCGCCGGTTACGGCCCGCCACCGGAGCTGACCGCGCTGGCGGCGGATCCCGGGGTGGAGGTGACGGGGTTCGTGGATGACCTGGACCGCTGCCACAAGGAGGCTGCCGTGTTCGTCGCCCCGATCCTGACCGGCGGCGGGATCATCGTCAAGCTGCTGGATGCCCTTGCCGCGGGAACGCCGACCGTGGCCACGACCTTTGGGAACGAGGGGGTCGGTGCGTTACCCGGTCGCGATCTCCTGGTGGCCGACACTCCGCAGGAGTTCGCCGCCGCTGTCGTGAAACTGCTGCTCGACAGGGAGTATGCGGAACGGCTGGGGAAAAACGGTCGGGAGTTTGTGTATGGCAGGTATGGCCGGGAGGCCATCATGGCAAGGTTCGACGCCCTTCATGCCGAGTTGGCAGGTGAGGGGAAATGTGTTGCAAGGTAGCTGCAGCTTTGTGGTGCGACATCCGATTTCCTGTTTCACATTGACGGGTTGCAATTCGAGATGATATTTTCACCCCCCTAAAGGCTAATTCAGCTTTAGATGTAACTGAGGTTGAGAAATGCAAATCACGTCTCCGGTATTTCTGTTTCTTTTTCTCCCCCTGACACTGCTGCTCTTTCATTGTGCTCCTGTAAAGCTTCGTTCATGGGCTCTACTGGCATTCAGTGCAGGTTTTTATATTTGGGGTGAATTGGGCTATGGCGCAGTGATCTGCGCCTCAATTTTCTTGAATTACCTTGCAGCATTATTTCTGGAACGATTCAGCGGACGCACGCGGCAGATGATTTTCTGGGGGGCAGTTGCAATCAATCTCCTTCTACTGTCCTGGTTTAAGTACAGTTCATTCATGCTGACCACATTGACATCCACGATGGGCCTGGAAATACCGTTTTTTAACGGCGGCATGCTCCCCGGACACCTTCCCCTGGGTATCTCATTTTTTACCTTTCTGGCAATTTCGTATCTTACTGACGTACACAACGAAATCTGTCCGGCATCACGCAATCTCAAGGAAACAGCTCTCTACTTTCTCTTTTTCCCCAGGGTGACTTCCGGTCCGCTCATCCGCTTTCAAAGCTTTTGTGATTCCCTGGTTCCAGCCGCATTTTTTTCCGAAGAGTTTGCCGCAGGGGTCAGACGCTTTATCATCGGCCTGGCGCGCAAGGTGCTGCTTGCCACCCCTTTGATGAAGGCGGCAAACTGCATTTTCGATGCTCCTGCCGGGACAGTGGATATGCCGACTGCCTGGCTGGGAGCCATACTGTATTCCCTGATGATTTACCATGATTTTGCCGGTTATAGTGATATGGCCATCGGTCTTAGCCGTATGTTAGGTTATCAGCTTCCGGAAAATTTCGAGTATCCGTACACTGCTCTTTCCTTTACCGATTTCTGGCGCCGCTGGCACATTACCCTCTCCGGGTGGCTGCGGGATTATCTCTTTATTCCTCTCAGCCGTGCTCTGGTAACTGAACGTTTCCGTGAACGCCTGGCCTGCGGTGAAGCCACTATGCTCAGCAGAAACTGCCTTTCCATCTGTTGCGTTTTCACCATCTGCGGACTATGGCACGGCGCGGGGTGGAATTTCATCGTCTGGGGGCTTGCCCACGGCTTATTCCTCTCCTTTGAACAGACTGCAGCGGGGAAACGTCTGGCCATGGCACCTGTTGTGGTGAGGCGTTTCTACCTGCTTGCCTCTATTACTCTGACCTGGACACTGTTCCGTCTAGAGTCGCTCCGAACTGCCGGCAGTTACATTAAAACCATGGTGCTGCCAACGTTTTCTCCGGCAGCTCCCAATGTTTGGACCGGGGAATTGGTGGTCGTTGTTGCGTCGGCCTTGCTGTTTTCCTTTCCGTTTAGCCGCGATCTCGCCAATCTTATGCCTGTCAAAGCTCGCGATATACTCCATGCCCCGATCTATCTGCTGTTACTCGTCATAACGATTTCAGCTGTTGCCAGCGGTTCATTCAATCCGTTCATTTATGCGAGGTTCTGATTCCATGGGTTTCCGCTCCCGCACCGGCAGCATACTGCTGCCCACACTATTTGTCATGCTGCTCCTGAGCGTGTCGCTGGCAACGCTGGTCAATCTCAAAGCTGGTCGATCGGCCACAGAAAAGCGTTCTCTGAGCCTTTTCCCCCAACTGACTTTGGATCGCGAGGGTCTTGTCACATTCCCCGGCAGGTTTGAGCAGTTTTTCAATGACCGTTTCGGTTTTCGGGAGCAGCTGGTATACCTGAACAGTCGGCTTCGGGTCACTCTGCTCAGAACCTCTCCCATCGACAAGGTTGTGGTGGGGCAGAACGGCTGGCTATTTTATGCCGATGAACGGGCGCTGTCGCCCGATCCGCTGATACCGGGGCTGCTGGAGCTTTGGCGAGTCGCTCTTGAGGCAAAACAAGCCTGGTTGGCGGCGCAGGGTATAGAGTACGTATATATGGTTGTGCCGGACAAGCATACCCTATACCCGGAGTTTCTCCCCCTCGGTCGCAGGCCGAACGGAAATCCGACTAATCTTGATCTCTTGCTCGATTATCTCAAACGCACGTCAACAGTTCGGGTGCTGGATGTCCGGACCCAGCTTTTTGCAGCTAAAGCATCTGCACCTGTTTACTATCAGACCGACACTCACTGGAATCGATTCGGGGCGGCTGTTGCCAATCATGTCCTGCTCAGCAGGCTTTCCGGGAAACTACCCGCTATCGGATTCGATAAATTCATCCCTCGCCCTGTGAAGATATCCCCCATAAAGGGGAGGGACATGGCAGCGATGCTGTTACTGCAAAATCTGATGACCGATAAAGAGGTCGATCCAGGGATAGCTGCCGACACTGCAAGGTTCATCGTTAACGAGGAGCAAACCCCGGACGGACTGCTGCTCTCTGTCAGCACAAATCAAAATGGGAAGCTGCCGACGGCCGTTGTTTTTCATGATTCATATTTCGATAATATGAAGCCGTATTTTGCGGAATGCTTTGCCCGTTCGGTTATGGTCGGGGGGAACAGAATCCACAAGTTTGAACCGGATATTATAGGCCGAGAACATCCGCAGGTAGTGGTGGAGGAGATAGTTGAGCGTTACCTTACTGGTTCGCCCTATGTGCCGAAGCAGATACTTGATTGGCATACCCGAAACTCTGGGAAATGACGAATAAGAGCAGTGACGTTCCACGGTCGTATCAGTAAGAGAAAGGATACAGAAAGCGCAATAGGATGGTTTCCCCCCGCGTCTCCATAATCGTTGTCAACTGGAACGGCATCAGACACCTGCCTGCCTGTCTGGACTCGTTGCAAAAACAGACGTTCACCGATTTCGAAACCATTCTGGTCGATAACGGTTCCGTGGACGGTTCCAGGGAGTTGCTCCACAACAGTTACCCCTCGGTCAGGCTGATTGAGCTGCCCGAAAACACCGGGTTTTCTCACGGCAACAACGAAGGTTTGCAGGTCGCTGCCGGGGAGTACGTCGTCGTTCTCAACAACGATACCGAGGCCGAGCCAGACTGGCTGGCGGAGCTGGTAGCGGTCGCCGATGCTCATCCGGAGGCCGGGCAGGTCGGATGCCGGATCTGCTCCATGGGTGATCATGATGTGATCGATTCGTTGGGGCATGGTGTCTGCGCCGACGGGATGACGCGGGGGCGCTTCAGACTCAAAAAATGGTCCGCGCTTGCGGAGCGGTTTGCTCCTGTGAGCGAGATGCTCTTCGGTACCGCCTGCGTCTCGCTTTACCGGCGGAGCGCCATCGACCAGGTCGGTTTTTTCGATGACGACATGTTCGCCTTTGCCGAGGATTCCGATCTGGGACTGCGGCTTCGCTGGGGGGGGTGGAAAGCGCTTCTGGCGACGAAAGCGGTAGTTTACCACGCCTATTCCGGCACAGGCGGCGTCTTCTCCCCCTTCAAGCTCTATCTGGTGGAGCGCAACCACTACTGGGTCGCTGTAAAGAACTTCCCCCTGACAATGCTCTGCATGTTGCCGTATTACACGGTTGTCCGCTACCTGGTGCAGATCCGGGTCGTACTTGCCGGCGAGGGGAGCGGCGGGGACTTCGCGGCAAGCGGATCGAAATGGCAGATCGTCAGGGCTCTGTTGAAGGGGACTTTCGACGCCTTATGGGGACTCCCCGGGATGCTGACGAAACGAAGGAAAATAATGAAAAGCGCCCGCATCTCCTCTGCGGAAATGCGGGCGCTGCTGAAACAATACAGGATGACGTTTTACGAACTTCTCGATATCGAAGTCGATTGAAGGGCCTCGCTACTTACGGGTTTTTTTAGTTTTTCCCAGCGCTTCCTGCATGGCAACTCCCATTTTGGTTGGGCTCATGGCGACTGTCACGCCGCAGTCGGTCAATGTCCTGATCTTGTCCTCGGCCCGCCCCTTGCCGCCGGTGATGATGGCGCCGGCATGTCCCATCCTTCTGCCGGTGGGGGCGGTCACCCCGGCGATGAACGCGGCGACCGGTTTCTCCATGTTATCCCTGATCCAGAAGGCCGCATCCTCTTCGGCACCGCCGCCGATCTCGCCGATCATGAAGACCGCCTCGGTGTCGGGATCCCTGTTGAACAGTTCCAGGCAGTCGATGAACTTCATGCCGATGATCGGGTCCCCCCCGATGCCGACGCAGGTCGACTGCCCGAGACCGATGTCGGAGAGTTGCTTGACCGCTTCGTAGGTGAGGGTGCCGCTGCGGGAGACCACGCCGATCTTCCCGGGCTTGTGGATGTAGCCGGGCATGATGCCGACCTTGCACTCGCCGGGAGTGATGACGCCGGGGCAGTTGGGCCCGACCAGCTTCATCGGTTTCCCTTCCAGGATCCTCCGGGCCAGGACCATGTCGCGGACCGGTATCCCCTCGGTGATGCAGACCGCCAGGGCGATGCCGGCATCGGCGGCCTCGAGGATGGCATCGGCAGCTGACGGCGGCGGCACGAAGATCATGGAGACGTCGGCCCCGGTGAACTGGACCGCCTCCTCGACGGTGTTGAAGACCGGAATCCCCTCGATGTGAATCCCCCCCTTCCCGGGAGTCACGCCGGCGACGATCCGGCTGCCGTACTCCCGGCACTGCTGGGTATGGAAGAGGCCGCTCCGGCCGGTGATCCCCTGGACGACGATTCTTGAGCTGCCGTTGATCAGGATTGACATGGGCGCCTCTCCGTGACGGGGCCACCGCTCACACTTTTCAGCATCGCCACGATCCTGGCCGCGCCGTCCCCCAGGTTTTCCCCGATCTGGACGTTCAGCCCCGAATCCCGCAGCAGCTTTTTCCCTTCCTCCACCTTGCTCCCGTCCATGCGGACGACGATCGGCAGCGTGCAGTGGACCTCCGCGGCTGCCTCGATGATCCCCTGGGCGATGACGTCGCAGTGCATGATGCCGCCGAAGATGTTGACGAACACCCCCTTCACGTCGCTGTCCTGGAGAATGATCTTGAACGCCTCGGCAACCTTTTCCCTGGTGGCTCCCCCCCCCACATCGAGGAAGTTGGCCGGCTGCGCGCCGAACTCGTGCAGGACGTCCAGGGTTGCCATGGCCAGGCCGGCACCATTCACCATGCACCCCACGTTCCCCGCCAGCTTGATGTAGGAGAGATCGTATTTGCCGGCGGTGATCTCCAACTGGTCGAGCTGGGAGTAGTCGAGCATGTCCGGATACTCCCGGTGACGGAACAGGGCATTGTCGTCGAAGGTGATCTTGGCATCCATGGCCATCAGCCAGCCGGCCCTGGTGACAACCAGGGGGTTGATCTCCACGAGAAAGCAGTCCTTTTCCAGGGCGCAACGGTACAGGTTGAGGATGAAGTCGACGCAGTCCTCGCAGATGCTCCCCGTGAGACCCAGGGCAAGGGCGATCCTGCGCGCCTGATACGGCCGGAGACCGGTAAACGGGTCGATCGTGAGCATGTGGATCTTCCGGGGCGAGGTTCTTGCAACTTCCTCGATGTCGATCCCCCCTTCGGCCGAGGCGATCAGGCAATAGCGCGATGTTTCCCGGTCCAGGGTTATGGAGAGATAGAATTCACGGGAGATCTCCACCGCCTCTTCGATCAGGATGCGGCGAACACGCAAGCCATCAGGCCCGGTCTGGGGGGTGACGAGTTTCCTGGCGAAAAGCTCTTTTCCCAGTTCGTGTGCCTGTTCGGGGTTATGCACCAGTCGGACCCCCCCGGCTTTGCCTCTGCCGCCGGCATAGATCTGGGCCTTGACGACACAGCGCCCCCCCATCTCCTTGGCGGCGCGCTCTACCTGGTCAGATGTCAGGGCGACTCTCCCCCGTGGAACCGGGATGCCGTAACTGGAGAGGATTTCCTTGGCCTGGTATTCATGGATGTTCATGTCAGTTCCTCGTGGATACGTGTTGGATTTTACTTTTACCGCGAATTGCTCTGTTGACAAGTGGTTGGGCAAGATTATGCTTTGATTGATAATGTGTGAGCAAAAAAACGGTGAGGACTGTTTGGGCACAGAGTGTGCACATACTACTTGCGAAGCATAGGGCCGACACGAAGGCTCTGACGGGTAAAGTCAGGTAAGTTAAGGCAACTGGTCTGCCTGAACAGGGTTTGAAACAAATGCGAGTCTGGCGGTAGTGGTCATATAGCGGCCCGTGTACGGTCATTTAGCTGTCAGAACGCATGCTGATTAGTGATACTTAATTGAGAATAAAAGGTATAGGTCTAACACGTACGGAGGGAACAGGTATGAAGAGCAAATATGCACGGTGGAGCTTTTCGCATCTTCTGGCGATCATCATGATCGTCGCCGCCGGCTCTGCATTCGCAGCCGGTGAGACGTTGATGCACAACAGCGACAATCTCGGTACCACTTATGGTACATGGGGTGTCGCAGGCGGTACGTACGGGCAGTTCACCTGTTCGACCTGTCACACCAAGACGACGACCAACGTCATGCGGGTTGTCGAGTCGATCCCCAATACGATCGGCCCCAACGCAAACAAGTCCGTCATGTTTAACAATATGACCGCCTTCGGCGATGACTCTGTCGTCCGTACCACCTCCTTCCGTATCTGCGAAGTCTGCCACACCCAGACCAAGTACCACCGGTATGACAATACGGCCCAGCCTGGCGGGCAGGGTCACCCGAACGGCGACTGTACCCAGTGCCACCCCCACGCGGATGGCTTCAAGGCAACCGGCTGTACCTCCTGCCACGGTCACAATGCGACCAGTGACAGCCCGATCGCAACGGGTAACCATACCGCCCACATCAACAATGCCGGCACGATCGGCGTGAATTACAGCTGCGCCGACTGTCACGCTCCGACAGTGAGCAGCGACACGACTTTCAGTAATGCGGCCAACCACAACAACGGCACCAAAAACTACGGCGGCACCCGCGCCGGCACCTTCAATGCCGGTACCTGTACCGCTACCTGCCACACCGACGGCAAGGGTGGTCCTGCGGCAACCGCGGTCAACTGGACTACGGGCCCGGCCCTCACCTGTAAAGGGTGCCACGGTGGCGCCAGCAGTACCGTTGGTGAGCCGGTTTATGCCAGCGGCGCAGCCGGCAGCGCAACCGCCAACAACCACCCGAAACACGTCGCCGCCACCGGCGGTGCCGCCTCCTGCCAGAACTGCCACGGCGCCACCATGAACGGTTCCGCCCTGAATGCCTCTGGCAAGCATACCGATATGACCATCGATGTGCTCCAGGGTAACAACAAGACCTTCGGTTACACCGATGCTTCCAAGACCTGCTCCAACATCAGCTGCCACGGCAACGGCTTCTTCACCCCGGCAGACGCCCAGTGGGGTGCAGCCCTAGACTGCGCCGGCTGCCACACGAGCTCCGCTGTCTCTGCTCTCGGCAAGCACGCCAAGCACCTGAGCCCGACGATCGCCAGTGCTTTCAACTGCGGTAACTGCCATGCCGATACCGCTACCAACAGCACGACCCTCAAGGCCGGCACGATCACCCACATGAATGCCGCCAAGGAAGTGAAGTTCGACACCAACAACGGCAGTGGCAGCTTTGACGGGACCAACTGCTCCAACATCTACTGCCACAGCTACGGTACGACCCTTAGCGGTCCGTTCAAGGTCAAGACCGTTGCGTCCTGGAGCGGTGCTGCTGTCAACTGCTATAGCTGCCACGGCAGCGACAGCACCACCGGCCTGTACAACAACATGTCCACCGGCCGTCACAAGAAGCACATGGTCGGCCAGTACACCTACGGCTGCGCCACCTGCCACGCCGCTACCGTATCTAACAACACCACCATTTCCGATGTCAGCAAGCACGTGAACGTGCAGATTGATGTCAGCTTCAGCGGCGTGGCCACGACCGGCGGTGCTGCCGCAACGTACGCCCTGAACGGCCACGCCCCGGGTGCAACCGGGACAGTCGATCAGTCCTGCAACAACATCTACTGTCACAGTAATGCCCAGACCGGCGGACAGGTCGGAACCACCCACCGCTTCCGCAACCTGACCGGCGCCAAGCGGTTCAACCAGACCACCACCGTTTCCCTCGGCTGCAACGGCTGCCACTCCACCGGCTCCACAATCAGCGGTTCCTGGACACTGTCTGGTGCTCACCTTGCCCACCTGAGCCTGTCCGTCAATCCGCAGATCGGCAAGGTGCTTGCCTGTAACGACTGCCATGCCAACGGCGGCACCAACCTGAACCGGGCAAACCACGCCAACGGCATCATCAACTACTCCTCCGCCCTCGGCGGCAGCAGTGCCCGGGGTAACCTGAAGCTCTCCACCGGCCGGTGCAACACCGTCTACTGCCACTCCAACGGCCAGGGTGTCTACAACAACATGAGTACGGTTGCCTGGTTCTCCGGGGCGAAACTCGGCTGTAATGGCTGCCATGCGAATGCGGCCAATGCCTCGTCCCTCTCCGGTGCTCATAACGCCCACATCAATGGCGGTACCACCGGTGGTTCGTTCAACTGTAAAGACTGCCACGCCAGCACCCTGAATGTCACCTTCGGCAGCAGCACGACCATCAATGCTTCCGGCAACCATGTCAATACCCTGAAGAACTTCTCCGGTGCCAAGGCATACAAGACCGGTTACGTTGCCGGTGGTGCCTGCTCCACCTACTGCCACACCGACGGTCGCGGTACTGCCGTTGCCCCGCCGCTCTGGGTCTCCGGGACGAACCTTGATTGCGGTGGCTGCCACGGCAAGGATGCCGCCTCCATGACCTCCAACCGTCACGCAGAGCACCTTACCAAAGGGGCAACCTGCGCCAACTGCCACAACTCCACGACGACCAACGGTACGCAGATCACCGGATCTGTCCACATCGACGGTTCGGTAGAGCTGCAGCAGGGTGGTAGCTTCAGCTCCAAAGCAGTTGAGTTTGCCTACGCCGGTGGCGGTACCTGTAACAACATCTCCTGCCACTCCCCGTATGCGAGCCCATACAGCAATACTGCATCCTGGAATGCTGCGACCCCGGCAACCTGCGACACCTGCCACCCGAAAGCCGGTCTGTCCGGTGCGCACAGAACCCATATGGGCGCCCTCGATCTGACCAGCGCCAGCATCTACTACAACATGACCGCCAACCGTTCGCCGGCTCAGGACGAGTCGGTCGGCAGGACCTACGGTTTCGGTTGCGGTACCTGTCACCCGATGACGACCGCCAACCACCTCAACGGTACCATCGACGTCGATCTCAACAGGGTGAATGTCGCCGGAGTCGGTACGCTCCGCTTCCTCAATCACTCGACCGCCGGTTACACCATGGGGTCGACCAAGAAGTGCTCCAACATCTACTGCCACAGCAACGCATCGAGGATCGAGGCCGAGTCTAACGCTGCCTCCAACACCTCCCTCGCCTGGAACGATACGTACGCTGCCCATCCGGAACTCGACCGCTGCGCCCAGTGCCACGGCAACCAGCCGACAACCGGTGCCCATGCCGCCCACTCTGTCGGTCTGCATACGTTCAACGACGGCGTGATGCTCGATGGTAACATCTACAACGGCGTATCGGGCAAACTCCCCATCACCAACAAGCCGAACACTGCCCACGGCAATCCGAACAACTCCACGACCATCGGGTGCTACATCTGTCACAATGCAACGGTTACCAGCAAGGCAAACGACAGGAACACCAAGTGCTCTGGCTGTCACTATGCCGGTAATCCGAGAGGTGCCCAGCTGAAGGGTGTTGCCACCGTTGCCAACCTCGCGAACCATGTCAACGGCATGCGCGACGTCCAGTTCGCTCCGATCCAGATGCGCAGCAAGGCGCAGGTCAGGCCGAAGGGTGCGAACACGGCATCGAACAGCGGCTTCGACTTCTACAGCGGCGTATGGCAGCGTACCTCCTACAAGGCCTACTCCACGCTCTCCTACGACATAGCCAAAGCTGCCTTCGATACGGCCACCATGTGGCATCCGGGCACAGCGATGAACAGCAACTGTAGCAACATCGCCTGCCACAACGGCAGGACCGTGTCCTGGAACCTTGCTAACTTCAATGACCCGAACAAGTGCATGGACTGTCACAATGCACTCTAATCCGGCCTGATCTCCGGATAGATGTCTGGTTGTTACCCTCGACCCCCTGGCGAAAGCCAGGGGGTTTTTTTGTCCCCACGGGCTGCAGCACGAGCGGTAACAGGTCCAGCGAAATCGGCCGAAAGAGACGGCGAGGGAATACTCAGGACGAAGGTGGAAACTTCAAGGGGTACTGGTGGAATGCGTAGACGGTAGGGGACTATGTACGGTTATCGGAGCGATGTACTGGTGACACTGCGGGAGTTCGACCGCAAGCTGGTACCACGTTGGAAGGTGACCAGCTCGGGTACACGAGAGCTTGGAAGCAAAAAAGCCTGCCGGTACTAAGCCGGCAGGCTTTCGTTGTAACAGCTTTGCATTAGAAGAAGAGGAAAAACCCGTTGGCAAAGTAGATGATACCGACCGAGCCTACGGCGATGCCGAGCAACCAGAGTGGTTTTTTCTTGATAAGCGCGGCAATGGATGAAAGCAGTATGGCAATCTGCAGATAGATGACCGCGATGCCGAAAATCTGTGAATGCTTCTGGGCATCGTTACGGATAGTTTCATAATTCTTGGCGGTGCGCAGGATGTCACTCTTCTCGGCTTCGTACTTCCGGATCTTCTGCGCGTAGTCATCGATCTTTGCGACATACGATTCTGTGGCTGCTGCCGTGAGGCGTCCCGCGCCAGCTTTCAGTTCGAGTTCCAGCTTGTCCCGCTGCATCTCGTACAAGTACCCCTTGATACTTTTCGCCTGATAGTAGGACCACTGGTCCGATGCCTGGGTCTGGCTCATGACCGATCTGGTGGAATATCCGCCCCCCTTGAACGTGGAAAGAGTTGCACAGACGGCCAGGATGACCGTCGTGAGTGCAAGGTAGTTCAACCATGGCTCCTTCTTCTCTTCACCCATCCGCACCCTCCTTTCATTAAATAAATGCATTATACCTAAAGAAATAACTGAAGGTAAAGGACTCCTTATCCCCCACCCTTGACTTAGGTCAAATATTCTAATCAGCTAATTACAGATACTTTTGCACAAACAGTGCGTCATCGGTTGCTACCGGGTGGATATATGATAATTTTTTAAGCAGTCAGAGGGGGTCCGAATGCCCATATCAGGAGTGGTGATAACATGCCGACCCGAGGCGAGCAGGGAACTCTGCCGCCAACTCGATCAGCCGGGTGTGGTCGAGGTCACCCATACATTGGAAGACGGTTCCCTTGTCGCCGTCATAGAGTCGTCGTCCGTTGACGACGAGGTCTCGGTGGTCAAGTCGATCATGGCAACTGCTGGTGTTCTGGACGTCAGGATTGCGTATCACAATTTCGAAGATATTGCAGACAGAGCGTGAATGGTGTTTCCAAAGGAGGATCCCATGGCGTTAAGCAGACGAGACTTTCTCAAGGCCAGTGCGGCAGCGGCGGCTCTGGCGGCGGCGACCGGAGGCAGACTAGGTGTGGATGATGCTGAAGCTGCTGAGGGCGGCTTAAAGTGGGGCAAGGCCCCCTGCCGTTTCTGCGGCACCGGTTGCGGCGTGCTGGTCGGGGTCAAAGACGGGAAGATCGTCGCGACCAAGGGTGACCCTGCTGCTCCGGTCAACAAGGGGCTGAACTGCATAAAGGGGTACTTCCTGTCGAAAGTCCTCTCGGGAAAGGACCGGCTCACAAAGCCGCTTATCCGCAAGGGTAACAGGATGGTCGAAGCATCCTGGGACGAGGCAATGAGCCTGATTGCAAGCAAGTTCAAGGAGTCGATCGCCAAGCACGGACCTGATTCGGTCGCCATCTTCGGCTCGGGTCAGTGGACGGTATTCGAGGGGTATGCCGCGGCCAAGCTGTTCAAGGGGGGAATCGGCACCAATAACATCGAGCCGAATGCCCGCTTCTGCATGGCGTCCGCGGTGACCGGGTTCATGTCGACGTTCAACAGCGACGAACCGATGGGGTGCTACGACGACCTTGACCTGGGGGATACCTACTTCCTCTGGGGAGCTAACATGGCAGAGTGTCACCCCGTTCTCTTTTCCCGCCTGATCGACAACCGCCTCAAAAATCAGAAGGTGAAGATCATCGACTTCGGGACTCGTCATACCCGCACCTCCCAGATGGCGGACATGTACATCCGGTTCAATCCCCAGACCGACCTTGCACTCCTCAATGGCATAGCCCATATCATCGTGCGGGACAAGTTGTATGACGAGAGTTTCATCAGGAAGCATGTCGTGTTCAAAAAGGGGAAAACAAACATCGGTTACGGGCTAGAGGACAAGTTCAAGTTTGCCGACGATCCCAAGCCCATGTCCTTTGACGAGTACAGGGAGTTTCTCGCGCCGTATACACCCGAATACGTGTCAAGACTCTCCGGTGTTCCCGTGAACACCATCGAAGAAGTTGCCAGGCTCTACGCTGATAAAAAACGGAAGGTGAACTCACTCTGGACCATGGGGTTCAACCAGCACGTGCGCGGGACCTGGGTCAACAACCTCGTCTACAACGTCCATCTGCTCACCGGCAAGATCTGCAAGCCGGGGGAGAACCCCATGTCCCTCACCGGCCAGCCCTCCGCCTGTGGAACGGCACGGGAAGTAGGCACCTTTACCCATCGACTTCCAGCCGACATGGTCGTGACGAACGAGGAGCACCGCAAGAAGGCCGCGGAGATCTGGGGTGTGCCGGTAGAGAAGATTCCGGCAAAACCGACCTACCATGCGACGGAGATGTTTCGCGCCCTTGACCGTGGCGACATCAAGGTCCTCTGGGTCCAGGTCACGAATCCGTTCCAGTCGGCCCCGAACCTGTCGCGGTACCGTAAAGGGGCGCGCAAGGGGGGCGGGCGTTTCATCATCGTGTCGGACATTTACCCCACCCGCTCCACCGAGCTGGCAGACGTGATCCTCCCGTCCGCGTCATGGGTCGAAAAGGAGGGCTTTTTCGGCAATGCCGAGCGCCGCGGCCAGCAGTGGTTCAAGATGGTCGACCCTCCGGGGGAGGCGAGAAATGATCTCTGGCAGACCATCGAGCTGGCAAAGCGGCTGGGGTACGGTAACCTGTTCCCTTACAGGTACGTGGAAAAAGAGATCTTCGAGGAGTACCGGAAGTTCACGGTCGGGGGGAAGGACCTCGCGCCCTACGAGGCCTATACCAGGGCACGGGGTCTGCGCTGGCCCTATGTGAACGGCAAGGAGACCCTCTGGCGCTACGCCGAGGGGTACGACCCCTACGTGAAGGCCGGCGAGGGGGTCAAGTTCTACAAGAACAAGCCGACCGACGGCAGGGCGGTGATCTGGGCCCGACCCTACGAGCCGGCTGCCGAGGTGCCCGACAAGCAGTATCCGTTCTGGCTCTGCACCGGGAGGGTGCTGGAGCAGTGGCATACGGGGACCATGACCGGCCGGGTTCCCGAGCTGAAACGGGCCTACGGTACGGCGGTCTGCGAGATGCATCCGGATGACGCGAAGAGACTCGGCATAAAGCAGGGGGGAAAGGTGAAACTCACCTCCCGCCGCGGGTCGATCGTCCTGACCGCCGATCTGCGCGGCAGGGGGAAGGCGGAAAGGGGCAATGTCTTTGTTGCCTTCTTTGACGAGAACAAGCTGATCAACGAGCTCTGTATCGATGCCTACTGCCCCATATCGGGGGAGCCGGACTACAAGAAGTGCGCCGTTAAAGTCGAGAAAGCATAGAAGGCGGAAGCGGCTCATGGGGAAGGATGGACAGAACGGGGGTCCGGGTTGCACCCGGCGGCAGTTTCTCAAGGGGGGGGCATCGCTCCCCCTGGGGCTGGTCATGGCGGGGGGACTTGTCAGCATACCCTACCTGCGCCGGACGGGTGGCGGGGAGTTCATGCTGCGGCCGCCGGGAGCCCTCGAAGAAAAGAGATTTCTCGGTGCGTGCCTGAAGTGCGGCAAGTGCGCACGGGTCTGCCCCTACGGTTCCATCAGGCTTGCCGGGCCGGAGGCGGGCGTCGCGATCGGCACGCCGGTGATCATCCCCCGTAAAGAGCCCTGCTATCTCTGTCCCGATCTTCCCTGCGTCACGGCCTGTCCTTCGGGAGCGCTCGACAGGGGGGTGCAGGAGGTGGAAAAGGTGCGCATGGGGACGGCGGTCATCGTCGACCGGGCGAACTGTCTTTCCCTGCGCGGCCTGCGCTGCGAGGTCTGTTACCGCAACTGTCCCCTCATGGACAAGGCGATAACCATCGAGCCCAGGCACAACGAGCGGACCGGTACCCATACCATCATGGAACCGGTTGTCCATCATGATAAATGCGTCGGGTGCGGGATCTGCGAAAAGACCTGTGTCCGGGAGAGACCGGTGATTGTCGTGCAAAAGAGCCCGCCACGCCAGGACGATCACTATGAGTTTTAAGCGGTGGACAGTCGCGCGACGATGCACCCAGCTTGCCGTGGTTCTGCTGCTGGCCTCTCCCCTGGCCGGTACGACATTGTTTGCCGGCAGCCTGGCAGCAGCCGACATCGCCGGGCTCCCCCTCGTCGATCCCTTGGCCGCGGTGCAGGCGGTCCTGGCCTCCCGTGTCCACCCTGCGGCACTGCTCCTGCCGGCGGCAGGTGTGGCGCTGTCCTACCTTCTTGCCGGCGGCAGGACCTTTTGTGCCTGGATCTGCCCGGTCTACCTCATGGGAGAGGCCGGGGACCGGCTCCGGAGGTTCCTGGGGGGCGGTGAAAAGACCTTCCCCCTGGTGGCCAAACAGTGGCTGCTGTTGTTTGTCCTGGTGTGCACCGTGGTAACGGGGCTCCCGCTCTTTGAGACAGTGTCGCCCATCGGCCTGACCAGCAGGGCAATCGCCTACGGAAGTTACGGAGGGGCGGCCTGCCTGGCTGGCCTGCTCGCCATCGAGGTGCTGCTCGCCCGGCGGGTCTGGTGCCGCTCCCTCTGCCCGCTGGGAGGCTTCTATTCCCTGCTCGGGCGGCTGTCGCCGGTCGGGGTTGCCTTCGCTCCGGCACGCTGCAACGACTGCGGCGAGTGCAGCCGGGTCTGCCCGGTGGAAGAGGTGCTGGAACCCGTTCTCGCCCGTTCGGCGGAGCGGGTCGTGTCGGGGGAGTGCACCCGCTGCGGTTCGTGTATCGACATCTGCCCCCATGGAGCACTCGGCCTGGGCAAGGTGCGATGATAACGACACTATAAAGAAACATGTCAGCCAGGAGGTTCCCATGAAAACCACGCGTCGTCTGCTGCTCTGCCTGCTGTTGCTGCTCTCCTGCGCTCTTCCTGTGCGTGCCGACGAGTCGGAGGAGGATCTGGAAAAGGCCGCCCGCATGGCAGAGAGCACTCCGCCGGTGATCCCCCACAGGGTCGAGGCCGGTTCCTCGGGCGAGGCGTGTCTTGCCTGCCACCGGGACGGCATCAAGGGTGCTCCGGCAACGCCTCACCCCGAGCGGCTGGATTGCGTCCAGTGCCACGTCCAGGGGGAGGTCAAGGTCAAAAAGAGTAAAAAAGGGAAGCACTGACATCCCATGTCTGTGAACCAGGGTCGCAAGGAGTTCCTTACCCGCGGGATGATCGCCTTTGGCCGGGATCTGCTCCGGTCGGTCCGCAGCGAAGGGGCAGGGGACGGGGGACGTGGGGAGATCGTTTGCCAGGGTAGGATGGTCCTGGATAACGCCAGGTGCCTGGCCCAGCGTGGAGGGTGCTTTGCCTGTCTGGACATCTGTCCCCGGGAGGCGCTCTGGATCAGGCCCGGTGTGGGTATACACGTTGCTGAAGAGAAGTGTGACGGGTGCGGCGAGTGCAGGGACGCATGTCCCCTCGACCCGCCGGCCCTCAGGGAATATTGCGCACCAGCAGGAACACAACCAGAGGTGAAAGGAGACTAGTATGCAGAAAAAACGTATCGTGCTTGCCACGGCACTGATCGGCACGGCAGCACTGTTGTCGCTGCCGGTACTGACCACGGCGGCGAAGAGCAAACCGGTGACAGTGGCCAATGACGGGCGGGCAAAGTGTTATGAATGTCACGAAGAGATCAAGGCGATGAAGGAGGGGTCCAAGCACGCCAAGCTTGCCTGCAAGACCTGTCACGACAACCTCGACAAGCACCTGTCGAGCATGGGGGAGACCAAGCCGGTGACGCTCATCGACGCGGCGCTGTGCGGCAAATGCCACAAGGACCAGTTTGAAAGCTTCTTCAAGATGAACTACGAGGCGCAAGCCCGCAAGGAGAAGGGGATCCCCACGGGCCGGTCGCCCATGCAGGACAAGCTCCTCGAACCCTACGGCTTTACCATCGAGCACAATGAGCCCCGTGGCCATGCCTTCATGGTGGTCGACCAGTTCATCGTCGACCGCTTCCAGGGGGGGCGTTACCAGCTGAAGGACGGGGTCACGGGATATGCCACCTCGGGCAAGACCTGGGACGTGCTGGTGGACAAGGGGGAGAAGACCAAGCTGCCGGAGACGGCCATGGCCGGGAATCCCACCTGCATCCAGTGCAAGACATCCGACCACGTGCTCAAATGGAAGTTCATGGGGGACAAGGACCCCAAGGCCAAGTTCGACCGTACCTCCAATGTCAACGACGTGGCCAAGGAGACCAACAATCCGGTCGGCTGCATCCACTGTCATGACCCCCACGGCACCCAGCCGCGGGTGGTGCGCGATGCGCTTCTCCAGGCGATCGACAAGGACAGGGGTGGGAACATCTTCTCCAAGGGGGGGAAGACCGACCTGAAAGAGATGGATTTCCGCGGCTTCCGCAAGATCGGTGTCATGGAAAAGACCGATTCCCGCTTGATGTGTGCCCAGTGTCACGTGGAGTACGCCTGCGGAGCGGGGTTCCAGTGGAGTGATAACGCCAAGGTGGGGTATGCCGACCAGCGGACCAACCACTTCCCGCTCAAGAACGCCAAGGAGCTGCTGGCCCACTACAAGAAACTTGATTTCTACGATTTTAAGCATGCTGTGACCGGTGCCCGCCTGATCAAGCTGCAGCACCCCGAGGCCGAGGCATTCGCCGGGAGTGTCCACGACAGGGCCGGGGTCCAGTGCCACCAGTGCCACATGCCGAAGCAGAAGGGTAAGGACGGCAAGATGTTCTCGACCCACGGGGTGATCCGGCCGAAGAGCCACGTGAAGGAGGCCTGTCTCGGCTGCCATCCCAAGGCGACGGTGGAGCAGAAGCTCTACCAGATCGAGGCGGTGCAGAACTACACCAAGGGGAAGATGCGCAAGGCAGAGTACTGGATCGGTCGCCTGATCGATACCTATACCGTTGCCAAGCGGGCCGGCGTCCCGGAAGATGTCCTGGCCAAGGCGAGGGAGAAGCATGAAGAGGCCCACGTGCAGTGGGAATTCTGGACCGCGGAAAACTCGGACGGCTTCCACAACCCGGACCTAGCCCGCGACACCCTGACCTTTGCCATCAAGGCGGCCAAGGATGGCGTTGCCCTGCTGAACGAGGCGATAGACAAGAAGAAATAGCCGTCATCGGCAGGAGATACGGAAAAGCCCGCTTCACGTCGTGAAGCGGGCTTTTTTCATGGGGAGGCGGGAGGATGGGTCAGTAATACTTTTCCAGCAGCTTGCTGGCGTCCATGATGTAGGGGCTGCCGGGGAACTCGGATGAGAGCCTGTTGAACGCCTCCTTGGCCTTGTCCAGCTTGCCGATTCTCAGGCAGGCGGCGCCGAGGAGGTAATAGGTCTCGTCGTGGGTCGGGTTTTTCGGATACGCTGCCAGCGCATCCTCGAGTCGCTTGATGGCCGCGTCGTATTTTTCCGTGCGGTAGTAGAACCGTGCCACATACTGCTCGTGCTGCAACTGCTGCGTGATGGTGGCGTCAAGCTTCTCCTTCGCGTCCGCGACATATTCCGACTTGGGATATTTGTGCAGGAACTCGTCGAGATACGTGACCGTGTTCTTCTGCGGTGTCTGGTCGGTATCGATGCCGGTGATCTGGTAGTAGCTCGACAGCCCCATCCTGTAGAGGGCATAGGCCGCTTTTTCGTGGGACGGGTGCAGCTTGCGGAATTCGTCGTACGCCGCGGTCGCCTCGATATAGCGCTCCGACTCGAAATACGCATCGGCGATCTTCAGCTCGGCATTGGTGGTGAGGTCGGGCGAGGCATAGGCTTCCCTGACCTTTTTCCACTGGGCGATGGCGTCGTCATACTTGCGGGACGCGTAAAAATTTTCCCCCTCCTTGTACATGCTTGCCGGCCGGTTATCCAGGGGGACCGAGGTGCAGGCCGAGAGCAGCGAGAGGAGCAGCGGGCAGAGATATAGTTTTTTGTGAACCGGCATAATGTTTCCCTTAATGATCATTTACGAAACGTAATAAAAACAGCCGGGAAAGTCAAGGAGTTGCGGAGCCGGGACTATTTCCTCTTTCTCCTGTTCGGGTCGAGCTCCTTTTTCCGCAGACGGACCGACTTGGGGGTGACCTCCACCAGCTCGTCGTCGTCGATGAACTCCAGCGCCTGCTCCAGGGTGAGAATGCGCGGCGGCGCCAGCTTGACGGCGTCGTCGGAGCCGGACGCCCGGACGTTGGTCAGTTTTTTCCCCTTGCAGGGATTGACGTCCAGGTCGTTGTCCTTGGCATGCTGACCGATGATCATGCCGCCGTAGACCTCGATTCCCGGCGGGAGGAAGAGAATGCCCCGGGGCTGGAGGGCATCCAGGGCGTAAGCCGTCGTCTCGCCGTTTTCCATGGCGATGAGGACGCCGTTTTTCCTCCCCGGGATCTCCCCCTTGTACGGGGCATAGTCATGGAAGGTGTGGGTCATGACCGCGGTGCCGCGGGTATCGGTGAGCACCTCGCTCCGCAGGCCGATCAGCCCCCGGGCCGGGATGATGAACTCGACGCGGATCGTCTCCCCCATGGGTTGCATGGAGGTCATCTCCCCCTTGCGCGGCCCCATTTTTTCGATGATGGCCCCCTGGTACTCGGCGGGAACGTCCACCACGAGGTATTCCATCGGCTCCATCTTCGTGCCGTCGATGTCACGGAGGATGACCTCGGGCTTGGACACGGCCATCTCGAACCCTTCCCGGCGCATGTTCTCGATGAGGATGGAGAGATGGAGCTCGCCGCGGCCCGAGACCTTGAAGGTGTCGGCATTGTCGGTATCCTCGACCCGCAGGGAGACGTTGGTGCGGAGCTCCTTGTCGAGCCGCTCGCGGATGTTGCGGGAGGTGACCAGCTTCCCTTCACGGCCGGCAAAGGGGGAGGAGTTGACGATGAAGTTCATGGAGATGGTCGGCTCGTCGATGGCGACATAGGGGAGGGCTACCGGATTTTCGGCGCTTGCCAGGGTCTCGCCGATGCCGACGCTTTCGAAGCCGGCTATGGAGACGATGTCGCCGGTGACGGCCTCTTCGATCTCAACCTGTTTCAGCCCCTCGTAGCCGAGGAGCTTGGAGATCCTCCCTTTCACCAGGGTGCCGTCCCGCTTGATGACCGCCAGGTTTTCCCCGGTCTTGACGCGGCCGCTGTAGATCTTGCCGGTGGCGATCCGGCCGATGTAGTCGTTGTAGTCGATGTTGGTGACCAGGAACTGGAACGGTGCCCCGGCGTCACCCTTGGGGGGGTGGACGTTGCTCTCCACCACGGCGAAGAGCGGCTCCATGCTGGTGGAGGGGGAGTTCATGTCCAGCTTGGCGTACCCCATCTTGGCGCTGGTGTAGACGATGGGGAAGTCGAGCTGTTCGTCGTTGGCGTTCAGTTCGCAGAAGAGGTCGAAGACCATGTCCACGACTTCGTCGGGGCGGGCGCCGGGGCGGTCGATCTTGTTGATGACCACGATCGGCTTCAGTCCCAGGTCCAGGCTCTTCTTCAGCACGAAGCGGGTCTGGGGCATGGGGCCGTCCAGGGCGTCGACCAGCAGGAGCACCGAGTCGACCATGGTCAGGACCCGTTCCACCTCCCCCCCGAAGTCGGCGTGGCCCGGGGTGTCGACGATGTTGATCTTGTACCTGCCGTGGTGCACGGAGAGGTTCTTGGAGAGGATGGTGATCCCCCGCTCCTTCTCAAGGTCGTTGGAATCCATGACCCTTTCGGTGATGGCCTCGTTTTCACGGAAAACCCCGGCGTGCTTCAGCATGGCGTCCACCAGGGTGGTCTTGCCATGGTCGACGTGGGCGATGATGGCGATGTTGCGAATCAGTTCCTGCATGTGATGACTCCTTTGATGACGTGAACAAAAAAACGGGCCGTCAGCCCGCTAAAAAACACATCAATATCGCAGTAAATGTCTGATAGTGCAAGTTAAATAATTGTCACCCGTCTCTCCTCGGGCAGATGCCGGCGATGGCGCAGAGCTGGCAACGTTCCGCGGTGGTGCCGTCGCACCCCTCGGAAATCCCCAGGTGGCAGAGGGAAAAGTCGTATTTCACCGGGTCAGCCGGGTCGAGGGCCCGGAGGGCGGCGGTGATCTCCCGGGCCATTTTCCAGTCGGCCTGCTTCCGGGAGGTGAAGCCCAGCAGCCGGCCGATCCTCTGGATATGGGCGTCCACGGGGATGACCAGCTGTGCCGGAGAGACCGTGTGCCAGACCCCCAGGTCGATGCCGTCGCTGGGGCGGACCATCCAGCGCAGGTACATGCAGAGGCGTTTGCAGGCGCTTCCGGAGGCCGGGGAGGGGAAGAAGAAGGAAAAGTACGAGTCCCCGGGGGGGGTGGCCGAACCGAAGATGGCCGAGTAGTCGAGGGCGAGCAGGGCGGCGGAGAACTCGTTCAGGGCGCCGGTAATGTCCCTGTCTGTCGGGCCAAGGCCGGCCAGGAAAAAGGTCTCGATGGAATCCGCTTCTTCGAGCATCGTGCGGATGGCCAGAAAAAGGGCGCAGAGGTCGCGACCGTCGTTGAAACGGTGCTTGAACCCCGCGAAGCGACGCAGGCCCTCTTCCGGGGCGAACGTTTCCACGAAGCGGCGCGGCGACGGGCCGATGGCGGCAAAGACCGACTCCAGGTTGCGGAGGATGATCTTCACGTTGCCGTAGGCGAAGGAGGAGGCGATCAGCCCGGCGACCTCCTGGTCCCGGGGGTCCCGGAAGCGGTGACAGAAGGAGAGGGGATCGTTCCGGAGGTGCTGCCGGGAGCGGGCGGCGTACAACCTCTCAAGGGTTGTTTTCAGAAGGTCGCTGGTCACGGTTTCCCGGGGCTTTCCAGGATAAAGGTCACCGGCCCGTCATTGGTCAGGCTGACCTTCATGTCGGCCTGGAAGACCCCTGTTGCCACCGGGATGCCCGTCTCCACGGTCCTGGCGACAAAGTACTCGTACAGCCTCTTCCCTTCGTCCGGAGGGGCGGCGGCGACAAAGGAGGGGCGTCTCCCCTTGGTGCAGTTCCCCGCCAGGGTGAACTGGGATATGGCCAGGATGCTCCCCCCGACATCCTGGAGGGAGAGGTTCATCTTGTCGTTCTCATCGCTGAACATCCGCAACTCGGCGATCTTCTTCGCCAGCCAGTCGGCGTCCCGTTCGCTGTCCCCCTGCTCCACGGCCAGGAGCACCACGGTGCCGACGCCGATCTCTCCCACCGTTTCGCCCTCAACGGTCACCCGGGCACTGCTCACCCGCTGGATGACCGCTTTCATTTCCCCCCCTTGAGGGCGGCAAGCCTTTCCCTGGCCTTCGCGGCAAAGGGGGAGTCGGGGTATGTGCGCACGATCTCTTCGTAGAGCTGGATGGCGTGGTCCCTGTTGTTCTGCTTCTCCTCGAATTGGGCGGTGTCGAACTGTTCCTTCCCCTTTTCCGCGCTGCAGGCGGTAACGGCCATGAGGGCTGCGCCCATAACCAGTAGAACGACTCGTTTCACGATAACCTCCTAGGCAGATAAGTCTTCCAGTGTTTCCCGATAAATGCGCGCCGCCGCATCGCCAAAGGGGGTGAAGACCACCCGCTGCAGCTCACCGTGTTCAGCCAGGGCGCGGCGGGCCTCCTCCAGGGCGATCCGGCACCCCTGCTCCATGGGGTAGCCGTAGACGCCGCAGCTGATGGCCGGGAAGGCGAGGGAGGTGAGGCCGTGCTCGTGGGCCAGCTGGAAACAGCGGCGGTAGCAGGAGCGGAGCAGTTCCGGTTCCCCGCGGGTGCCGCCGTGCCAGACCGGGCCGACGGTGTGGATGACATGGCGGGCCGGCAGGCGGTACCCCCCGGTGATCTTGGCGTCGCCGGTCTCGCACCCCCCCAGGGTGGCGCACTCGGCCAGGAGCTGCGGACCCGCTGCCCGGTGGATGGCGCCGTCCACCCCTCCGCCACCCAGGAGGGTGTTGTTGGCGGCGTTGACGATGGCATCGACCGCCAGGGTGGTGATGTCGGCCTGGATGATTTCTATCTTCTTTTCCATGCGTCGTCCTCCCTGTTACGCGATGAGGCTCCTCAGGGTTGCCAGGTTGACCCGGTCCATCTCGTCATTGTCCCCCTTGGGGGTCTCCAGGATCTTCGGGACCGCTGCGAAGCGGGGGTCGTTCAACAGCATCCGGAACGGCTCCAGCCCCAGCTCCCCCTGGCCGATGTGCTCGTGCCGGTCCACGTGGGAGCCGAGCCCCTTCTTGGAATCGTTGAGGTGGAAGCAGGCCAGCCGCTCCAGGCCGACCAGTTCGTCGAACTCGGCAAAGGTGGCGGCGTACCCTTCAGGGGTCAGGAGATCGTAGCCGGCGGCCACCGCATGGCAGGTGTCGAGGCAGACGCCGAACCGCTCCGGATGGCTGCTGCCGGAGATGATCGCCTGCAGGTGGGCGAACCGGTGTCCCAGGTTGGTCCCCTGGCCGGCGGTGTTTTCCAGGAGGATCTTCACCGTAAAATCCGGTGCCAGTTCGAACAGGGTGTCGAACGCCTCGACGATCCGTTTCAGGCCGGTCTCTTCTCCCTCTCCCAGGTGGGAGCCGGGGTGCATGACGATCTTGCCGATGCCGAGACGGGAGCAGCGCTCCATCTCCTCGCGGAAGGCGACCATGCTCTTCTCCCTGGTGTCGCCGGGGGCGGAGGCCAGGTTGATCAGGTAGATGTCGTGGGAGACGACCTCCAGGAGGCCCGACTCCTGCCACTTTTCCCGGAAGAGGGCCACGTCGCTGTCGGTCGGCATCCTGCCCCGCCACTGGTTGGAGTTCTGGGTAAAGACCTGGATCACCGAGCAGCCGGCATCCTTCCCCCTGCCGGGGGCGAGGTGAATGCCGCCGCTGATGGACATGTGGGCGCCGAGATAGTCCATGGGCTCCTCCTTGTTATGGCTGCAGCTTGGTACGGATCAGTCCGGTACGGGCGGAGATCTCCGCCGGGGAGAGGGTCAGGGGTGTGTGGGGCTCGCTCCAGATGGGCCGGGGCCAGAGGGGGTCGGTGGTGAAGCGGGGGACGATGTGCCAGTGCATGTGGGGTACCATGTTCCCCAGGAGCTCGTAGTTCATCTTGGTCGGCGTGAAGACGGCATACACCGCTGCTGCCACCCGGTTCACCTCTTCAATGATCGCGCACCGGCTCGTTTTGTCCAGGAGAAACAGCTCGGTGACATGGTTCTTGGTGAAGACGAAGCAGTAGCCGGGGAAGAACTGGTCGGCGTTCAGGGTGACGTAGCAGTGCTCCAGTTCGGCGATCCGATGGGACGGCTCGTCATCCCACTTGGTGCACATGGGACAGTGGGTCATAGTAGGCTCGGGGCTCGGGGTGTTTTTGCCCAGAGCCTAGAGCCCTCAGCCTTGAGCCAGGGTTATAGTGTGATTTCGCCGGAGAAAACCTCCGCTGCCGGGCCGGTCATGTAGAGATGGCCGTCCTCGGCCCATTCCAGCTCCAGGTCGCCGCCCGAGAGGTGGTTGAGGATCTTCTTGTCCGTCAGGCCGTTGAGCACCCCGGCCACGCAGACGGCGCTGGCGCCGGTGCCGCAGGCCAGGGTCTCACCCGCGCCCCGTTCCCAGGTCCGCTGGCGGACTTCGGTGCGGGAGATGACCTGGACGAACTCCACGTTGGTGCGGCGGGGGAAGATGTCGTGGTTCTCGATCAGCGGGCCGTACTTCTCCACCTGGAAGTTCTCCACGTCGTCCACGAAGATGACGCAGTGGGGGTTCCCCATGGAGACGGTGGTGATGTTGAACACGGTGTGGAGGATGTTGAGGGGCTGGCCCACGGTCTGGGCGTCAACCGGTTCCCCGAGCATCGGGATCTCCTGCTTGGTGAGGCGGGGCTTGCCCATGTTCACCCGCACCCGCTCGACCTTGTCGTCGCTGCCGGTGAGGAGCTGCAGGGTGAGGATCCCCGCACCGGTTTCGGCGGTGATCTCCTTCCTGGTCACGATGCCGTGGTCGTAGGCGTACTTGGCCACGCAGCGGATGCCGTTGCCGCACATCTCCGATTCGGAGCCGTCGGAGTTGAACATCCGCATCCTGACGTCCGCCTTGTCCGAGGGCATGATCAGGATCAGGCCGTCGGAACCGATGCCGAAATTCCTGTTGGAAACCTTGATGGCGACCTCGGTCGGATTGTCAACCTGTTCGGCAAAGCAGTCGACGTACACGTAGTCATTGCCGGCGCCGTGCATCTTCGTAAACTTCATGGGTAGCCCCCCTGGTGATTGAATAGGTAACCCTTCGTTGATACCAAAAATGGGACGAGGCAACAAGAAAAAACAGGTGCCCCTTGACCTGTTTGCATATTTGTGTCAACAATTTCCTATCACACACAAGGGGCTTGTATGGCACTGAAAACGAGAATCTGGATGACCGGCAACCTTGACTGGTTTGCCCTGATCGGCGGGGAAGAGGTATGGCTGGGGAGGAGGGAGGTCCCTGCCCCCCTGGAGGAGGGGGACGCCTGGGTAAACCAGATCGGCGACTCCTTTCGCGTCGAGGACGGGGAGATCAAGCTGCTCGGCAGGGTCGACCCTCCTGAAATAACCTGGTAACCGCCCGAAATGTCTCGGATGGTACGGTTTCGATAATTCTTGACAGTGTTGCTAGTTGAATGTACATACTGAGTTGTACTGTCAGGAGGTACTCTATGCGTTTATCCACGAAGAGCAGGTACGGCCTCCGCGCCATGTTCGATATCGCCTACAACTGCGGTACCGCCCCGACCCAGATCCAGGACATCTCCCGGCGGCAGCATATCTCCCAACGCTATCTCGAGCAGATCTTCCAGTCCCTGAAGAAGGGGGGGATACTGAAGAGCAAGCGCGGCCCCCAGGGGGGGTACATGCTCGCCCGGGCACCGGGCGAAATCACCCTGAAGGAGATCATCCAGGCGACCGAGGGGGACCTGCTCCTGGTCGAATGTGCTTCCAAGGGGCGCAAGAAGACCGGGTGCGAGTTCGACGGGGTCTGCGTGACCCAGTCGGTCTGGCTCGAGGCTGCCGCCAACCTGGGAGACTTCTTCGCCACCCTCACCCTCAAGGACCTCTGTGACCGGGGGGCGTCCATGGGGGTCAGCAGGGAGCAGGACCTCCGCTTCGTCTACCAGATTTGACCATCCCCATGCACTCACTCCAGGAAAAATGTGCCCATCTGCAGGAGATCCTCCGGGCTGCGGGGTCCGTTCTCGTCGCCTTTTCCGGCGGGGTCGACTCGACGTTCCTGCTGAAGATGGCGGTCGACACCCTGGGGAGCCGGGCCGTTGCCCTGACCGTGGACTCCCCCTTTTCCCCCAGCGGCGAACTCGACGGGGCCAGGGAGCTGGCCGGGCGTATGGGCGCCAGGCACCTGGTGCTGGCGATGGATCCCCTCTCCTTGCCCGAACTGGCCGCCAACCCCCGGGAGCGCTGCTACCTCTGCAAGGTGGAGCTGATGAAGCGCTGCCTGGCGATCGCCGCAGAGGAGGGGCTCGGGGCGGTCGTGGAGGGGAGCAACCTGGATGACCTGGCCGATTACCGGCCGGGCAAGAGGGCGCTCGAGGAGCTGGGGATCAGGAGCCCGATGCTGGAAGCGGGGCTGGGGAAGGGGGACATCCGTGCCAAGAGCCGCGAACTCGGGCTCCCCACCTGGGACAAACCCTCCATGGCATGCCTTGCCAGTCGCTTCCCCTACGGCATGGAGATAACCGTTGCCGGCCTGGCCATGGTGAGAGCCGCGGAAGATCATCTCGCTGCCCGCGGTTTCAGGGTCTACCGGGTGCGACACCACGGCGACACCGCCCGGATCGAGCTCCCCGAGGAAGAGCTGCCACGGCTCCTGGCCGGCGACCTGCGCCGGGAGGTCGTCGCAACATTCAGAACGATCGGTTTCAGGTATGTGACGGTTGACCTGGATGGGTACCGGTCGGGGAGCATGAACTAGAGGGGAGGGGGCTGAGGGTTGAGGGCAAAGTTTTTACCCCGGACCCCGAGCCCCGAACCCGATTACTTCACTTCCACGGTGATCTGTTTCGGCTTCTCCTCATCCAGCTTGGGGAGGGTAATGGTCAGGACCCCCTTGTCGCAGGTGGCCTGGATGTTGTCCCGGTCAATGGACTGGGGGAGGGAGAAGCTGCGCTGGAACTGGCCGAAGCAGCGCTCCACCCGGTAGTAGTTTTCCTTCCTGATGTCCGAGGAGTGCCGCCTCTCCCCCTTCAGCGTCAGGGTGTTCCCCTCGATTTTCACTTCGATATCCTTCTGGTCCACATCGGGAATCTCCGCCTTGATGATGACCGATTTCTCGTCCTCGTAGATGTCCACCGGCGGCTGCCAGACCCCCTCTTTCAGCTCCTCGCCGAACTCGCTGTTCCAGGCCATGTCCAGCATCCGGTTCATCTGTTCCTGCATGGTGCGAAGCTCTCTGAACGGGTTGTACTTGACGATTGCCATAGTCACCCACCTCCTCCACGGGATTTTACACTACAAATATAAGCAGGCTTTGATGAAAAATCAAGGCAGCCTCACTGGGTTCTTGAAGCAGGCGAGCGGTCTGGGGTAGTATGCGGGGATAACGCTTCAAGGGGGGTACATGCTCAAGTACAAGGTGGTCGAAGTCTCCACGGTCTCCGAGGATATGCTGGAAGAGGTCATCAACGAGTGGACCGGCAAGGGGTGGCAGTACGACGGCATGCACTTCGCCATGCGGGAGTCCCAGAAGCGCCCCTCCATGGCCTTCGTCCTCTTCACCAGGGAGGAAGGGTAATGGCCGGCCCCCCATCCCTCTACCTCATCGACGGCTCCTCCTACATCTACCGGGCCTACTACGCCATCCGCCACCTCTCCTCGCCGAGCGGCTTCCCCACCAATGCCCTCTACGGTTTCACCCAGATGCTCCTCAAGGTGCTGAAGGATCGCTCTCCCGACCACGTGGCCGTGATCTTCGATGCCGGCCGGACCACCTTCCGCACGGAGATCTACCCCGAGTACAAGGCCAACCGGGCGGCCATGCCCGACGACCTCCGCCCCCAGATCGAACCGATCAAGGAGATGGTACGGGCCTTCAACATCCCGGCACTGGAACTGGCCGGTTTCGAGGCGGACGACATCATCGCCACCCTTGCCCGGGAGTGTCGCGAGCGCGGGGTGCAGGTGACGGTGGTGACCGGCGACAAGGACCTGATGCAGATCGTCACCGACTCCGTCCGGCTGCTGGATACCATGAAGGACAAGGAGAGCGGTCCCGCGGAGGTGGTGGAGCGTTTCGGCGTGGGGCCCGAGAGGGTCACGGATATCCTCGGCCTGGCCGGCGACACCTCGGACAACATCCCCGGCATCCCCGGGGTGGGGGAGAAGACCGCCGCCAAGCTGATCCAGGAGTTCGGTTCCCTCGATCTCCTGCTGGAGCGGGCGGTCGAGGTGAAGGGGAAGACCGGCGAGCGCCTGCGGGAGTTCGCCGACCAGGCGCGCCTCTCCCGCCGGCTGGCGACGGTGGACGACCGGGTGCCGCTGGAGTACTCCTTTGCCGAGTTTGCCGCTTCTCCTCCGGACAATACCCGCCTGGCGGGGCTCTTCAAGGAGTACGGCTTCACCACCCTGATGAAGGAGCTGACCAGCCAGTCCACCCTGGCCACGGATGCGTACCGCATCGTCACGACCGAGGTCGATCTCGGCCGCCTGCTGGAACAGCTTGCCGCTGCCGAAGCCTTTGCCATCGACCTGGAGACCACCAGCCTCAACGTGCTGGAGGCGGAGATCGTCGGCATCTCCCTTTCCTGCCGGGAGCACGAGGCGTTCTACATCCCGGTGGGGCATGTCGCCCCTCGCCCCGCCCCTCCCCCCGGGGGGGAGGGGGGACTCTTTGCCACGGGAATGGCGGCCGTATCCCTGGTCCCCGGCCAGCTCCCCCTGGAGAGGGTGCTGGACGGCCTGCGCCCCCTCCTGACCGACCCGACCCGCCGGGTGATCGGACAGAACATCAAGTACGACTACCAGGTGCTGCGCCGCTACGGTATCGCCATCGCCGGCATCTGGTGCGACACCATGATCGCCGCCTACCTGCACAACCCGGGCCGCCAGAGCCAGGGGCTGGACTCCCTGGCGGTGGAGCTGCTGGACCACAAGATGCTCAGCTACAGCGAGGTCACCGGCAAGGGGAAGGAGCAGAAAGGGTTCGCCGAGGTGGAGATCGAAACGGCCGGCCGCTACTCCTGCGAGGATGCGGATGCCACGTTCCTCATCCACCGCATCCTGCTCCCCAAGGTCGAGGCGGAGGGGATGGCCGACCTGTTCCACGGGCTGGAGATGCCCCTGGTGCGGATCCTGGCGGAGATGGAGCTGGCCGGGGTCAAGCTGGACCTGGCCCTGCTGGGGGAGCTGTCGGCACGGTTCGGGGGGGAACTGGCCTCCCTGGAGGAGCGGATCTGCTCCCTGGCGCCGGAGCCGTTCAACATCAACTCCCCGAAGCAGCTGGGGGAGATCCTCTTCGAGCGGATGAAGCTCCCCACGGGGAAGAAGACCAAGACCAAGACCGGCTGGTCGACCAACGTGGAGGAGCTGGAGCGCCTGGCGGAGGGGGGGTACGAGATCGCCTCCCTGATCCTCCAGTACCGGGGCCTGTCCAAGCTGAAATCCACCTATAGCGACGCACTCCCCCGGCTGGTCGACGCCGGCGGCCGGGTGCACACCTCCTACAACCAGGCGGTGACCTCGACGGGCCGGCTCTCCTCCTCGGAGCCCAACCTGCAGAACATCCCGGTCCGCACCGAGGAGGGGCGCCTGATCCGCCACGCCTTCATCGCACGGGAGGGGCACTGCCTGATCTCCGCCGACTATTCCCAGATCGAGCTGCGGGTGCTGGCCCACCTGTCGAACGACCCGGTCTTCTGCGACGCCTTTGCCCGGGACGAGGATATCCATACCCGCACCGCCAGCGAGGTGTTCGGCCTCTTCCCCGAGATGGTGACCCCGGAGATGCGCCGCCAGGCCAAGACCATCAACTTCGGGGTCATCTACGGCCAGAGCGCCTTCAGCCTGGCCAAGCAGCTGGGGGTGGCCCGGCGGGTGGCGGAGGAGTTCATCGACAGCTACAAGGCCCGGCACAGCGGGGCCATCGCCTTCCTGGAGGGGTGCGTCCGCCAGGCGGAGGAGCAGGGGTATGTCACCACCCTCCTCGGGCGGCGGCTCCCCATCCCGGACATCGGGAGCAGCAACTTCACCGTCCGCTCCTTTGCCCAGCGCAACGCCATCAACTATCCGATCCAGGGGTCGGCGGCGGACATCATCAAGCGGGCCATGGTCAACATCTCCGCCCGTCTCCAGCGGGAGGGGCTCTCAAGCCGGCTCATCATGCAGGTGCACGACGAACTGGTCTTCGAAGTCCCTGAGGCAGAACTGCTGCAGATGGAGCTGCTGGTGGCCCACGAGATGGAGCGGGCCGTGCCGCTGGTGGTGCCGCTGAAGGTGGACCTCAGCCACGGGCGCAACTGGAGCGAGGCCCACTGAGACCGGTGAGTCTGGAAGTGGTCGGGACAGGAGGGAGGTGGCCGTGAAAAAACTGCTCAAGAAGCGCTCCCGCAAGGCCGGCATGGCGCCGGGGAGCGTGGTCCACATCGGCGAGGTGCGGCAGGCTGCCCCCCGGACGGAGGTGATCACCTTCGACCGGGAGTCGCTGGAGATTACCCATCCGGACCTGGAGGGGGAGTGTCTTCTCCCCCCCCCTGACGGGGCGGTTACCTGGGTGGACGTGGAGGGTATCGGCCGCCTGGAGCTCCTGAAGAGGCTGGGCGACTGTTTCGGCATTCACCCTCTGGTGCTGGAGGATATCGCCAACACGGACCAGCGTCCCAAGGCGGAGGAGTACGAGCAGTACCTGTTCGTGGTCCTGAAGATGCTCACCCCCGTGGAGGGTGGGGTGGTCAGCGAGCAGGTCAGCCTGGTCCTGGGGGGAGGGTGGCTCCTGACCTTCC
>CALMBF010000072.1 GCA_937860145.1 uncultured Geobacter sp.
GCCCAGCTGAGCGGCGGCGTGGTCTACGAGATCGAGCTCGCCCCCGGGGGCGAGCGGTTCATGGCGTCTCTCCAGGCCCTGGCCTGCGTGCGGGAGCTCGCCGTGGACGGCTGCCGTGCGGAGGTCTCCCTGGAGCGGTGGGAATGCCTCTCCGAGGTGCTGGCCGCCCTGAACGGCGCCGATGTCCGCCGCATCTCCCTCCGGGAGAGGTCCCTGGAAGAGGTGTTCATCAGCCTGACCGGCACGGGGGTGCGGGAATGAACCTGGGGGGCTCACTGGCAATCTGGCGGCGGGACATGCTGGTCCTGCGCCGCAGCATCCTCTCCGAGCTGGTGGCGGTCGTCGCCTACCCCCTCACCATCTACCTGGCCTTCGGCATCGGGATGAAGGGGTACATCGGCCTGGTGGACGGTGTACCCTACAGCATCTTCATCGCCCCCGGCCTGATCACCATGACCGCCGTCAATGCCGCCTACAGCGAAAGCGTCTGGAGCCTCTGGTTCCACCGGCGGGTGCAGTTCACCATCGAATCCTACCGGGTCACGCCGGTGTCGGTGACGGAGATCGTCATCGGCAAGCTCCTCTCCGGTTTCACCCACGGGCTGGTGAAGGGGGCGGCCGTGGCGGTGGTCATCTTCGCCATCACCCCCTTCAGGTTCGCCCCGGCCCATTTCCTCGCCTACCTCGCCTTCTACATCCCCGGCTCGGCCTTCTTCTCCTGCGCCGGGGTCATCAGCGGCACCCTCATGGACAAGCCGGAGACCATCGGCCGGGTGGAGGCGGTCCTGATCATGCCCCTCATCTTCATGTCCGGCCTCTTCTTCCCCCTGAGCTCCTACCCGGCGGGTGTCGCCGCCGCAGTGAGCTATCTCCCCACCACCGCCCTGTTCGAAGGGGCACGCCGGACCATCGTTGCCGGCACCTTCTCCCCCCTCTTCGCGGCCAACATCTGGCTCACCGCCCTCGTCAGCTTCGTGGCGGCGGTGCTGATCTTCAGGCGCAGGCTGTCACAATGAACGCGGCCGGGCGCACGGCCTGTCTGGCGGGTCTGCTGTTTCTGCTGCTCGTCCGGGGCGGTGGCGAAGCCGGCACCGACATCCTGGAGGTCGGCAGGTTCAGCGCCGGCTCCCTGGAAGGGTGGGAGTCCAAGGGTTTCAAGGGGGTGACGGAGTACCGGATCGTCACCGACGGGGGACGCCGGGTGCTGCAGGCGGAAAGCCGGGGGAGCGCATCGGGATACTATCACCGGGTGAAGGTGAATCCCCGCGAGTACCCCCTGCTCCGCTGGTCGTGGAAGGTTGCCGGCACCGTCAGGGGGGAGAACGCCCGGAGCAAGGAGGGGGACGATTTTGCCGCCAGGGTCTACGTGGTGTTCCCCGGTTTCTTCTTCTGGCAGTCCCGGTCGATCGTCTATGTCTGGTCGGGGAGTCTCGGGAAGGGGGAGTCCCTGCCGAGCGCCTACACCGGGCGGGTGATGGTCGTGGCGGTGGAATCGGGCGATGCCGGCAGCGGCGTCTGGGTGAACGAGGAGCGGAACTACCTGGCAGATTACCGTCGCCTGTTCGGCGAGGAGCCCGGGACCCTCGGTGCGGTCGCCGTCATGACCGACAGCGACAACACCGGTGGCCGGGCCACCGCCTGGTACGGCGACATCGTCCTGGCACGTGAGGGGGCGGGACAGGTCAGGCGCTGAGCTTTTTGAGCAGCCAGGCCATGTTCTTCCCCAGTTCGGCCATGGTCGTCACCCCTTCCTGGTCGCTCTCCACCTCGCCGATGTTCCGCCCCACGCCGACGTTCCAGTAGCTGGAACCGGGGACGATCATCTCGCCGATCAGGAAGAAGTGGTTGATGGTATCGAAGACGTGGATGGCGCCGGCCCGGCGTGCCGCAACCACGGCTGCCCCCACCTTGCGCCGGTAGAGCCCCGGGTTGGCCCGGCCGACCATGCCGACCCGGTCGATGATCGCCTTGGTCTCGGCAGAGACATCGGCAAAGTAGGTGGGGGAGGCGATGAGCATCCCGTCCGCCGCGACTATCTTGGCAATGCCTTCGTTGACGATGTCGCCGCTCCCGGTGCTGACGGCGCAGCGCATGTCCCTCGTGGCGAAGCACTGGTAACAGGCGGTGCACCCCCTGATGGTCTCACCGGCAAGCTGGATCATCTCCGTCTCGATCCCCTCCTTCTCCAGTTCGGCAAAGACGTGGCCAATCAGCAGGGCGGTGTTGCCGTCCCTGCGGGCGCTGCCGTTGATGGCGACTACTTTCATGGCGGTGCTCCTTTCGGATGACAGTATCGATGCTTTTTTGTTCATTCTCTTATGACGTCAACGGCGTGGGCGCTGACCAGCCCGCCCAGTCTTTCCGGGCGGTCTGGTCAGCCGCAAGTTGGAATTCGGTTGTTACCCTTGAAAGTTTAACCCGTACATGTTATTGTACAATATCTTGTCATTATGGAGGTTCATATGCAGGCAATCACATACAGTGAAGCACGCCACGATCTTAAGAATGTCATGGACGATGCTTGCAACAACCACGAACCGATCCTCATCACGCGTCGAAAGGGTGAGAGCGTGGTTCTAGTAAGCTTGGAAGACTATGAGTCCATCATGGAGAGCGACTATTTGCTTTCCAGTCCTGCCAATGCTGCACGACTACTGCAATCACTCAAAGAGGCAAAGTCTGGAAAGCGAACCCCCATGGATGCTCTTGGGCTATGAATGTTACTTTCACACCGACTGCTCTTGACGACCTGCGCTATTGGTTGAAAACTGATAAACGCCTGGCCGAACGGGTCTTGGCGCTTCTTGAAGAAATGCGGCGAACCCCTTTTGAGGGAACTGGCAAACCCGAACCTCTCCGTTTTCAGCTTGCCGGTTGCTGGTCTCGCAGAATTGACCGGGAGCATCGGCTTGTCTACCAAGTGGAAGAAACAGAGATCGTAGTTATCGCCTGTCGCTATCATTATTAATGCCACTAGTTACGTTCAATCAGCAGTCCGCCATAGCCTTTCCGTAGCGTTTTGGCAGCATAGATTGCCCCACGTATAAGCCACTCAAAGGCCTCTTCGCCCGTCGCGGTTCGCCAGGTTCCATTGCTACCATGGTATCCTCTTTTGATCATGAATCCATCTGGTGTTTTGCGAACATCAAGCGAACACTCCAGATTGTCTGGGTCAACGATCCCTAATTCCTTGCTGATTGACAAGATGTCCAACAATCCTCTTACTGCTATCTCTTCTTGTCCAACTTCAAAGCCGACTCGGAACATGATACTGCTGCCAGCATCACGTTCGAGAGTTATGGTAGCTCCAGGTATTTGTTTTTTCATTTTATTCTCTGGCTAACGTCTCAAGGCGCCAGCGGCGGAGCGTCAGCGGACCGCTGTCGCCGCGTGTTGGGCATTCTTAGGCTAAATGTTGAGCAATGTCTACTATTTGTTGACCGGGTCAGTTCCGCCGATGTCAGAATTATGGGTGACATGGTGTACAAAATGTTTTGCGCCTTCGTTAATCAGCACACACATGTAATTACAGCGAGATACGAGGTCAGTCATCAGGGCAATACAAAGGTCTCGAATAATTAGTATAGGATATATAATCTGGAATAGAGATAAGATAAGCACATGGGAGGTGAACACCATGGCAAATAATCAATTAGGGATCAGTGTCCCGCGGTCGATACTTGAACTATTCGGAATCGTGTTCCTTCGGTTCCATCTGGTGCAGCGAATCTGGGTGGCATGGTTGGTCGCAGTCAACGCGGCAGGCGTGCTGTTCATTACACACATAGAAGCTCAAGTCGTACTGGGCGCCGTCGGATTGGCCGTGCTCGCTCAGGCGCTGATCTATCAGCGCAAACGCTTCATCCGTTTGCTCGGCGTAACGCATTTCATCTGGGTGCCGATGATCACCTGGTTAGCGCTCCGCCTTGACGCACATCCAGTGGCGGAAAATGCCTTTCACGTCTGGCTCTTAATGCTCATCGCCACCAACGCGTTCTGCCTAGTCATCGATACCGTAGATTTGACGCGCTTCATCCTCGGTGATCGAAAACCGTATTACACGTGGTGACAATATGGTGGGCAGAAAGGAAGCGCAGACACCGCATTAAAAAGGGCTGGAGCTGTATGAACACTCTTGAAAAACTCTATAGTGCCGACGAGGAACTCATGTTCCAAGACGGTTTAGCTGTAGGGTCTGAACTTACTCTTGCCTGACTATATCGACCGATATTTCTATAGCCGGAGTCGTTCCTCTGTTAGTGAAGTGCCACGTGGCGGCCTCGACCCAGAACCAGGCGTTCAATTCGTTGTTGTTCCTGTTCCGCCATGCCCTGAAGCGTGACTTCGGCGTGCTGTGCGACGTACCGCGGGCGAAGAAGTCGCTCTACATTCCGACAGTTCTGTCGCGGGAGGAGATCGACAGCATTCTTGCCCACCTCTACCACCCGTACAGCCTGATTGTGAAGCTCTTGTTTGGTTGCGGCCTGCGGCTGTTCGAGTGCCTGCAGAAGCTCGGCCATGCCAGCCTGAAAACGACGATGATCTACACCCACTGCGTGCCGGTGCGGACCATCAAGGAGGCGCGGAGCCCTCTGGATATCTGACCCGTTCGGAGGTCATGGTAACCATCCTGATTCTTCCGTATCCAGCCATCCGTCACCATTCTCAGAACGGATACCCCAGCCCCACGAACACCGCCACCCCCTCGTTTCCCCAGCCGATATCCATCCTGCCGACGATGTTGGGGCGTACCACCGCCCTGATCCCGACGCCGGGGCTGAACTGGAAGCTGTTCCCCTTGATGCTGGCGAGGGACTTCATGACCGCCCCGGTGTCGATGAACGGCGCCAGTTCCCAGTCGGCGGTGACGTCGAAGATCTCCCAGCGGAAGAGGCGGACCCGCTCCTCCAGGTTGATCAGGAGGCAGCTGGAGTCGATGAAGCGGTTGCGGCCGTAGGCGCGCAGGGAGTTCTCCCCCCCGAGGATGCTCCGTTCCAGGAACGGGACCGCGTCCCCCAGGGTCTGGTTGTAGAGGACCCGGAAGGCGGTGATGAAGCGTTTCGCCTCGTCCTTCGGCACGAACCCCTTGGCCTCCACCTCGTAGTGGCGGTAGTTTTCGTCGCTGCCGAGGAACCGCATGCTCCCCTCCACGGAGACCTTGGCGAAGCCGCCGTAGGAGGGGATGGTGGGTGAGTCGAGGGTGCTGTAGACCAGGGCCAGCTTCTGGGCATGGGCGGTGAAGCCGTCCAGCCCGGGGATCTCGGCGACGGTGAAGCGGTCCTTGATGTAGGGGAGGCTGGTGACGGCCCCCCGGTCGATGGCGACCGTGCGCAGCCGTTCCCCCACCTGCAGGGAGGTGTGCTTGTAGAGGGGCCAGGTGGCGGTGACCGTGAAGCCGTCCTCACGGTTGGCGTAGTTGGTCTCGCCGTCCTTCGTCGAGCCCGATGCGAAGCCGAAGAAGCGGGAGGAACCGTCGGTGAAGTGGTAGAGGAAGGCGTTCAGCTCCAGCTTCCCCTCCTGGAGGGTGACGTCCCGCACCTTGATCTCATAGTCGTCGTTGACTTTCGTGGAGCGGGAGAGGTTGATCTCCACGCTCCGGCTGGTGCTCGGGTAGAAGGCCCCGTAGAGGGAGACGGTGGTGCCGAAGTTGGGGTTGAAGTTGAGCTGGGGGGCCACCAGTGAGGTGACCTCGTCCTTCCGGTTATGCACCAGGAAGGCGGCCAGGGCACCGGTGGTCACCCCCTCGTTGGGGCTGGCGGCGATGACCGGCAGGGGGATGGAGACCACCTTGACCTGGTCGGCGCTCTCTTCCGTGGCCAGGGGGTAGGGGAGGTTCTCCCGGGGCACCAGGGTGGTGCAGGCGCTGCAGAGGAGGACCGGCAGCATGATCAGTGCGGAGCGGACAAGGTTCATGTCAGGAGTGGGGCCTGGTGATGCCGAATTTTTCGAGGCGGTACTGCAGGGTCTTGTAGCTCATCTTCAGCAGGGGAGCGGCCTTGCTGATGGTCCAGTCGGCCCGTTCCATCGCCTTGATGATGAGGTCTTTTTCCAGGTCTTCGAAGGAGATGCCGTCCGGGGGGAACTCGAAGGGGAGGTTGCCGCTCCCTGCGGGAAGCTCGTGGACCTCTGCCGGCAGGTCCTCCGGCATGATGCTGCTCCCCTCGGCCATGAGGACCCCCCGCTCGATCACGGATTCCAGCTGGCGCACGTTGCCGGGCCAGGAGTAGTTGAGGAGCAGCTTCAGGGCCGGCTTGGAGATGGCGTGCACCGGCATGCCGGTGCTGACGGCGTATTTCCTGACGAAGAAGTCCGCCAGGGCAACGATGTCGCTCCCCCGCTCCCGCAGGGGGGGGAGGGTGATGCGGATGACGTTCAGGCGGTAGAAGAGGTCTTCCCGGAACTGCCCCCGTTTGATCTCCTGCTCCAGGTCCTTGTTGGTGGCGGCGATGATCCGCACGTCGACGGGGATGTTCACCTTGCCGCCCACCCGGCGGATCTCCTTCTCCTGGATGGCGCGCAGGAGCTTGGCCTGGAGGGAGACGTTCATCTCGCCGATCTCGTCGAGGAAGACCGTGCCGCCGGTGGCCGCCTCGAACAGGCCGATCTCCCGGCTGCTGGCACCGGTGAAGGAGCCCTTCTCGTGGCCGAACAGCTCGCTCTCGATGAGGGCCTCGGGGATCGCGGCGCAGTTGATGGCGAAGAACGGCTTGTCGCAGCGGGGGCTCCGCTCGTGGATGGCCCGGGCCACCAGCTCCTTCCCCGTCCCCGACTCGCCGTAGACCAGGACCGTGGAGCTGGTGGGGGCGATCTTGTTCACCACGCGGAAGACTTCCCGGATCTTCGGGTGGTCGCCGATGATCCCCTGGATGGTGGCCTTCTCCTCCAGCTTCTTGTGCAGGACGGTGTTCTCCCGCAGCAGGGCCACGTGCTCCCCCGCCCGCTGCAGGGTGAAGAGGAGGTGCTCCCGGTCGAGGGGTTTTTCCAGGTAGTTGAACGCCCCCTTGCGGGTCGCCTCCACCGCCGAGTCGATGGTGCCGTGGGCGGTCATGATGATGACGCACTGCTGGGGGTTGTCCGCCAGGACCTGCTCCAGGAGCTCCATTCCCGACATCCCCTGCATCTTGAGGTCGGTGAGGATCAGGTCGAACTCCTCCTCCTTCAGCCGTTCCAGGGCATCGAAACCGCTGGCCACGGAGACGGTACGGTACCCCTCCCTGGTCAGGATGGTCTGGAGGATATCGCGCTGGGCCTTTTCGTCGTCAACAACAAGGATGCTGCATGTCATACGGTCTCTCCGTGAATGGTTCTGGATCTGCTACGCCGTGCCGTCGCCGGAGCCGTCCGGCAGGAGGACGGTGATGACCGTTCCTTCGCCCGCCCGGCTCGTCGCTTCGATCCTGCCGCCATGCTCCCGGATGATCCTGTCGGTGATCGCCAGGCCGAGGCCGATGCCGGCCTCCTTGGTGGTGAAGTAGGGCTGGAAGATCTTTTCCAGGTCTTCCGGGGCGATCCCCGTCCCCTGGTCGGCGAAGGTCAGGCGGAAGATGCCGTCCGCGTAGGTCGCTCCCAGGGTAATGGTCCCCCCCTGGGGCATGGCCTGGGCAGCGTTGGTGATGAAGTTGAACAGGCAGTTCCTGATCAGCTCCTGGTCGCAGTAGAGGGGGGGGAGGTCGGGTGCCAGCTCCACCTGCACGGCGACTTTCTGCCCGTCCAGCTTTTCCCGCAGCACGGTCAGGGCCCGCTCGATGATGTCGCCGTAGGCCACATGTGTGCGGCGCAGCTTCAGGGGGCGGCCGTAGTTCATGAAGTTGAGCACCATGTAGTTGGCCTTGCGGACCTCCTCCTTGATGGTCTCGGCGATGGTGTCCACCTCGGCCTGCTTTTCCGGGCAGGCGCTGCGGACTTCGTCCTTGAGATGGTCGATTGCCAGGCTGATGTAGTTGAGGGGGTTCCTTATCTCGTGGGCGATGCCCGAGGCGAGCTGGCCGACCCGGGAGAGGTGTTCCGCCTCGTGGAGCCGCTCCTCGAGGTTCTTCCGCTCCCGCAGCTGTTCCACCATCTCGTTGAAGCTCTGGGCCAGTTCGCCGATCTCGTCGGAGCTGTCGACCGGCACGGTGACGGAGAGGTCGCCGCCCGCCACCCTCCGGACCTTCAGCACCAGTCGCTGGATCGGATAGGTGTAGCGCCGGGCGAGGAAGATGATCAGCATGGTGCCGAGGCTGAAGATGACGCAGGTCGCCAGGAGGCGGCGGATGAAGTTGTCGTGCTGGATCTCCCGGATGTTGTCCAGGAGCAGGTCGATCTCGACGTAGCCGAGCTGCTCGTCGCCGACGATGACCGGTACCACCAGGTTGTAGGGCCGGGATGAGGAGCTGCCGATCCCCCGCTTCCCCTGGGGAACCGCCTTCAGCCCCTTGCCGAGCTTCCTGATCTCCCGCTTCTTGCCGATCTTCGCCGGGTCCGAGGAGTCGATGATCTCCCCCTCCGGGTTGATGATGTTGATCTCGTTGATCCCCTTCTGGCGGGCATCCTTGAGGTATTCGGCGAGGCGGGAGGTCTCCACCTCCGTCTCCGAGGTGAGGTCCTCGACGCTCTTCTGCAGGATCTCGGATATGGCGGTGGAGCTGTCCTGGATCTCGCTGACCAGCTTGTTCTGGCTCACCTGGTTGAGGGTGAAGAGGGTGATCATCGCCAGGATCAGCAGGGTGAGCATGATGATGACCAGCTTGGCGTTAAGGTTCATCCGGTTCTCCCGGCCGGGGGGTAAACTGATTCGTTGAGTCTCTGCGGCCATTCCCGCTGTTATACATCAGCTGCCGGAGCGAGACAAGGTTGAATGTCCACCCCCGGCGTCGCGGCCCGACATGCCGTGTTGTATACGGTGAGCGGCCGGGATAACTCTTCTAATCCAGGGGCATTTCTGCTAAATTCGAGGAATAAGCCTGACTGGCGAAGGGAAGGGAATTCATGCACGAACTGTCCATTGCCCAGGGTGTCGTCGACATCTGCCAGCAGCATGCCGGAGGGAGGAGGGTGCTTGCCGTCACCCTGGAGATCGGTACCCTCTCCGGCGTGGTGCCGGACGCCCTGGAGTTCTGCTTCGAGGCCAGCACCAGCGGCACCCTGCTGGAGGGGGCGCGGCTGGATATCGAGCGGGTTGCCGCCACCGGCTATTGCCGGGACTGCGACCGGACCCACCCCATCACCGCATATTTCGACCCTTGCCCCGCCTGCGGAACCTTCCCCCTGGAGGTACGCAGCGGCGAAGAGCTGCGGGTCAAGGACCTGGAGGTAGAATAGCATGTGCACCACCTGCGGCTGCCCGAGCGGCGAGCATGACCATCACCACCACCATGAGGGTGGCCATCACCACGAACATTCGGCCGGCGGCGTCAAGCTGGCGGTTGAGATGGACATCCTTGCCAAGAACAACCGCCTGGCAGAGGGGAACCGCCGCTTCCTCCGGGAGAGGGGGGTCTTTGCCCTCAACCTGGTCAGCTCCCCCGGCTCCGGCAAGACCACCATCCTGGAGCGGACCCTGCGGGACCTCTCCGGAAAAGTGCGCTGCGCGGTGATCGAGGGTGACCAGCAGACCGACAACGACGCCCGCCGCATCGCCGCCACCGGCGTGCCGGCCAGGCAGATCAACACCGGCGCCGGCTGCCACCTGGATGCCCACATGGTGGGGCATGCCATGGAGGAGCTCCCCATGGACGACCTGGACATCCTCTTCATCGAGAACGTGGGGAACCTGGTCTGCCCGGCCTCCTTCGACCTGGGGGAGGCCCACAAGGTGGTGGTCCTCTCCGTCACCGAGGGTGAGGACAAGCCCCTCAAGTACCCCCAGATGTTCCACGCCGCCGACGTCATGCTCCTCAACAAGGTCGACCTGCTCCCCCACCTGGATTTCGACGTGGAGAGATGCCTGGAGATGGCCCGCCGGGTAAGCCCCGGCATCAGGATCTTCCAGCTCTCCGCCAGGAGCGGGGAGGGGATGGCCGCCTGGTACGAGTGGCTGGGGCGGAAAGGGTAGGGATATAATC